>CP019797.1:1789845-2101682 GCA_002951995.1 Stenotrophomonas acidaminiphila
CGGTACGGGCTGGCTGTCTGATGCGGTGGCCACGCGTGGCGCTCCCGGGTCACCTGCCAACCCGTGGTGAGAGCGAAAATCGCAGCCAGCCAAGCCAGCCAAGGCAGGCTGCATAGGCCAGCCACCCAGGCGACACGACAACCCATGCGGGGCCTGCACATGGAGCGCTGGCCCCGCTGCGGCGTGTAGTGATCCGTCAGACGGTGGCCGTGGCCACCACGGCCAGGGGCGCTCGTGCTCGACTCGACACCCCCGGGTTGCCGCCATCGACGGTTGCCGACCGTGAGAGGCGGAACTGGGACACTGCCCTGGACAGTTCGGCAGCTTGTTCCTCCATCGCTCGGGCCGCGGCTGTTGCTTCCTCCACCAGCGCGGCGTTCTGTTGTGTCGCTTCGTCCATCTGGGTAATGGTCCGGTTGACCTGTTCGATCCCTGCAGATTGCTCCTGTGACGCTGCCGAGATCTCCCCCATGATGTCTGTGACCCGCTGGACCGACCCGACGATGTCATCCATCGTAGCCCCGGCGCGGCCCACCAGGTTCGAGCCATCGGCGACCTGTTCCACCGATTCATCGATCAGTCGCTTGATCTCCTTGGCAGCGTTTGCCGAGCGCTGGGCCAAGGTGCGGACTTCCGAAGCAACCACGGCAAAACCACGGCCCTGATCACCGGCACGCGCGGCCTCGACTGCAGCGTTCAAGGCGAGAATGTTCGTCTGGAAGGCAATTCCGTCGATTACCGAGATGATCTCCGCCATCTTCCTTGAGCTGGCTTCGATGCCCGACATTGTCTCCACAACGCGGCTCACCACCTCGCCCCCCTGCAACGCAATCGTGGCGGCCGAACGGGCCAGCTGATTTGCCTGCTGCGCGTGCTCGGCGTTCTGCCGCACGGTCGAGGTCAGCTCCTCCATGGACGCTGCCGTTTCCTCCAGATTCGCTGCCTGCTGTTCGGTACGACGTGAAAGATCATCATTGCCCGCGGCGATCTCCGTGGCGGCCGTATCGGTACTGTGCGCCGCCGCCTGGATCCGGGAAACGATGCTTGCCAGCTGGCCAATGGTCGCGTTCGCGTCGTCCTGCATCCTGGCGAAGACGCCTTGAAATTCGCCCTCCATCCGATTGGTGAGGTCACCCTCAGCCAGGGCACGCAGCAGCTCAGACAGTCTACCCAGGTTCTTGTCACTGACTTCCATCATGGCATTCAGGCCATCAACCATGATCCTGAAATCATGATCAAAGGCGGCTGCGTTGCCGCGTTCCGAGAAGTCGCCGGCGGCGGCCGCCCGCGCCAGCCGCTTTATCTCTTCGTTTATGGCCGACAAGCTTGCCTTTGCCGCATCCATGGCCTGGTGCAGTATCGCGCGGCTACCAGGCAGGCGGCGCGCATCGCGGCTCAGGTCTCCTTTTGCATAGGCATTGAGAACGTCGATGGCGTCCACGATGGCATCAAGATGCTCGAACATCATGGTATTGATGCCCTGTGCCAGATCGCCGTATGTTCCAGGGAAATCCGTCGGCATCCTGTGCGCGATATCCGGGCCTGCGTGCTGAGTGATCATCAGGCCGGTCTCGCTGGAGAACCGGCGAATTTCGTCCTGCATCTGGCCCATGGCACGCAGAAGCTGGCCGGGCTCGTCCGTGGCAGAGGTCTCCACGTCGTTCTGAAGCCGTCCTCCGGCGATTGCGTTCGCCACCTGGGTCGCGCGGGTCAGAGGACCCACCAGGCTTCGAGTGATCGCCCAGGACAGGGCCGCGCCCAAAGCCACGAAGATGCACAAGGCGGCCAACAGCACTGCCCGCGTCCTGCCGGCCGTTCTCTTGGCCTCTTCGTATGCGGCCATGGCTTTGCGGGTATGCGCGTTGGCAGCATCCTTCAGCAGCAATTGCCATGCGGTTACCGCGGGCCTCGCCCTGGACAGCAGCATTGCCTGTGCTTCCGCATTCCGATCCGCCAGTGCGAGCGCGATAACCTCGTCATTGCGCGTGCGGGCCAAGGAACGTGCGGCGGCGATTCGCTTCAAAAGCGCCTTTCCATCCGCGTCGTTGGTCAGTTCTTCCATCTTCTTTTCGGCTTCGGAGTACTGCTTGCGACGAGCCTCAATCTCCTTGAGTGCCTGCTGGTTCTGCTGTTCACCGGTGACCATCGTGAGAACATCCATCGCGGCGATGATCGCTGCGTTCGCCTCTTGCATCTCTGTCGACTGCTTGATTACCGTCAAATTGCGGCCCATCACCTCATCCATCTGCTGCTGGACATGCCTCAGTTGCCAGATGGCGAATGCACAGATTGCACTTGCGAGTACGATTAATGCAGAGAACGCCAGTGCAAGCCGCGCGCCAACCTTGAGTCGCATGAGTACCGTTTTCATCCCGCCTTCTCCAGCAGGCCCAATGCCCGCTATCCCAGTTGTCGTCAATAACGGCAACTGGGCCGCAGCCTTGCTGATCCATTGGTCGTAGGAATTGCCCTGACATTACGAATATCTCAAGTTTGGCGACCTGAAGCCGCTGCCGAGTAAAGCCCCTCCCCCCGCCATGTTCAGTGCGACCCGGCCCCCGGGGCGCGACCGACGGAGCGACGTGATGCTCGATCCCTCAAACTTTCAGCACTTCCTGGAGGCGAGCCCGCTTCCGATGTGGGTTTATGAAATTGAAACCCTGCAGTTTGTCTGGGCCAACCAGGCCGCGGTCAACCATTACGGCTACAGCCTGGCGGAGTTTCGGGGGATGACCATTCTGGACATACGCCCGGCCGAGGCCCGTCCCGAGGTCACGATGCTCGCGCGTAGTGAGGATCGGATAGGCGCGAACAAGTCGAGGCTTTGGCAGCATCTGACCAAAGACGGCACCATGCTCGACGTGCGCGTCGCCACCGTGGACCTGCTGCCATCCGGATGCGGTTTGCGCCTGGCGCTGGTAGAGGATGTGAGCTCCTTTACGTCCATGACGCATGCGCTGGAGCACATGGCGAAGCATGATGCGGCTACCGGGCTGCTCAATCCACAAGCTCTCGCTCATCTGCTTGATGGCGGACTACTCGGCGCCCGTTACGAAATTGCCGCCCTGCGTCTGCATGGGCTTACCGAAATTTCCGATCTGTTTGGCAACAGCGTCGCACTTGCTATCGCGAAAGAGGCGATCTCCTTCCTTGGGAACGGAAGGACCGGGGAGCTTTGGGGGTTTCAGCCTCCCAACTGCATCCTGGTGGCCAGTGCGCATGGTGAGGATCTGCGGGAGCTGGTTGTCAGGGCCGGTGATTTTCTGGAGAAACCGGTCCGCGCAGAGGGTGGGCAATGGCAGGTTTATCTGCGCTGTGGCCTGTCTCGCTTTCCGCATGATGGGAGGCGAGCTGAACAGATAATTGCATGTGCTGGGCTCGCAGCGAGGTCGCGCGGCACGGAAAGCAATCCGTCCTCGCCCTCCGTATATACGGAGGCACTCGGTGAGCGCTCTCGACGGCGGAGATGGCTCGCCGTCGAGCTGCGGCGAGCGATACGGGGAGAAGAAATCGAAGTCTATTTCCAGCCGATTGTACCCGCCGTGGACAATGGCAACGGTGGAGGCTCACGCAAGTACGAGGCATTGTCCCGCTGGAAGCTTAACGGCGAGCCGGTGCAGCCTACGGAGTTCATTCCAATCGTCGAAAGCGTAGGGCTGAGCAAGGAGCTTCTGCGCCTCATAATGAAGCGTTCCTTCGAGGTGATATCCATCCATAGGAAGCATGGTTTGGATTGCCTGGTGACCATCAACGTACCGGCGATCGCCTCGGTCCTGGCAGATCTGCCGAGTGAGTTATTGGAAATCAGTGAGCTGCATGGCCTCCGACCAGATTGTATTGGCATCGAAGTCACCGAATCCGCGCTGATTGACGACGCCGCCCATTGGCGGAAGAGCTTCGCAGTTCTCCGCTACATGGGTGTCCACGTAGCCATCGATGACTTCGGTACAGGCTTCAATTCGCTCTCGTACCTGGACCTTCTGCCGGCTGACGTAATCAAGCTCGATCGCACATTCATTGGCCAGATTTCCCTGAATGACCGCCAGGCACTGATATGCGCCTCGATCATTCGGCTTGCCCACGGCCTTGGACTGAAGGTGGTTGCTGAGGGGGTGGAAAATGACGAGCAGCGTAAATGGCTGTTGAAGCATGGGTGTGATGAGTTTCAGGGCTACCTCATCGGCCGTCCCATGACGTTTGCCCAGGTTCTCGACTCCTTGTTGGCGGATGCCGGGCATGAAGGGGAACTCACCAACGATGCTGCATGGCATCCTTAGATTCAGCTTCGTGCTACATGGACGTGGAAATCCACTATGCCGAGGGTGGTGATTTCAGATCTTGCAGTCGGCATGGCACCGGCGATGAGGGTTGTCGTCCGCATGTCGCTCATCGAATCCAGTCATGCCGGTCATGTTGCCATGAGCGTGATTCCCGGGCGGCTTTCCGTTTCGGGCTTCCGGGGAGGCTTCCCGGTTGATGCAGGCGCGGCGTGCTCTCTCACCGAAGTTCCCCACCCGATAACCTGCACGTCTTTGGGCTGGCTTGGGGCAGACCACGTAAGCGTCGCCACGGATATCGGGACAGACGCCCATAGAGTTCAGGCAATGTCTCCAGAGGCAGGGCCGGGCGGTCGTCATCGATCTGAGTAGCGTACCAACCGGCGACATCGGGCGGTCGTGGCTGACCGTACCAGTATTTTTCCGGCTTGGGGCTTCTGAGGCTGGTCGGCCACGTCCAGGATACTGGCGCATGGCAAACAGGGGCAATTGCTCTGCCTAAACTTCCTCCGGCTCGCCGGGACAATTCACCGGAGGGCCCGACTGCGTCCATGAGGGACGCGGGGGTAGCCGGGGAGTGTGGTCATGTCGGCAGTGTTCACGGGTAACGGTCTGGGTCTGTTCAACACCTCGCTGAGCCAGTTGGGGTATGGGCTCGGTGGTGGTGCCGGGGTGGGGCAGGGGCGAGACAGCCAGTACGTGAATGCGGCCACCGGCAACCTGGTTTGGCAAAGCAGCGACGAGCATCTGGTGTTCCGCGGGCTTGGCGTGAACCTGACGCGGACATACAACAGCCTGGGACTGTTGTCCGAGGTCGGGGCCGATGGCTGGGTGACCGGCTTCGAGCGGCGGGTGGCGTTGCAGGGTGGTGTGTTCAACGCGGCTGGCAGCGTGATGCGGCGGTATTCCGGTGATGGCTCCTACCAGGACTTTCCGCTCTATGGGCGGACGCGATGGACAGCAACCATCGAGTACCGCTGGAACCATTGGAATCCATGCGCGATGGCGACAATGATGAGCTTGTTGCCTTCGTCGTTAGTGTCGTCGGACTGGGCTTGGGCCTGATGCTGGATGGGCAGTGCGCTTAACTTCAATGCTGAGATGCGATTCATGGAGCTGGAGTTCACTATTGCACGAGTCACTTCTCGACATCCCGGTGCGCCGTCGCGAGATGCTGATCGACCACTACATCCATCAGAAACAGTTTCAGGATATTGCGAGGGAGATGGGGGCAACCAAGGGCAGTGTATCTCAGCTGCATAAGTAGGGAATTACTGCACTCAGAGATTGCCTGCGGAGGCGAAATATGGAAAGGAGCAACTTCTTCTGAGTTCCTGTCTGCATCGGGCCTGGGGCTGTGGTCAATAACTGCCTGGTTGGAGGTTTTTCGAGGGTAGGGAGGGACTCATTCCGGCTCGGAAATGACATCCGCACCTCATCCACCTTGATAATCTGGCGGGGGCTCGGACAGTGCGTCACGGTACGCTCGTGCTTTGGGATAAAAGCAGGCCCCAACTGCGCTTTCCATCGGGCCTCACGCCCTGTTGACGGAGTCCAAGCCACACCATGAAAGCAAAGAACATCCGCATTTTCCTGACCGTGCTGTGGTCGATCCTGCCGGCGATGGCCTGGGCCGCCAGGCCGCAGGCGTCCGCCGATATCGCGGAGCTCAGCCGATGGCTGGCGCAGCGCCAGCGGGACAGCGGCGTGGTGGGTGTGTCGGCCGCGTTGGTCGTGGATGGAAAGATCGTGTGGAAACAGGGCTTCGGCTATGCGGACAAGAACGCTGGCATTGCCATGACCCCGGGCACCCAGGTCGGTATCGGCTCGGTGACCAAGACCTTCACCGCGTTGGCGGCCATGCAGCTGCAGGAGCAGGGCGTGGTCGATATCGACCAGCCGTTGTCCCGCTACCTGCCCGAGTTCCGTATCCGCACCCATGGCGAAGACCGCAACCAGGTGACGCTCAGGCGCCTGATCACCCACAGTTCCGGCGTGCCGACCGATGTTTTCCGCGACATGCGGAGCGATCAGGCCCGCTATACCGATGTGGTGACGCTGCTCAACCGGACCGCATTGGCGCATGCGCCCGGCACCGTGGGCCTGTATTCGAACGCTGGCTACAACCTGTTGGGGCACGCGCTGGTCAAGGCCAGCGGGATTGATTACCCGGACTACCTGAAACAGCGGATCTTCATGCCATTGGGCATGAACAACACCGGTTTCGCAGACGACCCGCATGCGGCCGGCCGCAGCAAGGCCTACGGGCCGGACGGTGCCGAGGCGGCGGCCTTCGAACTGCGCGACATCGCCTCCGGCGGCATCTATTCCACGGCGGAAGACCTGGCCGCCTATGCGGCGGCCTTGATGGCCGCGTATGGCGGCGAGCGCTCTCCTCTGGCCAGGGAAGCCACGGTCCGGTCGATGTTCACCCAGCGCAGCGACATTCCGATCGACACCAACAAGAAGGGACTGGGGTGGTTCCTGTTCCGCAACGACAGCGGCTTCGCCGCCTACCATGCCGGCAGCACGTTCTATTCCAATGCCGCAGTGCTGTTGATCCCGGAACAGCGGACGGCCGCGGTCATCCTGGCCAACACGGTGGGGAGCGATGCGATCTGCGAGCAGTTCGCTTTCCGCTGGCTGGAGGCACATGGCCTTTCGGTGAAGGATATCGTCCCGCTACCCGCGCCGCTGCCCATATCTTCCAGCGTTTCGCGTTCACGGCATGCGGGCTACTACGTGCAGAAGAACGGCTACGCGAAATTGGACGAAACCGAGACAGGCCTGTCCATCCGGCGCGACGCGGAAACCCACCGGGCGATCGAGACATCCCCTGGCGTGTTCACCGTGCAGGGTGCCGGCGAGGCGGACGGCGATCTCTACTACTTCCGTGATATCGGGCCGTACCACGTGCTGTTCTGGCGCCGGGGGCAGGGCGAGCGCCAGCTGGGCTACCGCATCGCGGACGACGCGCCCGGCACCCTGTGGAAGCAGCGGCTGGGCCGCTACCGGCCGGTCGGGTACACGATGCCGGGGTTCGAGAAGATCGCCGAGGCCGAGGTACGCCTGCAGGACGATGGCCTGCCGGTGCTGAAGGTCAGCTACAACACGGGCACGTTCACCTATCCATTGGTGCCGGTCGCCGCGGACGAGGCCCGGACCGGCGGGCTGGGCCCGAGCATGACGGGTGATGCGGTGTCGTTCGGTACGGATGCGGGAGGTAAGGTGATGACTTACCTGGGATTGACCTTTCGGAAGCAGTGATACGTGGGCTGGAGCTATCAGGACTCCCTGCGCAGAGCTCGCCTTTGTCGGATAGCCCTGGTAGACGGCCACGTCTGCAGTCAAGATCGCCAGCAAGAACCGGCGGGCTTACCGTTCTCTCGATGCACACCGGGACGAACTCAGCATCCAGATGACCTGTCGTCTGCCCGGGTGGCTCCCACCGATTACCCCAGTGCTGTGGCTGACAGAGTCGTAAGGAGCGCCCCTGTTGGTGAGCCCGCTTCCGGCCATCGCACGCACTAGAGGCGATGCGGGAGAGATGGCGAGCTTCTGAATTGACGCCACCATTTTGCGCTCATGTTTAAGGGAGAGGCGATGCGTACTAGCCAAGCTGTCTATTGGTTCATGTGCTTCCTGGTCTTTGCGGGTGCGTTGACTCTGGTTGGATGCGACAGGGCAAGCTGAAATGGTCGGAAGAGGTTCGGCTTGTGGATGGGCGAATGATTGTGGTTGCTCGGACTGCACAAGGGAGGACGTACTCGGAGCTTGGTGGTACCGGAGGTTGGAGGGATCCCGTGGAGATGTCGATTGCGATCACCAAAGCGCCGGGCGATATCAAACTGCCACCCGAATGGCGGGACACCTACGTGCCGGTGCTTCTTGATTACGACGAATCCGACAAATCATGGTCAATAGTGACGACCTTCTATTACTGCGAGACGTGGCATGCACTCGGAAGGCCGATACTCCCCTACATTGAGTACCGATCAGTAAACGGTGCCCCTTGGCAACGTGTGCCGCTTGAGGAAAGGCTTATTGATAGGAAGGCAAACATGTTGACGGGGCCTAGTACGGACGGAGAGCCAAGCTTCGTGACAGTTGAAGAGAAAGAAAGGATTCAGCTTCGCGCTGGATCTAAATATCAGCGAATTCTCCGTAGATGGGGTGGCGAGGAAGGAAATGGGTGCAGTTTCTAAACTGCTCAACAACATCTGCGTCGGTTTCCCAGCGTCTCCGTCGGGATCGCCCAAGATTCTCTGCGGTGAACACCTGAATCTCTTCGTCCTTGGGTGGACGCTGCGGCAAGCAAGAGACGATCCAGAGCCAGATCCACCTAAGCCGACGGAGGGCCAGAAGCGGGGCTTGGGGGAACAGGGCTGCGGCCACGCCCAGCACGATCAGGAGTGGTCCTGTATTTCGCATAATGTATATTATGTTAAATGCGAACAGGTCGCATCGGGTCCGCCGGCTCTTACGGTCGGCACCCATCCTGCCACGGCAATTGATGGCATGGAGCGTGTGACGTGAAGGACAGAAAGCTAACCGGCCACTGGGCCGGTTTCGCGTTTAAGAGCGGCCGTTTGGTCACTCCCGAGGGCCGCGAACTGGAGCCCCAAGACCTCGCGTGGTTGGGCCTAACGGCCACAATTGCGCAGGAATGGCGCACGATGATGGCCGAGGCAAGCATCGAACGTGGGGCGCCATGGCAGGCAATCGTGGCCCGGAGGCACCGTAAGAACGGCAAGCCCGCCCAGGTGGTCTATCTGCGCGACGAACTCAGGCTGGCGAGGGCCAAGAGGGAGAAAAAGCGGGCTTTGCATGAGGCGGTAGCGCTGGATTGCCGGGAGGACGCCGGTAGGCCGATCACACCGGGGCAGAAGCGCCGCCAGCGCGGGTGAATCGTTATCCGTAGGGGCTACGCCCCTACACCCCTGCCCCTGCATTGCGAGCCGCATAGAGAGCGTCCTCGCCGATCTTGCCGGCGGAATGGTGCCGCCGCACAAGCTCTTCGATGTACATATCACGCACGTCCGGTTCGCCATCGCGGATATTGCGCCGTACGGCATCAATCAGCGCCGCATCGCTGACCTCATGAAGCGTAGACAGCAGGAGCCCGAGGGCGCGCCGTCGCCGGTACAGTCGGGCCCGGACAGCGGCGGACATGGGTTTGCTCCCACTGCATGGGCGGCCACGCTTCCGCGCAGGCAACGGCAACTCCATTTCGACAGTGCCCGGGTCATTTGCGTCGCGCATCACGATATTCCTGTACTTGACGACTCGAAAATATCGTGACGCATCACGTATATCAAATGATCGCTGGTTATATGTGATGCGTCACGTATTTACAGGGTGCTGGTCGGCGGCGTGAAGCCGCCAATCGTCTGCGGCGGATTTCGCGGAAAGACGTCCGCACGACTCCCCTGCGAATAGGTCACGACCGCCCCGGGTACAGATGCGGGCGGCGCAGGCGTCTGTGACTCGCTCGCGCTCGTCAAAGGCGCCCCCGCCGCCGCGCGGATACGCTCAGTGGTTGCGTTAGATTGCTCGCCCATGGGATCAACAGGCCAACGTGTCGCGATGATCTCGTGACGCAGCGCTTTCAAGAGCACGCCATACTCCGTGCGCCTCACGGACCAGCCTAGCGCCCACAGCTGCTCAGTGGTGAATCGGTCCAACACCTGCCCTCCCCGGTGGCACGAAATTCCACCACGTCGCGGGATTCAAGGTATCCAGCATGGCGAACCCTTGAAGTTTCGGCCAAGTCCAAGATATAGCGAACGCCGGCGGGAACAGGCTCGCGCTTCTGATCCGGCGCAGTGGTGCTAACAACTGTCGCAGGCTGCGCACCTGGCGCGCCCTGCATGGCCGGGATGGCGGCCCGTTGACTCTCTACGACCTCGTGCACCTTGCTCACGACGCCGGTGCTTTCACCGCCGGAGAAGAAGAAACGAAGCAGCATGAAAATGCCGACGATG
The DNA here is from genome assembly GCA_002951995.1 of Stenotrophomonas acidaminiphila. Taxonomy (NCBI): domain Bacteria; kingdom Pseudomonadati; phylum Pseudomonadota; class Gammaproteobacteria; order Lysobacterales; family Lysobacteraceae; genus Stenotrophomonas; species Stenotrophomonas acidaminiphila. The sequence continues at coordinate 1,800,107 of CP019797.1, forward strand.
AGGCCGAGGCCGACCAGAATGGCGGGAGTGCGCAGCGTGCGCCATAGCGTGCGCGTGTTGCCCTTATAGACCTCATTGGACTCTACGCCCGGCTGCACGCCATGGTAGAGCTCCCAAATGGCGGGATCATACTTGCGGGTTTCAGTGCCGACGCACTCATACTTGCCGGTGCCGGTAGCCGCGTAGAACCTGACCGAATAGCGTTCATCCGCACCCAAGGCATCGAGCTTTGTATAGGCGTTCTTCTTCGCCATGCGGCGAATAATCAGGCGGTGCAGGTCCTTACAGTCCTGCGAAATGATGACCATATCGATGCTGATATGGCCGTGCTTGGCAAAGAAGTTTGCCGTGCGCTCGGGCAGGTTGGCGCGGTTCACCGGCCAATACTCTTGCGCCTCATCAACGACCACTAGCGCGTGCTTCTCAATGTGCGGGAACGAAATCGCGCCATCGTTGTCGGTGTCGCATACGCACCAATCCACCGCCTCTTTGTCGCCCATGATGTGCACCAAAGAGCGCACTTCATCATGCGGCATGCCGAGGTAGTCGGCGATCTTTTCGAGGTTCTCACGCACACCATTCAAGCGGACGTAGACATGCCGGCGAGCGCGAAGGGCCGGCAGAATGTGATGCAACACGGCCTCATAGCTCTTGCCGCTACGAGGCAACCCCTCATGCCCAAAGATCATGGTTTAAGTCCACTGGAAGAGAGTGAGGAACACGCGCAACAGGCGGAATATCAATGCAGCCGCAAGGAGCGCCATCGCTTCGCCGACGCGAAGCTGCCCGACAATAAATGCTGTCCATGGGCCGGCTGCACTCAGCATTCCGCAGAAGCTCACGTCCGTCAGGAAGTCCGGCGACGGAATCAGGTAGACGATTGCGCTTACAAACGACAGCACTAGCTCAATGAAATCCGTTTGCAGATCGTGGGCGAAGAACACCACGTCAGCCCATAGTGACGTGATCTGCTCGCGCGCCCAGGTGGTGAGGGCGGTGACAGGCCCGACCCCATCCGCAGCCGCCCACGAGGCAGAGACAGCGAGGACGAGGAGTGCGGCAAAGAGAACAAAGACGTGCTTTCGATTCATAGGAGTGCCCACCGAAGCGCGACGACGCTAGCGCCTGCCAAGAAAACGAATCCTGCGAACTGGAACAACTCAAGAAGCGGGCCGCTACATAGGCTCGATAGATCAAAGCTCCCCGCATACTCGCCGCCGTCCCAAGATGCATTAGGGCAGCCGCCAGCGCCGGTGCACTCTCCGAAAAAGCCCCTCACCTTAGAAAGTATCGGAGCGCCCTCAACGCGAGACTTAAAATCCGCAAGCACCTGCGGAACTGTCTTACCTGATGGCGTGTATAGCCGCCCCGTCGTCGGTCCTGGCGCACCGCCACCCCCATCACCTTCAATCGTCACTCGGCACGGCGGATAGCTACCGTAACCGCACGGCGATCCCCCTGCCCTGTTTCCCCGCCGGGATTCGTGCCACCGCCCGGGTCAGTACCGCCACCGGGATCGGTGCCACCGCCCGGGTCAGTGCCGCCACCCGGATCGGTCCCACCCCCTTCGCCCGGATCCGTTTCGCAGCCCTCAGCTGAGGGGTTTTCCTCGCAGGTTTCCGGCTCGGGATCGGGATCCGGATCGGGAGGGATCAACTCAGATGGCACGGGATCATTGCCAGTAGCGCAGACCTCGCCAGTGGGGAACAGAGTAGTAGCGGGCCCGCCGACCGGCCCCCGTTGAGTGCGGTGTCATAGACGCAGCCCACGACGCAGACAAGGCCGCCGACACCGGGCCCCGGGCCTTTGTACCCCGGAATCTCGGGGCGCGATGCACACAACCCCTCATAGCGCGAAAGCACCTCAGGTGAGGTGTACGTCTCACTAGACAGCGACCGCGCAACAACGGCATATCCGTCGCCCTTCACGAAGGAATAGCCGGGCGCTTGCCGAAGCTGATTGAGGGACCAGATAACGAAATACAGGTCGGCATAGTTATTGGTGCGGACCTTTTCAGCGTGCTGCGCGTAGATATAGCGATAGGAATGCCCCTCATCGCAATCAACGTAGTACGAGCCGGACGAATGCAGATAGGGCTTACATGTCGAGGATGGCAACGACGCATGCGCGGCGAAGCCCCAGCAGAACCCCGCAACGGCCGCAAGGGCCACCAGCCAGCGCAAGCGAACGATCGCGCGCAGGAAGCTGCCGAGCCCGGTCATTGACTTGCTTCATTGAATGCCAGGGCTACGGCGTGCCCCGCGATCCCACCGATAAACGCAAACACCATGCAGACAAACATGTTCACTCCCCCTCGCGCGTAGCACCACAGAAAATGCACTCGTCTCCGTCAAAGTCGTGGCCCGTCTCAGCACACACGACCTCATCAACATCACCCGCCTCATCATCGGCGTGGGAATCCTCTTCATCGTCCAACTCACGATCCGAGAAGAACCCCGCGATCTTGTCGACACACCAGCGCCCGAACCACGGCAGCGCCATCAACGCGCCAGCACCGACGATGGCAGCGACAACCAGCGCGACGGACAGCCCTTTCAGCACACCGCTAAAGTCCATGGGAACCTTCCCTAGTAGTCGATTACTTGTTGGCACTCGCGGCAGAACAAGGTGCCGTCATCAAGCACGATCACGTCATCACCGCAGCACTCGGGCACCAGTCGTCATCGTCCCCATCGGTGATCGCGTCATCAGGCTCTGTATTCATTGGATAGCGGGGCCGGTTTCCCGGCCCCCTTTGGCATCAACGGAAGAACGTGGCGACCTTGTTGGTGGCCCAGCGGGCGAAGCCCGGGGCGGCCTTGATGGCGCCGGCACCGATGATGGCGCTCACGGCGCTGGTGACGACGATGCCCGACAGAATCTCGCTGAAATCCATGGTTTTGCTCCCTTGTTGGTTGTGCGCGAAATGCGCGATGTGGGCTGGTCAGGCCCGCTCAGTACTGACCGACTTGACGACGGCGCCGACCACGTACCCCACAACGTGGAACGTGAGAACAAGGCCAAACACCCCCGTAAACCATGCGGCCGCAACTTCCGGTTCCGGCCACTTGAAGAGATCGACCAGAATGGATGCCTGGGCGTGTTCGGCGGCCGAAGGCATCACATAGCCCGCGCATTCGGAGACAGGCTGTCCAGTAGGGACGAGCGTGCCGTCGGCCTGCAGAACGACGCACAGGGCCATCTGCTTAAGCCTTCGCCGGCAGCAGCACGGTGTACTTGCTCAGGTTGAGCGCGCCGCGGTTGACGGAAACCATGGAATCCATGTCGAGCGTGTACTCGCCGACCGGGTAGGCGCGCTGGCCGGCTTCCAGACGCACATCGAACGGATAGGCGAAGCCGCCCGCTTCGAGCTTCGCTTTCTGCTTGCGCGTGGTGTAGTTGATCTGGTCGCCGTTGCGGCCCTCGAAAGTGCCGTCGCGCTCTTCCACCTGGGCAGACAACACAGTGACTTTGATGCTCATGATTCTCTTCTCCGTTGTGCCCGCTATGTCGGGCGTAAGTAAGCTGCATGACCTGTCATCCGCGCCCGCAGCTATCAGGCGCGCAGGATTCAATCTCCGACAGACACCTGCCGGGTTTCGGATTCGATTTCGCTTGAAGGCGCGAACAGGACAGCCACGAGCAGTTGCGCAGCGTCATCGGGACGCGGGCACCACGCCGGCAGTGTCGAGCGCGCAGTACCCAGCACCAGCCGCGCGAGCGTGGCCTCATCGCCGCCAGCGGCGTGCAGCATCGCGTTGAGCATGGGGCCGTACTGGCGACGGAAATGCGCCACGTACCGCTTACAGTTCGCCATCATCTTTTCGACCGCGATGCGCAGGCGTTCGCCGATGCCGCCTACGAAGTCGAGCACCGGATAAGTGCCGACCAGATACGGCGCGGGATCGACCAGCATATCGAGCGGCAATTCGCGCCGGTTGCTGGCATGAAACTCGCCCTCATAGCGCACCCACTCGGACGCGGGATCACCCTGCTCCCTGCCCTTTTCGTACACCCGCAGTTGGTTTTCCGACTTGCGGCTGCCGACATAGAAGGTCTTACCAGTGCGGTTCCCCATGTCATCAATGAGGCGCGCTTTCGGGCGCTGTCCGCGGCGGTCGAAATCGCCATCGTTATAGCGATCAATAGCCCACTGCACCGGATACAGGCCGGCGAAGTCATCGGCGGCGATATCCACGCGCGTCAGCCGCGCATCGACAATGCCAAGCGCCGTAGCGAGGGACGACCACCGCTGCGCATGGTCATCCCCGGCGCTTGCTTCAAACACGCGGCAGCCGTCGCCGGTCAATTCAAGACGGGCGGTATAGGTGCCATCGCGGCGAATGGTGTTCAGGCCACCGAACTCCAACAGGCCGACATGCTCGCCACCCACACGCAACGCCACGCGCCAGTTGTAGAACCGGCCGCGCGACGGGGCGCCAAGCTCATACAGGCCCGGGAAGAAGTGATCCGCCAGCGCTTGGGCGACAGCCGGGGCACAGGCACCGACAACGCCGTTCAGGTCGGCACAGACCGCATCGCGGTCCTCAGGCACGTGATGGAACGCATAGGCGTCCAGAACAGCGAACAGATCGAAGGAGCAGGCTACCCAGTCGATAACCACCCCGATCCGTTCAGGTTCACTGACTCCCCTGTTAGACGCGGGGAGTCCAGAAGCTGCGGCATCAACCATGGCCGGCGCCCTCCCCGAAAACCACGGTGCAGCTATCACCTAGTACCGACACGACGCGGTACTGCCGGCGACCACGCAGGAGCGCGTTCCACCACTTCACGCGCTCAACGGCCCATGCCACGTCCTGGCCGTAGCGGCATTTCAGCGTCCAGCCGGGGACGCCTACGATGCGCTGCTGTATCCAGTACTCGGCCACTGGCGCGGCCATGACCGCTTGCACGTCGGCGTCCAGCGGGTAGACGCCCGGAACGGACTCATGGAAGCGCGCATGAAGTACGCGACGGTCCACGCCCAAGAGCCGGCCGTTAGCAGCCATGGCCCTTTCTCCAGCGCACATAGCTGAGGATGACGCGCGGTGCGACGCACAAAACCAGCACGCCGATTGCGGCGTATCGAACCGCGTCAGGCAGGTCAGCCATGACGCACCCCAATGGCGCGCTCGGCGGCGATGACGGCGGCCTCCATCTGCGCCCAGGTAATGAGCCGGTCCGCCTGATGCCGCGCATGCCGTGACGCATCACGGTAATCCAGACGCCACACCCACAGCCAAACCAGTCCCCATCCGATCAACAGCGCGGAACCCAGCGCCAGACCTTGCATGATTTCGTAATGCATCACGGAATCCCCCACCCTGCGCCCTGAGCCCGCACACCCGGGCAGGGCGACCGGGGGCGGGCGTGTCCTACGGCATAGGACACGGCGTGGATGTAACATCACATAGGACACTCCTGTCAAACGGTGTAGGACATGCAGACGATCAATCGGCTCATCGACGCAGCGCGCAAGGCATGCGACCGCGAATCGGACATGGCGCTAGCCGAGAAAATGAAGGTCGCCCGAAACTCGGTTTCGGTCTGGAGGAAGGGCGGAAAGATCACCGACGAGCACCTGGCGGCGCTGGTGGAATTGGCAAAAGCCGACCCGTCCGAAGCGATCAAGGTCCGGGCCGAACAGGCATCATCAAAGGCTGAAATTCGCCTTTGGAATCATATGCTTACGCGACTATCAGCGGCCGCACTGCTCGGGTCAATGTATATTATGTAAAAATCCGATCAGCGAAGCAGGCCAGCCCGCATGCTCACACTAGCTGGTCCAATGCCTGCCGCAATGCACTTACCTGTTCCGCATCGGATTGGATCCAGTCGCTTTCCAGGCCGATGAGCGCCGGGTTGTGGTGGCGCATGGTCGAGCGGCGTAGCGCCTTCGCCGAGGCATGGAGTTCGGTGCAGCCGCTGTATTCGGCGATCGTCGCGATGTTCCGCGCATTCAGGCCGGCGCCGGCCATCAGCCCGATGCGCCCGCCGGCCTGGGTGACCAGTTGCCGCAGCACGTGGCGGCCGGCCATGGCGCTGGCGGCGCCGCCGGAGCTGAGGACGCGCTGGCAACCCAGGTCGATGATCGCTTCCAGGGCCGCCGGCAGATCACGGGCGGCGTCGAAGGCACGGTGGAATGTGGTGCCCAGCGGGCCGGCCGCCGCGACCAGTTCCCGGCACAGCGCGACGTCGACATCGCCGTCAACGGTGAGCGCGCCGATCACCACGCCATCGCAGCCCAGTTGCCGGCAGCTTTCGATGTCGCGCAGCATGATCTCGGCTTCCTGGGTGTCGTAATGGAAATCGCCCGGTCGCGGCCGGATCAGGACGAACAGCGGAATCCGCAGGCGGTCGCGGGCCACGGCGACACTGCCGCGCGACGGCGTGGTGCCGCCCTGGGCCAGGTTGTCGAACAGTTCGATGCGGTCGGCGCCGCCGGCCTGCGCGGCCAGCGCCGAGGCGACCGAGTTGCTGGCGATCTCCAGCAGGCGGCGCCCGCTCATGTCTGCTCGCTGGTGTAGACCGAACGGGAATCCAGCAGCGTGTCCTGCCTGCGCGCATCGCAGACCGCGTACACGAAGCCGCGATGCAGGGCGTAGGCGCCGACGTCGCCGTTCCTGCCCATGGCAAGGAAGCACACCTGCAGGGTACGGCTGGCTTCGGGGCGCTTGTGCACTACCCGCTCGATGGCTTCGCGGCAGGCGTCGGCCGGCGAGCGTCCCTGGCGCATCAGTTCCACTACCAGGAACGAGGCCGCGTTGCGGATCATTTCCTCGCCCATGCCCGACGCCGTGGCCGCGCCGACTTCGTTGTCGACGTACAGCCCGGCACCGATGACCGGGCTGTCACCGACGCGGCCGTGCATCTTGAAGGCCATGCCGCTGGTGGTGCAGGCACCGGCCATGTGGCCGTTGCCATCGATGGCGAGGATGCCGAGGGTGTCGTGGTTGTCCTTGTCGCCCGGGCGCCCGCGACGCTCGGCGTTGATCTGCGGCGCGTAGTGTTCGGTCTTCAGCCATTCGCGCCAGGCGTGTTCGGCTTCCGGGGTGAGCAGCCTGCGCCGCTCGAAGCCCTGCTGCACGGCGAACTGCTGCGCGCCCTCGCCCACCAGCATCACGTGCGGGGTCTGTTCCATCACCCGGCGCGCGACCGATACCGGGTGCAGGATGTCGCTCAGCGCCGCGACCGATCCGCAACGGCCATCGCCGGCCATGATGCTGGCATCCAGCGTCAGCACGCCATCGCGGTCCGGGTTGCCGCAGCGGCCCACGGTGGGGTTGCACAGGTCGCTTTCGGCCCAGCGGGCGCCCGCCTCTACCGCATCCAGCGCGCTGCCGCCGGCCGCCAGTACCTTCCACGCGGCCTGGTTGGCGCCGACGCCGAAGTCCCAGGTGGAGACCACGCGCGCGCCATTGGCGGCCATGGGCGATGCCAGCATGCGTGGCGCGGCGCCGGCGGTGGCCAACAGCAGCGAGGTCTGCAGGAACTGCCTGCGGTTGTTCATAACGTCTCTCCCGTGGGAATGCGGCCGCGGCCGCTGGTGTCCGCATGCCAGGCCAGCGCGCCGAGCACGCCGAGTTCGCCGTCGTCGATGCGCCACACCGGCACCCGCTGCAGCGTGGACGACAATGCGCCCTTGGCCAGGAAGCGCTGCTGGAACCCGCCTTCGTGCAGCCACGGGGCGAGATGCCCGGTGATGCCGCCGGTGAGGTAGACCGAGCGGGCGCCGAAGGTGAGCGCGAGGTCGCCGGTGACGCTGCCCAGCCACGCGCAGAACGCGCGGATGCTGGCCAGTGCGAGCGGGTCATCGGCGGAACGCGCCGCCTGCACCAGCTCGGCCGGCGTCTGCCAGCGCGGTGCCACGCCTTCGCGCTCGCAAAGGCAGGCGTGAAGCGTCATCAGCCCGGGGCCGGACAGGATGCGCTCGCAGTCCACATGCCCATGGCGCTGCAGCAGCATGCGCAGCACGTCCAGCTCCAGCGCGTTGCCGGCGCTCAGCGCGGCGTGCCCGCCTTCGCTGGCCAGTACCGGCGGCTGGCTGTTCTCAAGGCGCAGCGCCACACCCAGCCCGGTGCCGGGGCCAAGCACCAGGGCCGGGCTACCGTGGTCATGGGCGGGGTCGCCGGACAACGGGTGCAGCGCATCGCGCGCGACGTGGGGGATGGCCTGGGCCACCGCCACGAAGTCGTTGATCAGCTCCAGTTCGCCCAGCCCCGACTCACGGCGGGTGGCGGCCAGCGAAACCGGCCACGCCAGGTTGGTGTTGAGCAGGCGGTCGCCCTCCAGCAGCCCGGCGATGGCCACCACCACGCGGCCAACCGGCGGCAGCGCAGGATCGGCGCGCAGGCCGCTGGCGTAATCCTGCAGGATCGCCGCCAGGCTTGGATGTTCGGCACAGGCGTAGCGGCGGAAACCGTTGATGCGGATCGGCTCGCCTGGTCGCAGGGTGGCCCAGCCCAGCCGGGCGTAGGTTCCGCCGACGTCGGCACCGATGATGGTCGTTGCCGGTACCGGCTCGCTCACTCTACCCTGCTCTACCGGCATGTCGTCTTTCGATCGCTACAGATGGAAAGCGGATCATGCGTTGGAAAGCCGGTTCACGCCAAGGGGCGCAACAGTCGCCAGGTGGCCCAGCCCAACGCGGTCATCGACAGCGAGCCGGCCAGGTGCAGGCCCATGGTCGCCAGCGCCCAGCCCAACTGCTGGCGCAGGAACAACTGCACCACCTCGGCGGAGAAGGTGGAGAAGGTGGTCAGACCGCCGAGCAGGCCGGTCACCACGAACAGGCGCCACTGCGGCGCGATGTCCGGGCGTACCGCGAACCATGCCAGCGCCAGGCCGATGGCGTAGCCGCCGAGCAGATTGGCGGCCAGCGTGCCCAGCGGAACGGTGGAATGGAGCGGATTGAGCCATACGCTCAGGCCGAACCGCAGCCATGCCCCGATGGCCGCTCCGACGCCTATCGCCATAAAGGAAAGCCACATCGGCTGATGTCTCCTGTTGCTGTCATGGAAACCGCGCAAGGTTGCCGGGCGCGGCACGGGGCGCCGCTCAGTCCTTTGTCGAGTCGCCGCCCCTGGCCTGTTCGCGTGCCGCGCGCAGCCGGTCGAGCTTTTCCTTGAGCTTGATTTCCAGCCCGCGCTCGACCGGCCGGTAGTACACGCGCTCGCCCATCCCGTCGGGGAACGCGGTCTGGTCCAGGGCGATGCCGCCGGCGACGTCGTGGTCGTACTGGTAGCCCTTGCCGTAGCCGAGGGTCTTCATCAGCCGCGTCGGCGCGTTGCGCAGGTGCAGCGGTACCGGCAGCGACCCCAGTTCACCGACGTCGGCGCGGGCGGCGTTCAGTGCCGCATAGGCGGCGTTGGATTTCGCGGTGCTGGCCAGATAGACCACCAGGTTGGACAGGGCGATATCGCCCTCCGGCGCGCCGATGCGGTCGTAGGCGTTCCAGACGTTGATCGCCATTTCCAGGGCGCGCGGGTCGGCCAGCCCGATGTCCTCCACCGCCATGATGGTCAGGCGCCGCAGCAGGTAGGATGGGTCGCAGCCGCCATCGAGCATGCGCGCCAGCCAGTAGATCGCGCCGTCCGGGTTGGAGCTGCGCACCGACTTGTGCAGCGCCGAGATCTGGTCATAGAACTGCTCGCCACCCTTGTCGAAGCGGCGGGTGCGGTCGGCCAGCACCTGCAGCAGGGTGTCGGGGGTGATCCGCCCGCCCTCGCCCGCCGCCAGCTCGGCGGCGATTTCCAGCAGGGTCAGTGCACGCCGCACGTCGCCGTCGGCGGCGCGGGCGATCTCCAGCAGCGATTCGCGGGAGACCTGGATGACCTCGCCGCCGAGCCCGCGCTCGCCATCGTCCAGGGCGCGCTGCAGCGCTTCGGCCACGTCCTCGGGCGACACCGCCTCGAGCACGTGCACCCGGCAGCGCGAAAGCAGCGCGGAGTTGAGCTCGAACGACGGGTTCTCGGTGGTGGCGCCAACGAAAATGATGGTGCCGCGCTCGATGTGCGGCAGGAAGGCATCCTGCTGCGACTTGTTGAAGCGGTGCACCTCGTCGACGAACAACACCGTGCGCCGGCCTTCGGCAAACCGCTGCGCGGCCTCGGCCAGCACCTGGCGCACGTCGGGCAGGCCCGACAGGACCGCCGAGATCGCGCGGAACTCGGCATCGGCATAGCGTGCCAGCAGCAGCGCCAAGGTGGTCTTGCCGCACCCCGGCGGCCCCCACAGCACCATGGAGTGCACCCGGCCGGACTCGATGGCCCGGCGCAGCGCGGTATTGGGCGCCAGCAGGCGCTTCTGCCCGACCATTTCGTCGAGCGTGCGCGGGCGCATGCGTTCGGCGAGCGGGCGCATGCCCTCCCGGTCCGCGCTCAACAGGTCGGCAGGAGGGTCGGAGAACGTGTTTCTGGATCTGGCCACGCCGGCATTCTAGCGTGGCCGCAGGTGACGGCGACCGTCATTGCGCCGCCCGCTATCGGGGCTGGCTGCGGCGCTCAACGCTCGCCGATGACGTCCACGTTGCTGGCCGGGGTGAAGCGGAAGGTGCCGGCGGCGAAGCCCGGGTTCTTCTTCCAGCCGCTGAAGTCGATCACCGTGCGCTGGCCGACCGCATCGACCACTTCCATGCGGCTCAGCCCGCCCTGGCCGAAGCCGAGTGCGGCGTACTGGAAGCTGGCATCGGTTTCGCGTTTGGGGCTCAGCGACAGCCACTGCAGGCCATCGCGCGGAGCCGCCTCTTCGCTGACGTCGTACTGGCGTTCCAGCTGCGCCGGGTTGATCAGCGCGGTCAACGGGCTGTTCTGCTCCTCCTCGCCCTGGCTGCGCACGGTGGCCTGCTCCAGGTCGGGTTCGTAGACCCACACCTTGCTGCCGTCGGCGACGATCAGCTGCGGATGCGGGCGGGTGTACTCCCAGCGGAACAGGCGCGGTGCCGACAGTGCGACGCGGCCGCTGGACGACTCCTTGAGCTTGCCGCGGGCGTCGAACACCTGCTGGCTGAACTGCCCGTCCAGGCCGCGGAGGCCATTGGTGAAGGACTTCAGGTCGTCGCGCGCGCCGGCATGGGCGTCGGCGGCGAGACCGGCCGCGGCCAGGGCGACGGCAATCAACGTGGGACGCAGGAAGACGTTCATGGCGGTAGTCATCGATGGACGGGGGAATGGGCAGAGTCTGCCCGGCATAAACTGAATGGGCGGCAATCGCGATCGAATGCCGCCGCGGCACTCACTTGGGCGGCGGCGGTGCCAGCACGCTGCGGTCGCCGTTGTGCTCCGGCGCGCTGACCACGCCGGCCGCTTCCATCGCTTCGATCAGGCGCGCGGCGCGGTTGTAGCCGATCTTCAGCCGCCGCTGCACGCCGGAGATCGAGGCGCGCCGGGTCTCGGTGACGATGCGCAGCGCCTCGTCGTACAGCGGGTCGGATTCGTCGCCACCGCCGCTGGATTCGGGCAGGCCGGTGGCGCCGACCACCACCCCGTCGCCCATGGTCTGGACCTCGTCCAGCACGCCCTCGATGTAGTCGGCCGGGCCGCTGGCCTTGAGGTGCTCGACCACCCGGTGCACTTCCTCGTCGGAGACGAACGCGCCGTGCACGCGGTCCGGCATCGCCGTGCCCGGCGGCAGGTACAGCATGTCGCCATTGCCCAGCAGCGCTTCGGCGCCGGACTGGTCGAGGATGGTGCGCGAGTCGATCTTGGAGCTGACCTGGAACGCGATGCGGGTCGGGATGTTGGCCTTGATCAGGCCGGTGATCACGTCCACCGACGGGCGCTGGGTGGCCAGGATCAGGTGGATGCCGGCGGCGCGCGCCTTCTGCGCCAGGCGCGCGATCAGTTCCTCGACCTTCTTGCCGACGATCATCATCATGTCGGCGAATTCGTCGATGAAGATGACGATGAACGGCAGCGGCTCCAGCGGGCGCGGCGCCTCGCCCATTTCCGGGTTGGGCTTGAACAGCGGGTCCATCAGCGGCTGGCCGGCGTCGATGGCGTCCTTGATCTTCTTGTTGAAGCCGGCCAGGTTGCGCACGCCCACCGCGCTCATCAGCTTGTAGCGGCGCTCCATTTCGGCCACGCACCAGCGCAGGCCGTTGGCGGCCTCCTTCATGTCGGTGACCACCGGCGCCAGCAGGTGCGGGATGCCCTGGTAGACGCTGAGCTCCAGCATCTTCGGGTCGATCATGAGCATGCGCAGGTCTTTCGGGCTGGCCTTGTACAGCAGGCTCAGGACCATGGCATTGACCGCCACCGACTTGCCCGAGCCGGTGGTGCCGGCCACCAGCAGGTGCGGCATGCGCGCCAGGTCGGCCACGGTCGGGCGGCCGGCGATGTCCTTGCCCAGCGCCAGGGTCAGCACGCTCGCCGACTTGTCGTATTCCTTCGAGCGCAGCAGCTCGGACAGGAAGATCATCTCGCGGGTGACATTGGGGATTTCCAGGCCGATCACCGACTTGCCCGGGATCACGTCGACCACGCGCACCGATTTCACCGACAGCCCGCGGGCGATGTCCTTGTCCAGCGAACTGATCTGGCTGACCTTGATGCCCGGCGCCGGTTCGATCTCGAAACGGGTGATCACCGGGCCCGGATAGGCGCCGACCACCTGGGCGTCGATGCGGAAGTCCTTGAGCTTGAACTCGATCTGCCGCGACAGCGTTTCCAGGGTCTGCTCGTCGTAGCCCTTGGGCTGCGGCTTGGGGTCGTCCAGCAGTGCCAGTGGCGGCAGGTCCGAGCCGTCGCCATTGACGCCCTGGAACATCGGGATCTGGGTCTCGCGCTTGGCGCGTTCGCTCTTCTCGATGACCGGCACCGGGCGCGGCTCGATCTTCACCGGCTCGCGCCTGGCGCGCACTTCGGCATCGACCTTGCGCACTTCCTCGCGTTCCTCGCGCAGCGCCCGGGTCTGCTGCCAGGCGCTGGCCTGTTCCTTCTTGCGGTCCAGCAGCGGGCCCAGCGCCAGCACCCACTTGCCGATCTTCTCCATCACCCAGAACCACGACAGGCCGGTAGCCAGGGTGATCGAGGTCAACAGCAGCACCAGCAGGAACAGGTTGCTGCCGACCGGGCCGAAGCCGCTCTGCAGCGACTTGCCCACCAGCACGCCGAGGCCGCCACCGGCGCGGGCGACATCGCCCGGCGGCAGGCGCAGGTAAAGGAAGCCGGTGGCGCCGATCAGGAAACCGACGATGCCGACCAGCCGCAATGCCGGGCCGAGGTCGTCGTTGTTGCCGCGGTCCTCGCGGTTGAGCCCGAACATGGCGATCCAGGCCACCGCCGCCAGCATCAGCGGAATCAGGTAGGCCACGTAGCCGAACAACTGCCGCAGCACGTCGGCGATCCACGCCCCCACCCGGCCGCCCATGTTGTGGATCGGGGCGACCACCGAGCCGGCCTGCGACCAGCCCGGGTCCGCCGGCGAATAGGTGAACAGGCTGGCCAGCAGGTACAGCAGTGCCGGCGCGATCGCGATCAGCGCCAGGTCACGCCACAGCCTGTTGCGACGTGGATTGTCCGCGGCGGCCGCCTGCTTGCGCGCGTTGCCGCTCGGGCCAGCGCCCTTGTCACGTTCCGGGACCTGTTTCGCCACCTTGGACCAGACCTTAGAAATGCAGGGTTAGTGATTGATATTAAACGACACGCGGCCCCGTTTCATCCGCCCGATGCAGCGGGTGACGGGCACGGCAGCGAAAGGACATCGGCACGCATGCGGAGCGTCGGCGACGGGGGCGACCGTGGGTGCGGGCGGTCCGGTGGGCCGCGCAGTTCCATCACTGCGCCTTGATTCACCGGAGCCCGGTCTCCACTCTATGAGCGGTCCGGACGGTCGCCATGCAGCGCGATCGCGCCGCCAATCCCGACTTCCCGCGAGTATACATGAGCACTTCCAGCGCCCCGTCCCTGCCCACCCGCCACCACAAGCTCGTCATCCTGGGCTCCGGCCCCGCCGGCTGGACCGCCGCGGTGTATGCCGCGCGCGCCAACCTCAAGCCGGTGGTGATCACCGGCCTGCAGCAGGGCGGTCAGCTGATGACCACCACCGAAGTGGACAACTGGCCGGGCGACGCCCATGGCCTGATGGGGCCGGACCTGATGGCGCGCATGCAGGCCCACGCCGAGCGCTTCGATACCGAGGTGGTGTTCGACCATATCCACACCGCCGACCTGTCGCAGCGTCCGTTCACGCTCACCGGCGACAGCGCGCAGTACACCTGCGACGCGCTGATCATCGCCACTGGCGCCACCGCCAAGTACCTGGGCATCCCGTCCGAGGAGGCGTTCAAGGGCCGTGGCGTGTCGGCCTGCGCCACCTGCGACGGCTTCTTCTACAAGGACCAGGACGTGGTCGTGGTCGGTGGCGGCAACACCGCCGTGGAAGAGGCGCTGTACCTGTCCAACATCGCCCGCAAGGTCTACCTGGTGCACCGCCGCGACACGCTCAAGGCGGAAAAAATCATGCAGGACAAGCTGTTCGCCAAGGTCGCGGCGGGCAAGATCGAAACCGTGTGGCACCACCAGGTCGACGAAGTGCTGGGCAACGAGATGGGCGTGACCGGGGTGCGGGTGAAGTCCACCCAGGACGGCAGCACCCGCGACATCGCCGCGCATGGTTTCTTCGTGGCCATCGGCCACCACCCGAACACCACCCTGTTCGAGGGCCAGCTGGCGATGAACAACGGTTACCTGGAAATCCGCTCGGGCCTGGGCGGCAATGCCACCCAGACCTCGGTGGAGGGCGTGTTCGCCGCCGGCGACGTGGCCGACCAGCATTACCGCCAGGCCATCACCTCGGCCGGCTTCGGCTGCATGGCCGCACTCGACGCCGAGCGTTTCCTCGACGCCCAGGGCCACTGAGCCCGGCCGTCCCGGCAGCCGGGCATGGACAAGGTGTTCGCCAAGCAACTGCTGTTCCACGGCAGCTGGCTGGTGTTCCCGGCCATCGTCTGGCTGCTGTGGCAATGGCGCCGCCGCCGATACCGCGCCGTGCTCGTAATCCTGCTGCTCGGCTGCGGCCTGTTCGCGTGGGCGCGCTTCATCGAGCCGCAGTGGATCCGCGTCGCCCATACCGAGCTGCGCGGCACCGGCATGCACGTGCGCATCGCCCTGGTCAGCGACATCCACCTCGGGGTCTACAAGGACCGCCGCTTCCTCGAGCGGCTGGTGGCGCGGCTGGATGCGCTGCCGGTGGATGCGGTGGTCATTGCCGGCGACCTGACCTATGAACCGCAGCGGCTGGTGCTGTCCGAAGCGTTCTCGCCGCTGTCGGCGCTGCGGGTGCCGGTCTACGCCGTGCTCGGCAACCACGACCAGCAGGCGCCGGGCCCGGACATCGATGCCGCGCTGCGTGCGGCTTTGCGCGCCAATGGCGTGCGCATCATCGAAGGTATGCGCCTGGTCGATGCCGGCGGCATCCGCTGGGCCGGCCTGGGCGACCGCTGGGCCGGCAAGGATGCTCCGGGCTTCCTGCATCGGCCGCCCGGTCGCGCGCCGGCGATCGTCGTCGCGCACAACCCCGACAGCGCCATGGACCTGCTGCCGGGCGATGCCGCCATCGTCCTGGCCGGGCATACCCACGGCGGGCAGATCCGCATCCCCTGGCTGTACCGCAAGGTCATCCCCAGCGCCCACGGGTTCGACCGCGGGGAACAGGTGGCAGCGGCGGCGGCCGGTCCGGTGCGGGTGTTCACCACCCGCGGCGTGGGCGAAGTCGGCCTGCCCCTGCGCCTGTTCAACCCGCCGACCATCGACGTGCTGCAACTGCGGCCATGACGTCTTCCCTGCAAGTGCGGGTGCTGCCGTCCCTGGCCGAGGTAGGGGCGGCACAGTGGGATGCCCTGCACGACCGGCGCAACCCGTTCGTCAGCCACGCCTTCCTTGCCGGCCTGGAGCAGCACGGCTGCCTGCGCCCGGAATGGGGCTGGCAGCCCTGCCACATCACCCTGTGGCGCGGCGATGAACTGGCCGCCGCGGTGCCGGGCTACCTGAAGCACAACTCGCACGGCGAGTTCGTGTTCGACCATGCCTGGGCCGATGCGTATGCACGGCATGGGCTGGCTTACTTTCCCAAGTGGCTCGGCGCGGTGCCCTACTCGCCGGTCACCGGCCCGCGCCTGCTGGCCCGCGACGCCGCCGACCGGCGCCTGCTGCTGGAAGCGATCGCCGCGCATGTGCGCGCGCAGGGGCTGTCCTCGGCCCATGTCAATTTCCATGTCGCGGCCGAGGACACGGCTTTCGATACGGACTGGCTGCGGCGCGCGGACGTGCAGTTCCAGTGGCAGCGCCGGCCCGGCTGGCAGGATTTCGACGGCTTCCTCGCGTCGATGGACCACAAGCACCGCAAGAACATCCGCCAGGAGCGCGCGCGGGTGGCGCGCAGCGGCATCGGCTTCCGCGTGGTCCACGGCGACGAGGCAAGCGCGGCCGACCTGGACGCGATGCATGGCTTCTACCTGCAGACCTTCGCCGGGTACGGCAATGCGCCGGCGCTGACCCTGCCCTTCCTGCGGCATCTGGCCACCGCCATGCCGCGGCACCTGGTGATCTTCCTGGCCGAACAGGATGGCGAGCCGATCGCCGGCGCGCTGTGCCTGCGCGGTGGCGAGACGTTGTACGGTCGTTACTGGGGCGGCGCCGCCCTGCCCGGCCTGCATTTCGAGACCTGCTACTACCAGGGCATCGACTATTGCCTGCGCGAGGGGCTGCAGCGCTTCGAGCCGGGGGCGCAGGGTGAACACAAGCTCGCGCGCGGGTTCCTGCCGACCCTCGTGCGCAGCCGGCACTGGGTTGCCGATGCGCAGTTCCGCCAGGCGCTGCGCGAGTGGTGCGCACGCGAGGAGCGCGATGTCGCACGCTACGCGCAGGCGCTGCGGCGGCACTCCCCGTTCCGCGACGGCGACGGCGCATGAGCCGGGCAGCGCCTCCGTTCGTGCGTCCCGCGCCGCTTTGCGCGGCATTCCCGCCGGCGTAACCGGCGCTGGCCGGGCGGCCATTGGTGGCGACCTGTCGCCGCGCACACGACGCGGGCACACCGGCGGAGCGTGGCGTTGCGTTGGCCGCTACGCCACACCAGCGATCTGCGGCAGGCATCCGCCACGCATGGTGCCAACGGCTCGCGCTGCACGCCGAACCCACGCTGGCCGCGCGCAATGGTCAGGATTTGAGGCCTGCGACGATGCGAGCGGCGCAGCCGCCTGCGCGGCCTCGGGCTTCTGTTCCGGCATGCGCCTGGACCCGGCCAAACGACCACCGGGCGCAGACGCGGGACGCGCCCGCAGGCGCGCCCCGCAGTACCGCGGCGGGCCTCGCTCAGCCCGCGATTTCCAGCGGCACCGGCGGGAAGTCAACCGCCGTCCCGGCCAGGTGGTTGGTGTAGTTGGTCAGCGTGTTGAGCGCGACCAGCGCCACCACTTCCAGCGCGGCGGCGTCATCGAAGCCGGCGCGGCGGAATGCCGCCAGGTCGTCGTCGCCGACAACCCCGCGCTGCTCGGTCAGGCGCCGCGCGAAGTCCGCCAGCGCGGCGTCGCGCGGGTCGGCGCCGCCGCCGGTGCGCGCCGCACGGATATCCGCTTCGGACAGGCCGGCGCCCTTGCCGATCAAGGTGTGCGCGGCCAGGCAATAGCCGCACTGGTTGGCCTGCCCGACCGACAGCGCGACGATTTCGCGCTGGCCGGCGCTCAGGCCGCCATTGGCGAGGGCATCGGACAAGGCCAGGTAGCCGTCGAGCGCGACCGGCGCCCGGGCGAAGGTGCGGATCAGGTTGGGGACCACGCCGAGCTTGGCCTTGACCGCGGCGAGCGTAGCGGCGACGGCCGGGGTGGCCGAGGCCGGGTCGAGGGGGGCGATGCGGGGGGATGCGGCAGACATGGCGGGCTCCTTGGAAGCCGTGGTTGGGAGTCGCCACTGTGCCCGCCCGGTCGATACGATTGGTATCATTTCGTCCAGAATAACGCACGGATCGTCTCGACATGCAGGACCGACTCAGCGCACTGCTCGATTGCTTCCGCCTGCGGGCCCGGGTCTTCCACACCGGCAGCCTGTGCGACACCGCCGATTTCGACGCCCGCGACGGCGTCGGCCACCTGCACGTGCTGCGCGGGGGGCGCTGCGGATCGGCGATGCGGTCGCCGGCGAAACCGTGGTCGACGCGCCCAGCCTGATCTTCTATCCGCGACCGGCGCCGCACTGGATCCGTGGCGAGGGGGCGATGGGCGCGGAGCTGGTCTGCTCGTCGATCGAACTCGGCGCCGATGCCGGCAATCCACTGACCCGCAGCCTGCCGGCGCGGCTGGTGTTGCCGCTGCGCGACCACCCGCTGCTGCACGGCACGCTGACGCTGCTGTTCGAGGAGGCGTTCGCCGAACACTGCGGACGACAGGCGGCGCTGGACCGGCTCAGCGAACTGATGATCCTGCAACTGCTGCGCCACTGCATGACCGCAGGCGTGGTCGCGCAGGGCGTGCTCGCGGGCCTCGCCGACCCGCGCCTGGCCAAAGCCCTCAACGCGCTGCATGGCGCTCCGGGCGAGGCCTGGACCCTGGACGGCCTGGCGCGGGTCAGCGGCATGTCGCGCGCGCGGTTCGCCGCGCACTTCCACCATGTCGTGGGCATGCCGCCGGGCGAGTACCTGGCCGAGTGGCGGCTGAGCGTGGCGAAGACGCTGCTCAAGCGGGGGCAGCCGCCGAAACAGGTGGCGCTGGAGATTGGCTATGCAAGTGCATCGGCGTTCGCGCGCGCCTTCGCCGCGAGGCATGCCGGGGTCTCGCCGACCGCCTGGCTGTCGGCGTCGCGCATATCGCCCGCACAGTGAACGCGGACGCCGGACCCGACCCGGGAGCGGGATAGTGCCCCGGGGCACGCCTTCCGGGCCTCCGGGCCGGCGGATCCCCGGACGCGGCAAACAGGTGGCAGGGCCCCGGGCCGCGGGCGTCCGGCTCCATCCCCGGACACGACCGGCCGTCGCGTCGAGCAGGCCACCTGCGGCGCGCATCGTCTACCGGCCGGAGGGTGCGCGCTGTTCGATGATGTCCGCGCATCGCTCAAACGCAGGCGGGAATCGGCAGGCTGGCGCCGCAGGCCCAGGCTGGCCCGACACGCGGATGGAAGATGGCGGGGCAAGGCAGGCGCGGACGCGTTCCGGGCCGATCGACTGCCGCCGGCTCGGGACGATGTATCCATGGCCGTGTCCCGGCGCCAACCGTCCGACCGGGCATCGGCATGCCGCAGCACGCCGGAAAGCCATTTATGATGCCGATCCGCACCGGGGCGACTGCGTGCCCGGGATTGCGCGAACAGGTACAGGTCAAGCCACTCAGGATGCGCACTCCCCTTACTTCGTGTCCGGCGTCTGCCACGCAGGCGGCGGCTTCGCCGGGCCCTGCAGCGGCGGCCGCGGCGGCGTCCCGACCGGCGGGCTGGCCAGGGTCGCCCCGGTCATGCGGCGATCATCCGGTGAACCGTGTCCTGCTGGCCGCAGAGGTCCCGTGCACGGCGTTGCTGCCGTACCCGCGTATGGCGCTGCGCTCCAGGCGCCGCCGGCCGGTGCCGCGGCAGCATCCCCGATTCCTTGACGGCGACGGCACATGAGCCGCGCAGCGCATCCGTTTCTGCTTGCCGCGCAGCCCGACGCGGCGTTCCCGCCGGCGGAGCTTGCGCTCGCCGAGCCCGATGGCCTGCTGGCCGTCGGCGGCGATCTGTCGCCGGTGCGCCTGCTCAACGCCTATGCCGGCGGCATCTTCCCGTGGTTTTCCGAAGGCCAGCCTATCCTGTGGTGGTCGCCGGACCCGCGCATGGTGTTCCGCACCGATGGCGTGCATCTGTCCTCGCGCTTCCGCCGGGCACTGCGCTCCAGCCCCTGGACAGTCACCGCTGACACCGCGTTCGCCGAGGTGATGCAGGCCTGCGCCAGCGCGCCGCGGCCGGGCCAGGATGGCACCTGGATCACCGCCGGGATGCTCCGCGCCTACGTGGAACTGCACCGGCTCGGGCATGCGCATTCGGTGGAGGTGTTCGACGGGCCGCACCTGGTCGGCGGCATCTATGGCGTGGCCATCGGCCGCATGTTCTTCGGCGAAAGCATGTTCAGCGGGCGCAGCGGTGGTTCCAAGATCGCGCTGGCGGCACTGGCGCACGTCCTGCACGGCTGGGGCTGGCCGCTGATCGATGCCCAGGTCGAGAACCCCCACCTGCTGCGCATGGGGGCCGTGCAGTTGCCGCGCGCCCTGTTCCTGGCCCAGGTGCGGGCGCTGGTGCGGGAGCCCGGTGACCCGCCGCCGGGAAGCTGGACCCGCCGTTTCGGCCACTGGCCGGCCGCCCGGCTGGGCAGCACGGGCGCGGCTTAACGCAAACTTTGCATGATTCCGCGGCGCGGGGTAAAATGCTTGGCTTCCGGGCCTGAAAAGGCCATCCGCAGAACCGCACAGGATTACATGTCGAAAGACGACTCCATCGAGTTCGAGGGCACCGTCAGCGAGACGCTGCCGAACACCACTTTCCGCGTTCGACTGGAAAACGGGCATGAGATCATCGCCCACATTTCCGGCCGCATGCGCAAGAACTACATCCGCATCCTTACCGGCGACCGCGTCAAGGTTGAAATGACGCCGTACGACCTGACCAAGGGCCGCATCACCTACCGCATGAAGTAAGCGCGGTAGCCGGGCACCCCGAAAGCCAGCCCTGGGCTGGCTTTTTTGCGTGTCCGTGACAGTGGTATCGGGGAAGCGGAGCGGACCGGTGACGGGCGGCGGGCGCGACCCCGCCGCCTCCTGGCAGAGCCGCTCCATGCCCTGCCCGCCTTCCGCACGCCTGCCCGCGCATGGCCGTCGCCGCCTCAGACCGTGGCCGGCAACAGGTGCTCCGGTTCGGCTTCGGTCTCGACCACCAGTTCGCCGTCGCGCACGTCGATGCTGACCCTGCCGCCGCCGACCAGCTTGCCGAACAGCAGTTCGTCGGCCAGCGGGCGCTTGATCTGGTCCTGGATGACCCGTGCCATCGGCCGCGCGCCCATCTGCGGGTCGAAGCCGTGGCGGGCCAGCCAGTCGCGTGCGGCCGGGGTCGCCGACAGCGAGACGTGCTTGTCCTGCAGCAGCATTTCCAGTTCGATCAGGAACTTGTCCACCACCCGCAGGATGTGGTCCAGCCCCAGCGCCTGGAACTGCACCACCGCGTCGAGGCGGTTGCGGAACTCCGGGGTGAAGCTCTTGCGGATCACTTCCATCGCGTCGGTGGCGTGGTCCTGGCGGGTGAAGCCGATCGAGCGCCGCGACGCCTGCGCCGCGCCGGCGTTGGTGGTCATCACCAGGATCACGTTCTTGAAATTGGCTTCGCGGCCGTTGGTGTCGGTGAGGATGCCGCGGTCCATGACCTGCAGCAGGATGTTGAAGATGTCCGGGTGCGCCTTTTCGACTTCGTCCAGCAGCAGCACGCAGTGCGGCGTCTTGACGATCTTCTCGGTCAGCAGCCCGCCCTGGTCGAAGCCGACATAGCCCGGGGGCGCGCCGATCAGGCGGCTGACCGAATGCGGCTCCATGTACTCGCTCATGTCAAAGCGCACCAGCTCGATGCCCAGCTGCAGTGCCAGCTGGCGGGTGACCTCGGTCTTGCCGACGCCGGTGGGACCGGCGAACAGGAAGTTGCCGATCGGCTTCTCCGGGTTGCCCAGCCCCGAACGCGACAGCTTGATCGCCGAGGCCAGCGATTCGATCGCCGGGTCCTGGCCGAAGATCACCATCTTCAGGTTGCGCTCCAGGTGCCGCAGCACGTCCTTGTCGGTGGCGGTGACCTGCTTGGCGGGAATGCGCGCCATCTTGGCGACGATGGCCTCGACCTCCTCGACGTCGATGGTCGCCTTGCGCTGGCCCTCGGGCAGCAGCCGCTGGCGCGCGCCGGCCTCGTCGATGACGTCGATGGCCTTGTCCGGCAGCAGGCGGTCGCCGATGTGCTTCACCGACAGGTCCACCGCCGCCTGCAGCGCGTCGTCGGCGTAGGTGACGCTGTGGTGCGCCTCGTACTTCGGGCGCAGGCCCTTGAGGATCTCGTAGGCTTCGCCCACGGTGGGCTCGACGATGTCGATCTTCTGGAAGCGCCGCGCCAGCGCCCGGTCCTTCTCGAAGATGCCGCGGTATTCCTGGAACGTGGTCGAGCCGATGCAGCGCAGCTCGCCGGACGCCAGGGCCGGCTTGATCAGGTTGCTGGCGTCCATGGTGCCGCCGGAGGCGGAACCGGCGCCGATGATGGTGTGGATCTCGTCGATGAACAGCACCGCGTTGGGCACCTTCTTCAACGCGCCGATCACGCCCTTCAGGCGCTTCTCGAAGTCGCCGCGGTACTTGGTGCCGGCGACCAGCGCACCGAGGTCGAGCGAATAGATGACCGCGTCGGCCAGTACCTCCGGCACCTCGCCGTCGACGATGCGCTTGGCCAGGCCCTCGGCGATCGCGGTCTTGCCGACCCCGGCCTCGCCCACGTACAGCGGGTTGTTCTTGCGGCGGCGGCACAGCACCTGGATGGTGCGCTCGATCTCGTCGCGGCGACCCACCAGCGGGTCGATGCGGCCGGCACGCGCCTGCTCGTTGAGGTTGCTGGCGTACTCGGCCAGCGCGTCGCCCCTGGCCTCGCCCTCGCCGCCCTCGGCGCGGCCCTCGCCGTCGATCGACGGCGAGGCGTCGCCCTCCTCGCCGGACTTGGCGATGCCATGGGACAGGTAGTTGACGATGTCCAGCCGGGTCACGTCCTGCTGGTTGAGGTAGTAGACCGCGTGCGAATCCTTCTCGCCGAAGATCGCCACCAGCACGTTGGCGCCGGTGACCTCCTTCTTGCCGGAGGACTGCACGTGGTAGACGGCGCGCTGCAGCACCCGCTGGAAACCCAGGGTGGGCTGGGTGTCGCGGCCATCATCGTCGGCCAGCCGCGAGACCGAGGTCTCCACGGCCTGTTCCAGGTCCCGGCGCAGGCGGTCCAGGTCGGCGCCACAGGCCTTGAGCACGGCCTGGGCGGAGGGGTTTTCGAGCAGGGCGAGCAGCAGGTGTTCGACCGTCATGAATTCATGACGTGCCTCGCGGGCGCGCTTGTAGCACTGGCCAATCGTCTGTTCGAGGTCTTTGCTGAACATGGGGGACTCCGACTGCGGTTGGAGACAATATGCGGCCTGACTGCACGTTTTCCATCACCCTACCGGATGCCGGTGTTCAGACGGCGTTAGCAGTGGCCGGACGGGGGCGGCAGCGGCCGGTTGCCACGCCGGAAAGCGGCAGCCACCGGGGTGGATGCCAGCCGCCGGGGCGACCATTGCAAACAATGGATGCACGGTGGGCGCCAGCCAATACGGCCGACATCGCCATGCCCGGAACAGTGCGGGCCGCCGGTGGCGCGACCGGCGCGCGGTGCCGGACGCGCCGGCGCGGCGTGGATCAGGCCCGCTCCATCGTGCACAGCAGCGGGTGCTGGTTCATGCGCGAGTACTCGTTGACCTGGGCGACCTTGGTCTCGGCGACTTCGCGGCTGTAGACCCCGCAGATGCCGCGGCCGCGGGTATGGACATGCAGCATCACCTGGGTGGCCTTGTCCAGGTCCATGGCGAAGAAGTTCTGCAGCACGGCCACCACGAAATCCATCGGGGTGTAGTCGTCGTTCAGCAGCATCACCTGGTACAGCGGCGGCGGCGCGATCTCGGGCTTGCCGGGTTCCACCAGCAGGCCATGGTCGTTCTCGTGTTGGAGCTTGCGGGGCATGCCCGGAATTATAGCGGCTGGCCCGGCGCCGCTGCGCCGAATTGGACGTGAACACCCCCGCCGCCGCACAATTTGCACCTGTTCAACCACTCCCCGCAGGGAACGCATGAAGAAGTACGTGGCGGCAATGATGGTGGCGGGCCTGTGGGCCGGCATGGCTGGCAACGCGCGGGCCGGCGAGCCCGATGCGGCGGTCGGCCGGCTGCTCGATTCGCTCGAATACAAGTATGAGATCGACGAGGACGGCGATTACCGCCTGGTGTTCGACATGGACGATGACCGCACCCAGCTGGTGTTCGTGCGCTCGACGGTGGAGACCTACGGCGCGCATCGCGTCCGCGAGATCTGGTCGCCCGGCTACAAGGCCCCGGGCCCGCAGTTGCCGGCGCTGGTCGCCAACCGCCTGCTCGAGGATGCCAACGACTCCAAGCTCGGCGGCTGGGTCAAGCAGGGCGACATGGCCATGTTCGTGGTCAAGATCGATGCGAACGCCAAGGCCGACGTGCTCAGCGACGCCATCGACGCGGCGATCAAGAGTGCCGACGCGATGGAACTGGAACTGACCGCGAAGGACGAGTACTGAGGGTGGATGCGTTGAGCTCCCGGCGCTGGGCACCCCACGTCACCGTGGCCACCGTGGTGTGCCGTGCCGGGCAGGTGCTGCTGGTGGAAGAGGAGAAGGACGGACGGCGGGTGCTGAACCAGCCGGCCGGCCACCTCGACCCCGGCGAGAGCCTGGTCGAGGCGGCCGTGCGCGAAACCCGCGAGGAAACCGGCTGGGAGGTGCGGCCGACCGCGTTCATCGGCGCCTACCAGTGGAACGCGCCCGACGGCACCCCGTTCCTGCGCTTCGCTTTCGCCGCCGAGCCGCTGCGGCATCACCCGGACCAGGCGCTGGACAGCGGCATCGTGCAGGCGCTGTGGCTGACCCCGGCCGCGTTGCAGGCGGACATGGCCCGGCTGCGCAGCCCGCTGGTCTGGCAGACGGTGTCGGACTGGCTGGCCGGGCAGCGCCACCCGCTGTCGATCCTGAGGCAGGTGCCATGAGCCGCCCGGACGTGGTGGTGGGCGTGTCCGGCGGCGTGGACTCGTCCGTCGCGGCGCTGCTGCTGGTGCGGCAGGGGCTGGATGTCGCCGGCCTGTTCATGCAGAACTGGGCCGACGATGGCGATGCGCAGGACAGCGCGAGTGCCGCTGAAGGCGGGATGCCGAAAGCGGCCAAAGGTCATTGCCGCGCCGAGGAGGATCGCCGCGACGCCGTGGCCGTCTGCGGCCGCCTGGGCATCCCGTTCCATTTCCGCGATTTCTCCGCCGAGTACTGGCAGGGCGTGTTCGAGCACTTCCTGGCCGAGTACGCGGCCGGGCGTACCCCGAACCCGGACGTGCTGTGCAACCGCGAGGTCAAGTTCAAGCACTTCCTGGACGCCGCCCGCGAGCTGGGCGCCGGGCGCATCGCCACCGGCCACTATGCGCGGGTGGAGCAGGCGGGCGGACGCTGGCGGCTGCTGCGCGGTGCCGACCGCGGCAAGGACCAGAGTTACTTCCTGCACCAGCTGGGCCAGGCGCAGCTGGCCGCCACCGTGTTCCCGATCGGCCACCTGGAAAAGAGCCAGCTGCGCCGCATCGCCCAGGAAGCGGCGCTGCCGACCCATGCCAAGAAGGATTCGACCGGCATCTGCTTCATCGGCGAACGCGATTTCCGCCAGTTCCTGGGCCAGTACCTGCCCGCGCGCGAAGGCGAGATCCGCGATCCGCACGGGCAGCCCATCGGCCGCCATCCCGGCGTGTTCTATTTCACCCTGGGCCAGCGCGAGGGGCTGAACATCGGCGGCGTGCGCGGCCGGCCGGCGGCGCCCTGGTACGTGGTCGGCAAGGACGTGGCGGCCAACATCCTGTATGTCGACCAGGGCCACGACAGCCCGTGGCTGCAGTCCCGGCACCTGCGCACCGAAGCCATGCACTGGATCGGCGGCAGCGCACCCGCCAGCACCTTCAGCTGTACCGCGCAGACCCGCTACCGGCAGCCGGACGAGCCCTGCCAGGTGCGCGTGGGCGACGACGGCACCGTGCAGGTACGCTTCGAGCGCCCGCAGCGGGCGGTCACGCCCGGGCAGTCGCTGGTGCTGTATGACGGCCCCGAATGCCTGGGTGGTGCGGTGATCGCCGCCACCGACGCGCCGCTGGAGCAGCGTGCGCCCTGGCCCGTTTTCCCTGAGAGGCAAGCATGAGTTTTTCCTTCGACGACCGTGTCCTGGCGCTGGCCGGCATCGCCCAGGCCCTGCAGCAGGTGCGGCGCATCGCCGAAACCGGCCATTCCGACGGCGCCGTGGTCCGCACCGCGATGGACAGCGTGATGCGCATCGACGCCCCCTCCCCCGCCGCGGTGTACGGCGACAGCCACCAGCTGGAACCGGGGCTGCGCCTGCTGCGCGACTATTTCGGCAACCAGGGCAAGGACGAGCTGCTGCCGCGCCTGGCGCTGTCGGTGATGCAGCTGGAACGCCGCTTCGTGCGCGAACGCGCCACCGTGGACAAGGTCCAGGCCGGCATCGCGCGTGCCGCCGCCCAGGCCCGCGAGCTGGGCGACCCGGCACATCCGGAGGTGCTGGGCGCGATGGGCGGCCTGTACGCGGACACCATCAGCCAGCTCAAGCCGCGGATCATGGTCCAGGGCAACCCGCACTACCTGGGACAGGCCGGAGTGGTCGCCGAGATCCGTGCGCTGCTGCTGGCGGCGGTGCGCTCGGCGGTGCTGTGGCGCCAGCTCGGCGGCAGTTACTGGGACTTCCTGTTCTCGCGCCGGGCCATGCTCGAAGCGATCTCGCGCAGGTTGCGCGGCGGCGGCTAAAGACCGGACCGGCACGGCCGATACTGCAATCGTGACTCTCCCGAGAACGTCCATGTATTCACGCATTGCAATCCGCCTGGCCGCCCCGCTGGCCCTGACCTTCCTGCTGGCATTGGCGCTGGCGTTCGCCTGGCCCGCGGCCGTGGTATGGGCGATCCTGACCACGATGGCGCTGAGCTGGCTGGTGTTCGCCTACTGGAGCGCGTACAGCCAGTCGCAGCGTTCGCCAGAACACGCCCGCGTGCTCAAGGAGCAGGACCAGCTGCTCAACGAGCTGCGCAGCTTCGTCAGCAACGAGATCGATGGCTCGCGTGGCGAGATCGAACGCGCCCGCGAACTGATCCGCCAGGCGGTCGCCGGGCTGGGCAGCAGCTTCGATGCGATGAACCGCAAGTCGCGCCAGCAGAGCCAGGCGCTGGCCCGCATCGTCGACCGTGCCGGCGAGGATGGCGGTGGCGGCGTCGACGTGGCGCGGTTCGCCCAGCATGCCAGCCACCAGATGGAGCAGCTGGTCGAGGCGCTGGAGCAGGTCAGCGGCCAGAGCAGCAACACCGTGCAGCACATCGACCAGATGGCGCAGCACCTGGACGGCATCTTCGCCTTGCTGGAAGACGTCAAGTCGATCGCCGACCAGACCAACCTGCTGGCGCTGAATGCCGCCATCGAGGCCGCCCGTGCCGGCGAGGCCGGGCGCGGCTTCGCGGTGGTCGCCGACGAGGTGCGCAACCTGTCCGAACGCTCCACCACCTTCAACGAGCAGATCCGCAAGCTCGCGCACAGCTCCAAGGACGCCATCGCCAAGGTCCGCGAGACCGTCTCGCACATGGCCTCGCGCGACATGGACCGCTCCCGCGAGGCGCGCCACGAAGCGGCCGCCATGCTGGAGAACGTGGCGGCGATCAACAACTCGCTGGGCGAAGGCATGCGCGAGATCTCCGAGTGCGGCCGCGCGATCGACAGCAGCGTCGCCGAAGCCGTGCGCGCCCTGCAGTTCGAGGACATCGCCACCCAGGCCCTGGGCGGCGTGCACACCCACCTGGACCGCCTGACCGCGATCAACCGCGAGGCGGTGGCGCTGCAGGAACTGCTGCACCGTAGTGGCGGCGCGCTCGACGGCGAACTGGTGCTGGCGCTGCAGCGTACCGGCAGCCGCCTGCGCGAGATGCGCAGCGAGTGGGAGCGCCCGCCGCACAAGCCGGTGGCGCAGCAGAGCATGGGCGCGGGAACGGTTGAGCTGTTCTGATTCCCGCCACGAGGCGACAACGACCCCGGCCACGGCCGGGGTTTTGTCGTTGCCGGCCGGCTGGGCCGAGGCCGCCGCAATGGTGGGCCCGCAGGCCGCGGAGCCGGTGTCCGGCAGCCCCCACCTCCGCGACCGCCTGGCGGCGCTCGAGGCGCTGGCGCAGCAGGAGCTGGCACGCACCCCGCTGCTGCCGATGCCGGACCTGCCCGCGCACGATGATCCGGCGGCGATCCTGGTGGCCTGGGACCTGGCCTTCTGCCGGCCCCGCTGACGCCCGGCCAGCGGGTGCCGGCGATGGGCGCTGGGCCACGCCGACCGCAACGCCAACCCGGCGCAGCGGCGCGCGCGATCGGCGGGCACCGGTGCCGGCGACAGCGGCCGGAAGCGGCCGCGGAGGCATGCGCCACCGCTTGCATTGCAGCGCATTCCGCAGCCCGCACGGGCCGGACTGCCCTGCCCGCCAGACGATGGCGATGACGATGGCGTGGCGCTGCGCGGGCAGCGCGCCCTGCGGCCCGCGGCGCTGACAAACTTCGTATCGGTTTACGCCCGGCGCCACTGCGGCGGTACTGACAGCAGGATTCTGGCCGCCGGTACCGGAGGTTGCCGCAGGACGCGCCATCGGCGACAGCCACTGCGCCCGTCGCCGACGGTCGCCGTCGACAAGCGGGCACGGGGTTCAGGTGTGGGGGCGAGGAGGCGTGAAGCGCGTGCCCGGTGCCGGCGATCCGCGGGCCGGCGCGCGGCGGTCACGCCGCAGACGAGCGGGAGCGACGCGCGTGGAGAGCGCCGGGGCTCAGGTGACCGCGGCGGGGATGTCCGCGGCGGCAGCGGCCGCCGCGCCGGGGCCGCCGCGTTCGTCGCAGCGGCGCAGCCACTGCGCCATGTCCCGCGACGGCAGCGGCCGCGAGTACAGATAGCCCTGGATTTCGTCGCAGCCCTGGCGCAACAGCATCGCCTCCTCCTGGCGCGTCTCCACGCCTTCGGCCACCACCTGCATCCCCAGCGCATGGCCGAGGTGGACGATGGCCTGGGTCACCTCGGCGGTGCCGGCATCGTGCAGCATGCGCTGGACGAAGCTGCGGTCGATCTTCAGCCGCTGCACCGGGAAGCGGTTGAGGTAATGCAGGTTGGAGAAGCCGGTGCCGAAATCGTCAACGGCCAGCAGCACGCCGTTGCGCTCGAAGGTGTCGAAGCACTGCCGCAGCGCGTCGCTGTCGCGGATCAGGGCCGATTCGGTCAGCTCCAGCTCCAGCCGTTGCGGTGGCCAGCGGTGGCGTTCGCAGATGGCGATCACCTGTTCGGCGAAGCCACGCTCGCGCAACTGCATGGCCGACACGTTGACCGCCACGCGCTCGAACATCAGCCCCGCGGCATGCCAGGCGGCCGCCTGGCGGCAGGCCTCGTTCAGCACCCACTCGCCGATGCGCGCGATCTCGCCGCATTTCTCCGCCACCGGGATGAACTCGGCCGGGCTGCAGGGCCCGAGCTCCGGGCAGGTCCAGCGCAGCAGGGCCTCGATCGCCGGCGGCCGGGTCGCGTCGACATTGACCAGCGGCTGGTAGACCAGCTGGAACTCCTCGCGTTCGAGCGCGCCGTGCAGCGCGTGCTCGATCTGCAGGCGCCGCTGGATGCCGGCCAGCACGTCCTGGCTGTAGTACTGGTACGTGTTGCGCCCGGCTTCCTTGGCCGCGTGCATGGCGGCGTCGGCCGCGCGCAGAAGGGTGTCGAAATCGCGATGGCTGTCGTCGGCCAGCGCGATGCCGACACTCGCCCCCACCTTCAAGGTGGTGTCGCCGCGGTGCAGCGGCGAGGCCAGCGAAGCGATCAGCTTGCGCGCGACATGGCCGGCATCGGCCGGGTCGGCGAGGTCGCGCAGCACCACCACGAACTCGTCGCCGTTGAAGCGGCCGAACAGGTCGGCGTTGCGCAGGTTCTGGTGCAGCCGCGCCGCCGCGGCCTTGAGCAGCATGTCGCCGGTGGCGTGGCCGAAGGTGTCGTTGATCGACTTGAAACCGTCCAGGTCGACGAACAGCATCGCCAGGATCTTGCCGTTGCGGCGCGATTCGGCCAGGGCGTCCTCGGTCTGTTCGCGCAGCAGGATGCGGTTGGGCAGCCCGGTCAGCAGGTCGTAATGGGCCAGCAGCTCGATGCGCTCGTTGGCCTCGCGTTCGCGGGTGATGTCGCGGAACAGCACCACGAAGCGTTCCGGCAGGCCTTCGCGGCGGTCCAGTTCGACCTGTACCTGCACCCACACCCGCTGCCCGGAATGCCGGTAGAAACACAGGTCCAGCTGTTCCGGCAGGCCGCCTTCGGCGATGCGGGTGAGCGCGGCCTCGAAGCCGTCGCGCGAATCGGGGGTGTACAGCGCCAGCGCCTGCTCCAGCGTCACCGGTTCCTTGCGCAGGCCGTGGATGCGGTAGCACTCGTCGGTCCACAGCATGCCGCGGGTGCCCACCTCGATCTCGCAGCCGCCGATGCGGCCGAGCGCCGAGACCCGGTTGAGCAGTTCGGTGCGCCAGCGGATCAATGCGTCGGTCTGGCGCTGCTCGGTCACGTTCTGCAGTTGCCCGGCCACGCGCCGTACGCGCCCGCTGGCATCGTGCCGGGGATGCATCCAGACCCGCACGTGGATGCCGGGGGCGTCCATCGGTCCGGCCGCGAGCACCAGCTCGAACGCATGCGGCTGGCCTTCGCGGTGCAGCCGCCGCCATGCCGCCAGTACCTGGGCGCGGGCGTCGGCGTCGAGCCGGTCCAGCCAGCGCCGGCCCGGCGGCAGGCTGCCCGCGGGCAGGCCGATGGCGGCGTGCAGTTCGTCGGACCAGGAAAAGCCGCCGTCGCGTTCCCACGACCAGGTCCCCAGCCCGGCGATGCGCTGCAGGTGGCGCAGCTGCGCCTGTTGCTCCTGCGCTTCGGTATCGGCGGCGTCCGCCGTGGCGGTGGCGATGCGGATGCCGGCCATGCGCAGCGGCTGGCCGTCGGCCGTCCACGCCACCACCTGGCCATGATCGTGCACCGTCTGCCATCCGCCATCGGCGCGGCGCACGCGCAGCCGGCAGTCATAGGCGCTGGTGGCATCGCCCAGGTGCGCGCGCAGGGCGGCCTGCTGCGCGGCGCGGTCATCGGGATGGGTGTGCCCGAGCCATGCCTGCACGCTGCCGCTGGTGGTCCCGCCTGCGCTCGGCCCCGACTGCGCTAGCAGGTGTGCCGGCACGTCCCACTCCCAGACCTCGTGCCCGGCGTCGTGCAGCAGCCGCGGCCAGCGCCCGTCCGCCAGCGGCGTGGCCGGGGTGGCGCTGTAGATATAGGCGCAGACGGCGCCGTCCCCGGTGCGGGCGGCGCTCAGAAAGCCGTCCACACGCTGCTCCCCGGTGGGCACCGAGCATGGCAGCAGCCCCTGCCCCTGGCCGGCAACCCGGTCGCGCACCCCCTGCAGCGCCTGGCGGTGCGCCTGCAGGCCGCGCGGCAGGTCGAGGGTACGGGCCGTGGCATTGGCGGCCAGCGGCTGGCCCTCCGGATCGAGCAGCACGATCGCCCCCTCCAGCGGGTGGCCCATCATGCTCGCAATGACGCCCTGATCCACGCGCTACCGCTCCAGTCAAACACCCGAGGTCCGGGAACCCTATGGATAACGGCCGGCCTTCACGGAAATTGAGTACTGCGTCATCACGGTTTGCGATGGCCCGTTAAGATGTCCACGGATCGAACACGGCCCCCCGCCACGGCACATGCACAACGGCTCCCCCCTTCGCCGCACCCGGCCCCCACCAAGTCGGCAATGGCCAGCCTGCAACGCACTACCTATGGTGTGGTGGTGGCAGGCGGCGGCCTGATCCTGCTGTGCGGCCTGCTGCCCTGGGCCTGGACGGCGATCCCGGCCCATGCGCTGGCCTGGAGTGTGACCTCCGTCATCCTGGTGGCCGCCTACGCGGGCATCGCCCTGCTCCTGCTGCTGCCGCGGCTGGCCCGGGTGCGGCGCCTGGCCGCGCGCGACGTGGCCGAGCTGGAGGCCAGCCGCAAGGCGCTGGAGACCGGCAACCGCGAACTGCAGGCCATGGCCGGACGCCTGTTCTCGGTGCAGGAGGACGAGCGCCGGGCGATTTCCCGCGACCTGCACGACGATATCGGCCAGGCGGTCACCGCGATCAAGCTGGCCGCGCATGCGGCGATGGACGAGGACGATGCCCGGCGCCGCCGCGAGGACCTGGGGCAGATCGTGGAGCTGGTCGACAGCACCGTGGTGCGGCTGCGCAACCTGTCGATGCTGCTGCGCCCGCCGCAGCTCGATGCGCTCGGGCTCGAGGCGGCGCTGCGCTGGCAGGCCGGGCAGCTGTTCCGCTCCTCGGCGGTGGAGTTGCGGATGGAGGTCGAAGAGCTGCCGCAGCGCCCGGACAACGAAGTCGAGCAGGCCTGTTTCCGCATCGCCCAGGAGAGCCTGACCAATGCCCTGCGGCATGCGCTGGCCAGCCAGGTCCGGCTGTGCCTGGCGGACGCTGGCGATGGCCGGCTGCGGTTGCGCGTGAGCGACGACGGCGAAGGCTTCGACCCCGATGGCCCGCGCGGTCTCGGGCTGGTGGTGATGCGCGAGCGCGCGCAGAGCGCCGGCGGCTGGCTGCGCATCCATACCGCGCCGGGTGAAGGCACCCTGGTCGAGCTGCACCTGCCCTACCGCATGCCGCAGGCGAGCGCCTGCCAGGGAGCCTGAGGATGTGGAACCCCGCCCCGCCGGCGGCCGCCGCGATGCCCGCCCCGCCGCGCCTGGGCGCCGGCAACCCGGAACTGGCGGCGATGGTCGCCGAGGCCGCCGCCGGCGGCACGCCGCTGATGCTGCTGCACCTGGACATCGACCACTTCGCGTCGGTCAACGAGAACATGAGCGCGGAGGTCGGCGACCAGGCACTGGTGCTGGTCGCGCAGCGCCTGGCCGACCACCTGCGCGGCCGCGGCCGGCTGTGGCGGCACGGCAGCGACGAGTTCGTGCTGGCGATCCCGCGCGCGGACGGGGTGCCGTTGCCGGAGGACATGGCCGAACAGCTGCGCCAGCAGATGGAGCTGCCGCTTTCGGTGCTGCCCTACACCCTGTTCCTGACCGCCAAGATCGGGGTGTCGCTGAGCCCGGAGCACGCCACCGATCCCAGCCGGCTGCTCGACCTGGCCGAGGATGCGCTGCACCAGGCCGGCCGCGAGGGCGGCAACGTCGTACAGGTGCACATGCTGCACAAGCCGCTCAGCGCGCACAGCGAGAGCATCATTTCCCGGCAGCTGGTGGACGCCATCGACAACGGCGAGCTGCGCCTGCGCTACCAGCCGCTGGTCAGTGCCCGCGACGGCCATGTCGTGGGCATGGAGGCGCTGTTGCGCTGGCAGTCGCCGACGCTGGGCATGCTGGTGCCGGAACGCTTCATGCGTACCGCCGAACGGCTCGGCATCATCGTCCAGATCGGCGCCTGGGTGCTGGAGATGACCCTGCGCCAGGCACGCATCTGGCGCGACCAGGGCTTCGACGATTTCAACATCGCGGTCAACGTGTCCACGCTGCAGCTGCTGCGGCCGAGCTTCTTCGCCGAGACCATGGCGATGCTGCAGTCCACCGGGGTGCCGGCGCGCATGCTGACCCTGGAAATCAACGAAAGCGCGCTGACCAACAACGTCAACTTCGTCTACGAGACTCTGGCCAACCTGCGCAACGAAGGCATCAGCCTGAGCCTGGACAATTTCGGCACCGGCGACTCCAGCCTCAGCGCGCTGGTGCGCTACCCGGTGGACAAGCTCAAGATCGACCGCAGCTTCATCAAGAGCGCACCGGCGGCCAACCGCGAGGCGGCCATCTCCCGCGCGATCATCGCCATGGGCCACCAGCTGGGCATGACGGTGATCGCCAACGGGGTCGAGTCGCAGGCGCAGCTGGGCTTCCTGCGCCGCAACGACTGCGACGTGTTCCAGGGCTATCTGTTCGGCGAGCCGATGTCGGCCGAAGCCGCCGGCATGACCCTGCGCCGTCGCTACCTGCGCCCGGAGGCGTTCGCCGAGACCCGCCCGGACCGCACCCTGCTGCTGCTGGACGACGAGGAGAACGTGCTGCGCTCGCTGGTGCGCCTGTTCCGCCGCGATGGCTACCGCATCCTCGCCGCCGGCAACGTGCGCGATGCCTTCGACCTGCTGGCGATCAACGACGTGCAGGTGATCCTGTCCGACCAGCGCATGAGCGACATGAGCGGCACCGAGTTCCTGGGGCGGGTGAAGATGCTCTACCCGGACACCATCCGGCTGGTGCTGTCCGGCTACACCGACCTCAACACGGTCACCGACGCGATCAACCGCGGCGCGATCTACCGCTTCCTGACCAAGCCGTGGAACGACGACGAGCTGCGCGAGCACATCCGCCAGGCGTTCCGCACCCACGACGAGAAGCGCGGCGGCAGCCAGGGCCGGGCGATCAACGGCCTGGAGTGAGGCCCGTCGGCGCGCCCGCACGGCGGCGCCGGCGGTGGCCGGCGCTCAGCCTTTCGGCTGGCGGATCGGCAGCACGATGCGGAAGCGCGAGCCCTCGCCCACCGTGCTGTCCAGGTCGATGCGGCCGTGGTGCTTGTTGACGATGCCGTAGGAGATCGACAGCCCCAGCCCGGTACCGCTGCCAACCGGCTTGGTGGTGAAGAACGGGTCGAAGATGCGCTGGCGCAGTTCCGGGGAAATGCCCGAGCCATTGTCCTGGAACTCGATCCAGACCTCGTCGCCGTCCACTCCGGTGCTGACCACGATATGGCCGCGGTCGGCGATCGCATGGCCGGCGTTGAGCAGCATGTTCATGTACACCTGGTTCAACTCCGAGGGCAGGCACTCGACCATCGGCAGTTCGCCGTAGCGACGCTCCAGGGTGACCTTGTACTTGAGCTCGTTCCAGATGATGTTGATGGTCGATTCCAGCCCCGCGTGCAGGTCGGCCAGCTTCCACGACTCGTCGCGCCCGGAGTACGAGAAATCCTTCAGGTCGCGCACGATGCGCGTCACCCGCTCGATGCCCTCGCGCGATTCGGCCATCAGCTGCGGCAGGTCGCGGCTGATGAAGTCGATGTCCAGGCGGTCGCGGATA
The DNA here is from genome assembly GCA_002951995.1 of Stenotrophomonas acidaminiphila. NCBI lineage: Bacteria > Pseudomonadati > Pseudomonadota > Gammaproteobacteria > Lysobacterales > Lysobacteraceae > Stenotrophomonas > Stenotrophomonas acidaminiphila. The sequence goes on from CP019797.1 coordinate 1,835,019, forward strand.
TCGTCGATCTCCGGGATCAATGCCTTCGGATCCGGCGCGCGCAGGGCGCGCTCGTAGGCCTCGATCACGGTGAACAGGCTGCGCAGGTATTCCTGCAGGCTGCCCAGGTTGGAATGCACGTAGCCGATGGGGTTGTTGATCTCGTGGGCCACGCCGGCCGCCAGCTGGCCGATCGAAGCCATCTTTTCCGACTGCAGCAGTTTCTCCTGGGCGCCGTTGAGCCGCAGGTAGGCCTGGCGCAGCTCGGCATGGCGGCGCTGCAGCTCGTGCTCGTAATCCTCCTGCCCGTCGATGTGACGGAACAGGGCCAGGCAGGCGTGTTCGCCCGCGTGCTCGTGGTGGTAGAGGTGGACGATCACCGCGCGCGCGCCCAGTGGCAGGCTGCCGCTCCAGCAACCGGTTTCGCGCGCCTGGCCCAGCGCCGCCGCGGGCAGCAGGTCGGCCAGGCGCCGCGCGAGCCCGGCCACCTCGCCAGGCGCCACGCCGAACAGCTCGCGCACGACCGCGTTAGCCAGGGCAACCTCGCCCCGGTCGTTGAACAGCAGCATGCCGTCGCCCATGCGGTCGCTCAGCGCACGCAGCACGACGGGAGACGGAAAGGTCGCGAACGGGGAGAGGCGGTATCGGCCACGGGGCTGCGGGTCGGCGGAACGGTCGCCCACTATAACCGCGGATGCGCAGGCGCCAAGCGCCCGGCGGGGGCTGCGCTCAGGCGACGGCGAGCGGCTTGCGGGTGTGCAGCAGGTGCGCCTGGCCCTTGGCGTCGTAGGCCGACGAAGCCTCGCTGCGGCCCAGCTGGCGCAGCGCCCAGCTGACCTCGCGGCGGCGGCGGGCCAGCAGCACGCCGTTGGCGCGGTTGCGCTCGGCCAGTTCGCGCAGGCGTTCGGCGTGTTCCAGCGGCGGGCGCGCCTCGAGGATGCGCAGCGCTTCCAGTTTCAGGCTCGTGGCCGCCACCAGCGCCTGCACGTCGTGCTCGACCAGCGCCTGGCGCTCGCCATCGAGCGCGTCGCTCAACTGCTGCAGGGGATCGGCCACGCCCAGCTTCATGCCTGCAGCTGTCCGTCCAGCTCCAGCATGCGCTGGGCAATGGCGTCCGGGTTGATCCGGTAGCTGCCGTTCTCCAGCGCTTCGCGGACGGCCTGCACGCGTGCGCTGTCGATCGCCGGGGCGGCGGACAGCTCCCGCTGCATGGCCTGCAGGCTGGTGGCCTCGCCGGTCAGGCGCACGCTGTCGGCGGCCTCGACCGGACGTGGCTCGCCGCTGCCGGCGGGGGTAGCCTTGGCGGGCGTGGCGACCGGGCGCAACGGGGCGCTTGCCGTGATCCCGCCGTCGATTTTCTGGCTCATGTGATGGAAGTCCTGATTCGGTACACAAGGGTTAACGGCAACGGCGCACTGATCTTTAGTGGAATCTAACGGGAAACCAGCACATCGCCGCTGGCCGTGGCCACGCCCTGCACCACCCGCCGCGAGGACAGGTTCTCGACCGGCACCCGGTCGGCCTCGCCGGCATCGGCGAGCGCCTTGCCGGCCACCCGCACCTCGACCCCGCCGCGCCGCGACACCAGGGCGACACTGTCGCCGCGGCGGATGATCCGCGGGGCGACCAGGTCGTTGGCCGACAGCAGGGTGCCGGCGCCCATCGCCCGCCGCGCCACCCGGCCGATGGCCGCCTGCGGGTCGGACAATACCGCACCGGCGATGCGCGCGGTGTCACGGCGCACACTGCCGATATCGGCGGCGGACAGCACTTCTCCAGCGGCGATGCCGCGGGCCAGGACCAGCACGTCCTGCTCGCGCCGCACCGTCACCGGCACGAACAGCTTCCAGCCGCCGGCCTGGGGACATGCCACTTCCACGGTCCGGTTGCCGGTGGCCCGGGCCTGCAGGGGCGCCGGGCACGCCGGCAGGCGCAGGCCGGCATCGACACTGGCCTCGGCCTCGGTGGCCGGGTCCAGGGTGGACAGCGCGGCCGCGCGGATCGAGGCCACCGACTGGAAATCGGCGGCCTGGACCGGAAGGGCCAGCAGCAGGCATAACAGGGCCGTCAGGCGCATGGGCGAACTCCGCCACGGGAACAATGGCCATTGCCCTGCAAGCGGCGTGCCGGAACCGCCGCGGGCGGCGCCCGGACACGATGCATGGCGCAAGGTGCGGCCATCGCCCGCGCCGGCCCTCAAGTCCCGCCCCCGCCCTGCCGATACCGGCTGCATGTCACATGACCTGCTCAACCGCATCGACCAGCGCACCCGGCTGGCCGGCCACAACCGACTGGCCCTGCTGCTGTTCCGCCTCGGCGGCCGTCAGCTTTTTGGCGTCAACGTCTTCAAGGTGCAGGAAGTGCTGCGGCGCCCGCCCCTGTTCCAGGTGCCCGGCCTGCCCACCCAGTTCTCCGGGGTGGCCGACGTGCGCGGCCGCTCGGTACCGGTGCTGGACCTGGGGCTGGCGATCGGCCACCCGGAGCGCGAGCCCAACGCCGACACCTCGCCCGGCTACCTGGTGGTCACCGAGTTCAACCGCTCGGTGCAGGGGTTCCTGGTCAGCGGCGTGGAACGGATCGTCAACATCGCGGTGGAGGACATCCAGCCGCCGCCGGAACTGGGCGCCGAGGCCAGCTACCTGACCGCGGTCACCCGCTTCCAGGGCGAGCTGATCCAGGTGATCGACGTGGAGAGCGTACTGGCCGACATCGCCCAGATCAGCAAGGATGCGGTGCTGGACCCGTCGATGGTCCTGCCGCCCGGCGCGCCGCCGATGCAGGTGCTGGTGGTGGACGACTCGCGCGTGGCCCGCCAGCAGATCCGCAGCGTGCTCGACCAGCTCGGGGTCACCGCCACCCTGCTGTCGGACGGCAAGCAGGCGCTGGACCACCTGCTGCAGATCCACGCGGCCGGGGAGAACCCGGCCGAGCGCTATGCCATGGTCATCTCCGACATCGAGATGCCGGCGATGGATGGCTACACCCTGACGACGGAAATCCGCCGCCACCCGGGGCTGGCCGGGTTGTTCGTGCTGCTGCACACCTCGCTGTCGGGCGTGTTCAACAACGCCATGGTCGAGCGCGTGGGCGCCAACGCCTTCGTGCCCAAGTACAGCGCCCACGAACTGGCCGATTTCGTGCTGCAGCGCCTGCGCCAGGTGGCCGAAGCGGCCTGACCCCGGGACGCGTGGAGGCGGGCGCCTTGTGGTGAAGCAAGGGGGCCGCCCCGCCGTGGAGGCGGCCCGCCCCGCCGGCGCCCCGATCCCGATGCGGCAAGCCCGCCACCGGGGGCCGGCCCCCTCCCCCGTGCTCCCGGGTTCCCGCGCCTCCCCTGCCTTCCCCGCGTTCTGGCACACCGCTTGCAGCCTTCCGGGCATCGTTCCCCCGGGAGGCGCGCCATGCCCAACCTGATTTCCAATTACCTGGGCATCCACGCCCAGGCCATGCCGTTGCGCGAACAGCGCATGAAGCTGATCGCCGGCAACCTGGCCAACGCCGACACCCCGGGCTACAAGGCCCGTGACCTGGATTTCGACGCCGCCCTGCGCAACGCCAGTGGCGCCGACGGCAACGGCCTGCTGGCCACCACCGCCGAACAGCATTACCGCATCGGCGGCGACGTCCTGAACCCGTTCCAGGTACTGCGCCCCGGCGTGCAGCCGAGCCTGGACGGCAACACCGTCGACCCGGATGCCGAACGCGCCGCGTATGGCCGCGCCGCGCTGGAGTACCGTGCCTCGCTGAGCTTCGTCGAGTCGAAGGTGCGCACCCTGACCACCGCCATCACCGGCCAGTAAGGGGAGCGCCATGAGCAACCTGCCCATCTTCGACATCGCCGGCTCGGCGCTGCAGGCGCAGTCGGTGCGCATGAGCACCATCGCCTCCAACCTGTCCAACGCCGACTCCGTGGCGGGCTCGGCCGAGGCCGCCTACAAGCCGCTGGAACCGATCTTCCAGGCGGTCACCAGCCGCGAGGACCCGCGCCTGACCCGGGTGGAGGTCAAGCAGGTCACGCAGAGCGAGGCGCCGCCGATCAAGCGCTACGAACCCCACCATCCGCTGGCCGACGGCGACGGCTATGTCTACTCGCCGGACATCGACCCGGTGGCGCAGATGGTCAATCTCATTTCCACCTCGCGCAATTACCAGGCCGGCGTGGAAATGCTCAACACGGCCAAGGAACTGACCCTGGCCACCCTGACCATGGGCCGCTGAGCCGGCCGCCACAGGATCCCGCCATGAGCAGCATCAACACCAACACCGACCTGTTCGGCGCGCTCGGGCTCAACGCCCCGGCCGCGAAGAGCACCAAGAAGAAGGACGCGCTGGACCAGGCCGATTTCCTGCGGCTGATGACCACCCAGCTGCAGCACCAGGATCCGCTCAAGCCGATGGACAACAGCCAGATGGTCGCGCAGATGGCGCAGCTGTCCACGGTGCAGGGCATCAGCGAATTGAACAAGAGCGTCACCGGCTTCCAGGAATCGATGGCCGGCGACCAGATCCTGCGCGGCGCGGCCATGGTCGGCCACGACGTGCTGGTGCCGTCGACCAAGTTCATGCTCGGCGACGAGGGCGCGACCGGCGGCACCTTGGCCGCGCCCGGCGCGGGCACCATCGTCGTCGACATCACCGACGCCAACGGCAACAAGGTCGACCAGATCAGCGTCGCGGCCGACGCCTCCGGCGAAGTGCCGTTCCAGTGGGACGGCACCGACGCCAATGGCAAGCGCATGCCGGCCGGCGCCTACACCATCGCCGCCACCTACACCGACGCCAGCGGCAAGCAGACCAAGCTCAGCACCTACGTCGAGGCCGAGGTGGAGAGCGTGACGGTCGGTTCCGACGGCCTCTACCTGAACCTCAAGGGGCTGGGCGCGGCCCCGCTCGACTACGTGCTCCGCGTCAGCTGAGCCCCCTCTTCCACGGATTCCCAGGAGTATCGCCATGGGCTTCAATGCCTCCCTGTCCGGCATCAGCACCGCCAACGCCGACCTGAGCGTCACCGCCAACAACATCGCCAACGTCAACACCGTCGGCTTCAAGGAATCGCGCGCCGAGTTCGCCAACGTCCTGACCGCGACCGGCTATGGCCTGCAGAACAACGCCATCGGCTCGGGCGCGCGCCTGACCAACGTGGCCCAGCAGTTCTCGCAGGGCAACATCGACCAGACCGGCCGCAGCCTGGACCTGGCGATCGCCGGCGAAGGCTTCTTCACCCTGAACATGAACGGCTCGCGGGTGTATTCGCGCGCCGGCAACTTCCAGGCCGACAAGAACGGCTACGTGGTCAACCCGCAGGGCGCGCGGCTGCAGGTCTACGCGCCGAGCGCCGACGGCACCCGCTTCGACGGCGCCCTGACCGACCTGCGCCTGCTGTCCGGCGACAGCGCGCCGCGCCCGACCAGCCAGCTGCAGCTGGCCTTCACCCTGCCGGCCAACGCCAAGGAACCGACGATCACGCCGTTCGATCCGGCGGTCAGCAACAGCTACAGCCACTCCAGCGGCGGCATCACCGTGTTCGATTCGCTGGGCGTCAGCCACATCCAGACCTCGTACTTCGTCAAGACCGCCAATCCCAACGAGTGGGCGGTGTACAACTTCGTCGACGGCGTGCCGGTCAACAACGGCAGCGTGCCCGGCGATCCCACCGCCACCCCGCCGGTACCGGCGGTCATCGGCACCCCGACCCTGCTGCAGTTCTCCGACAGCGGCGCACTGACCGCGCCGGCCGACGGCAAGATCACCCTGGGCACCTTCACCCCGAGCACCGGCGCCGGCCAGCTGGCGATGAGCCTGGACGTGTCCGGCTCCACCCAGTACGGCGAGAAGTTCAACCAGCACAACACCGGCCAGGACGGCTATGCCTCGGGCAAGCTCAACGAGATCAGCATCTCGGAAAAGGGCGTGGTGTATGCGCGCTACTCCAACGGCGTGGACGTCGCGCTCGGCCAGGTCGCGCTGAGCAATTTCAACAACCCGCAGGGACTGCTGGGCGAAGGCAACAACCTGTGGTCGGAAACCTATGCCTCGGGCACGCCGCGCACCGGTGCGCCGGACAGCTCCGACCTGGGGCAGATCCAGGCCGGTTCGCTGGAGGCCTCCACCGTCGACCTGACCCAGCAGCTGGTGAACATGATCACCGCGCAGCGCAACTTCCAGGCCAACGCGCAGATGCTCTCGACCCAGGACCAGATCACCCAGACCGTGATCAACATCCGCTGAGGCAGCACGCCGGGCAGACGGGAGCGGGGAATGACACGGCGCGCACAGCTCGCGCCGTTCCCCGCGCCTGGCCCCTCGCCCTGCATCGCCGGCGTTCCGTCGTTCCCTTCTTCCCGCTTCCCGGTCCCCCTTGCCCATGGACAAAGCCCTCTACGTCGCCATGACCGGCGCCCGCGCCTCGCTGCAGGCGCAGGCCACCGTTTCCCACAACCTGGCCAATTCCGACACGCCCGGTTTCAAGGAAGCCCTGGCCAACACCGAGGCGTTCCCGGTCCAGGGCCAGGGCTACGCTTCGCGGATCGACGCGCTCCACGTCGATGCCGGCTTCAACCGTCGCACCGGCGCACAGCAGATCACCGGCAACGCGCTGGACCTGTCGCTGCAGCCGGGCAACTGGCTGGCGGTGCAGTCGCGCGACGGCAGCGAGGCCTATACCCGCGCCGGTGCGTTGACGCTCACCCCCAACGGCCAGCTGGTCACCGCCGACGGCAATGCGGTGCTGGACGAGAACGGCAACCCGGTGGCGGTGCCGCCACACCAGGCCATGGAGATCGGCCACGACGGCACCCTGTCGATCATCCCGCTGGGCGAAGGCCCGCAGACCATGGCCATGGTCGGGCGGCTGCGCGTGGTGCAGGCGCCCGACGCGCAACTGCAGCGCGGCCTCGACGGGCTGATGCGCAACAGCAACCCGCAGCAGCCGTTCGCCCAGGTCCAGGGCAAGGCGCTGGACAGCGGCATGCTCGAGTCCAGCAACGTCGACGCGGCCGGCGCGCTGGTGCAGATGATCCAGCTGCAGCGCCAGTTCGAGATGCAGGTCAAGGTCATCAAGCACGGCGACGAAAACGCGCGCAGCGCCAACACGCTGCTGCGCCTGAACGGCTGACGCCGCCGCGCCGGCCGATTGGCGCGCGGGTCTGGCACAGGCCATGCATTACATCCTGCAACGGCCCTGAGGGCCGGCACCCGTCGCAGAGGAACCGCTCATGAATCAGGCACTGTGGGTCGCCAAGACCGGCCTGGATGCGCAGCAGACGCGCATGTCCGTTGTCTCCAACAACCTCGCCAACACCAACACCACCGGCTTCAAGCAGGACCGCGCCAGCTTCGAGGACCTGCTGTACCAGCAGGTGCGCCAGCCCGGCGGCTCGTCCTCGGCGCAGACGCAGTTGCCGACCGGCCTGCAGCTGGGCACCGGCGTGCGCGTGGTGGCCACGTCCAAGAATTTCCAGCAGGGCGGCCAGCAGCAGACCGGCCGCGCCCTGGACGTGATGGTCAACGGCCGCGGCTTCTTCGAAGTGATGCTGCCCGACGGCAGCTCGGCCTACACCCGCGACGGCAGCTTCCAGATGAGCCCGCAGGGCGAGCTGGTGACCAACAGCGGCTACCCGGTGCAGCCGGGCATCCAGATCCCGGAAGGAGCGCAGTCGCTGACCATCGGTGCCGACGGCACGGTCAGCGTGAAGATGGCCGGTGACGCCGCTTCGGTCGAGATCGGCTCGCTGACCCTGACCGACTTCATCAACCCCGCCGGCCTGCAGGCCAAGGGCGAGAACCTGTACCTGGAAACCACGGCATCGGGCCCCGCGCAGAACGGTACCCCGGGCCTCAATGGCCTGGGCGGCATCGTCCAGGGCGCGCTGGAAGGCAGCAACGTCAACGTGGTCGAGGAGCTGGTGGCGATGATCGAGACCCAGCGCGCCTACGAGATGAACGCCAAGGCCATCTCCACCACCGATTCGATGCTCGGCTACCTCAACAACAACGTCTGATCGTGCCGCTTACGGAACCCGCCATGGCCTGTCTGTCCAACGTCCTCCGTCTTTCCTGCGCCGCGGTCAGCCTGGTGCTGCTGGGCGGCTGCGTGGTCGCCGGCGACATCCGCCCCTACCCGGCCATGGCGCCGGTGGTGCCGGTGGTCGCGCCCGCGGCCGAGGCCACGGCCGGCGCGATCTACGCGGCCGGTCCGGGCCTGAACCTGTACGGCGACCGCCGCGCCCGCGACGTCGGCGACCTGCTGACCATCACCCTGGTCGAGAGCACCTCGGCCACCACCAGCGCCAACACCGCCATCGGCAAGAAGTCGAGCATGGACATCGGCTCGCCGAGCCTGTTCGGCGCTCCGGTCACCCTGGGCGGCAAGGACGTGCTCGCCGCCAGCGCCAAGGGCGAACGCGACTTCAACGGCAAGGGCAGCAGCGCGCAGAGCAATCGCCTGCAGGGCAGCGTGACCGTGACCGTGATCCAGCGCCTGCCCAACGGCAACCTGGTGGTGCAGGGGCAGAAGAACCTGCGCCTGAACCAGGGCGACGAACTGGTGCAGATCCAGGGCATCGTGCGCGCGGCCGACATCGCCACCGACAACACCATCCCGTCCAGCAAGGTCGCCGACGCGCGCATCGCCTATGGCGGCCGCGGCGCGGTGGCCCAGTCCAATGCCATGGGCTGGCTGGGCCGGTTCTTCAACTCGCGCCTGGCGCCGTACTGAGGAGAAGAACGATGACCGGTACTTTCTCCACGGCGGCCAGTGAAGCGCGCTTGCGCCTGCCCGATTGCCTGCGCGCGCGCTTCGCCGCGCTCCCCGTCCGCGGGCCACCGGCCTGTGGGCGCTGGCGGTGCTGGCGTTCGTAGTCGCCCTGCCGGCGCACGCCGAACGCATCAAGGACCTGGCCCAGGTCGGCGGCGTGCGCGGCAACGCGCTGGTCGGCTACGGCCTGGTGGTCGGCCTGGACGGCAGCGGCGACCGTACCAGCCAGGCGCCGTTCACCGTGCAGAGCCTGAAGAACATGCTCGGCGAACTGGGCGTCAATGTTCCGCCGAACGTCAACCCGCAGCTCAAGAACGTCGCCGCGGTGGCGATCCACGCCGAGCTGCCGCCGTTCGCCAAGCCCGGGCAGACCATCGACATCACCGTGTCCTCCATCGGCAACGCGGTCTCGCTGCGCGGCGGCTCGCTGCTGATGGCGCCGCTCAAGGGCGCCGACGGCCAGGTCTACGCCATCGCCCAGGGCAACCTGGTGGTCGGTGGCTTCGGCGTGCAGGGCAAGGACGGTTCGCGGGTATCGGTGAACGTGCCCAGCGTCGGCCGCATCCCCGGCGGCGCGACCGTCGAACGCGCCCTGCCCGACGTGTTCGGCGCCAGCGGCGAGATCACCCTGAACCTGCACCAGAACGACTTCACCACGGTCGCGCGCATGGTCGCGGCACTCAACAACGCGTTCGGCGAAGGTGCCGCGCGCGCGGTCGACGGGGTCACGGTCGCGGTGCAGGCGCCGAGCGACCAGGGCGCGCGCATCGGCCTGCTGGCGCGCATCGAGAACATCGAACTGTCGCCGGGCGCCGCGCCGGCGCGGGTGGTGGTCAACTCGCGCACCGGCACGGTGGTGATCGGCGCGCAGGTCCGGGTCAGCCCGGCGGCGATCGCGCACGGTTCGTTGACGGTGACCGTCAGCGAGGCCACCCAGGTCAGCCAGCCCAATGCGTTCGGCGGCGGCCAGACCGTGGCCGCGCCGCAGTCCACCATCAGCGCCAGCAACGAAGGCAGCCGCATGTTCCGCTTTGAGGGCGGCACCACGCTGGACGAGATCGTGCGCGCGGTGAACGAGGTCGGTGCCGCGCCCGGCGACCTGATCGCGATCCTGGAAGCCCTCAAGCAGGCCGGTGCGCTCAGCGCCGAGCTGGAGGTGATCTGAGCATGCGCATCGCCGCCCCGTCACTGGAACTCAATCCGGTCGCCGGCAACGACCCGGCGAAGATCGACAAGGTCGCGCGCCAGCTCGAAGGCCAGTTCGCGCAGATGCTGATCAAGAGCATGCGCGCGGCCAGCTTCGGCGATTCGCTGTTCCCCGGCGAAAACCAGATGTTCCGCGAGATGTACGACCAGCGCATTGCCGAGGCCATGACCCAGGGCCGCGGCCTGGGCCTGTCGGCGATGATCGCGCGCCAGCTCGGCGGCGCCGGCCAGGCGAGCCCACCGCTGGACACCGCGCTGGTCCCGGCGGCGAAGGCCGCGCAGGCCTACCGTGAAGCCCTGCCTGGCGCGGCGGCCGGGGGGCGCGGCCGGCCGCCGCGGTGGAAAGCCCGCTGCCGGGCATGCCCGGCGGCTACGAGGCCTTGAGCGGCAATGTGCCGGCCATGCCGGAAGAACAGATGCTGGACCTGATCGCCGGCCGCGACAGCGGCAGCCTGCACGCGGCCATCGGCGGCCGCGGCGCGGCGCCGGATGCGGCGCCGGCAGCCACCGACTGGGCCCTGGCCAACGACCGCTGGAGTGGCGTCGGCCCGGCCGCCCCGCGTACCGATGGCGTGGACATGGCCACCGCCAACGCCGCCGCCGACCAGCTCGGCAAGCACACCCCGGAAGGCTTCGTCGCCAGCATCTGGCCGCATGCCGAGAAGGCCGCGCGCGAACTCGGCGTCAATCCGCGTGCGCTGGTCGCGCAGGCCGCGCTGGAGACCGGCTGGGGCCGCCGCCACATCAAGCGCGACAACGGCGGCAGCAGCCACAACCTGTTCGGCATCAAGGCCAGCGGCTGGAAGGGCGAAAGCGCCAGCGCCGCCACCCATGAGTACGTCGACGGCCAGCGCCAGAGCCAGACCGCGCGCTTCCGCGCCTACGGCTCGCCGGCCGAGAGCTTCGGCGACTACGTACGCATGCTCAAGAACAGCCCGCGCTACCAAGCCGCGCTCAAGGCCGGCAGCGACGTGCGCGGTTTTGCACAGGGCTTGCAACGTGCCGGGTATGCCACCGATCCGGGCTACGCCGCCAAGATCGCCGCCATCGCCGCCGGCCCGACCATCGACCGCGCGGTGGCCGCCATAGGCCAGGCCGGCGCCCGCCTCGGCCAGTCCTTCGCCCACGCCGCCGGCCTGTCCGGCCTCACCCGCCGTTGAGATAGAACCCGATGTCCAGTGTCCTCTCCACCGGTAGCAGCGCCCTCATCGCCTTCCAGCGGGCGCTGGCCACCGTCAGCCACAACGTGGCCAACATCAAGACCGACGGCTACAGCCGGCAGAAGGTCGACTTCGCCACGCGCAATCCCACCGACGTGGGCTATGGCGATGTCGGCAACGGCACCCGCATCACCGACATCCGCCGCGTGGCCGACCAGCTGGCGATCTCGCGCCTGCTCGACAGCAGCGGCGAACTGGCCCGGCTGAAGCAGCTTTCCGGGCTGGCCGACCGGGTGGATGCGCTGTTCTCGGACAGCGCGACCAACCTCAACGGCATCTGGTCCAACTTCTTCGACTCGGTCAGCGGGCTGTCGGCCAACGCCGCCGGCACCGCCGACCGCCGCAGCATGCTCGACAACGCCAACGACCTGGTCAACCGCTTCAAGCAGTTGAACGGCAACCTGGACACCCTTGGCAACGAGGTCAACAACGGCCTGATCGCCGGCACCGGCGAGATCAACCGCCTGGCCCGGGAAATCGCGCAGATCAACAGCGCGATCGGCGCCGACATCACCGGCGTCGCACCGGACCTGCTCGATCGCCGCGACCAGCTGATCACCCAGCTGGTGGGCTATACCGGTGGCACCGCCGTGATCCAGGACGGCGGCATCATGAACGTGTACTCGGCCGGCGGCCATGCGCTGGTGGTCGGCGGCACCGCCTCGCAGGTCACCACCGTGGCCGACCCGTACCAGCCCGAGCGCCTGCAGCTGGCGCTGAAGACCCAGGGCCAGACCATCGTCCTGGACGGCAAGGCGCTGGGCGGCAGCATCGGCGGCCTGCTGGAGTTCCGCGACACCGTGCTGACCCCGGCACAGGCCGAACTCGGGCGCATCGCCGTCGGCCTGGCGCAGGCATTCAACGAAAGCCACCGCGAAGGCATGGACCTGTATGGCGACATGGGCGTGGACTTCTTCAGCCTCGCCCCGCCCAAGGTCGCCGCGCACAGCGGCAACAGCAGCGCCAGCACCGCCACCGTCAGCGCCAGCTACGGCGACGTCGCCGCGCTCGACGGGCAGAACCTGGAGCTGCGCTTCAACGGCAGCGCCTGGGTGGCCACGCGCACCGACACCGGCGCGCAGGTGCCGATGACCGGCAGCGGCAGCGCCGCCGATCCGTTCGTGGTCAACGGCATCGAACTGGTGGTCGGCGGTACCCCGGCGCTCAACGACCGCTTCCTGGTGCAGCCCACCGCGGCCGCCCCCGGCGGGCTGGCGGTGGCGATCACCGACCCGTCGCGCATCGCCGCGGCCAACCCGGTGCGGGCCAAGGCCGATCTGGGCAACGTCGGTACCGGCGTGGCCGGCAAGCTCGACATCACCGACGCCGCCAACGGCGCCCTGCTCGACCCGGTCAGCATCGACTTCATCGATGCCAACAACTACACCATCAATGGCGGCCCGCCGCTGCCGTACACGCCCGGCCAGACCATCGCCGCCAACGGCTGGAGCCTGGTACTCGACGGCAAGCCTGCCGCGGGCGACACCTTCACCGTCTCGCGCACCCCGGCCGGCTCCAGCGACAACGGCAACGCCGCGCGCATGGCCGCGGTCGAGGACGCCAAGGCCTTCAACGGCGGCACCGTCACCCTCAACGGCGCGCTGGGCGGGCTGACCACGCAGATCGGGGCGGCCGCGCGCGCGGCCGACTACTCGCTGCAGGCGCAGCAGGTGATCAACGAGAACGCGCAGGCCACCCGCGATTCGATCTCCGGGGTGAACCTGGACGAGGAAGCGGCGGACATGCTCCGCCTGCAGCAGGCCTACCAGGCCGCCTCGCAGCTGATCTCCACGGCCGACACCATGTTCCAGTCGATCCTGCGGGCGGTGGGCTGATGAACAACCGCATCTCCAGCAGCATGATGTACGACCAGTCGGTGTACCTGATGCTCGCCAAGCAGAGCAAGCTCAACCACCTCGAGCGCCAGCTGGCCACCGGGCAGAAGCTGGTCTCGGCCAAGGACGATCCGGTCGCCTCCGGCACCGCCGTGGGCATGGACCGGATCCTGGCCGAACTGGACCAGCTGGGCGCCAACGCGGCGAACGTGCAGAACCGGCTGGGCCTGCAGGAAAACGCGCTGGCGCAGGCCGGTGAACTGCTGCAGCGCGTGTCCGACCTCACCATCCAGGCCAACAACGCGGCGCTGTCGGCCGAGGACCGCAAGAGCGTTTCGGCCGAGCTGCGCTCGATCCGCGAATCGCTGCTGTCGCTGGCCAACAGCACCGATGGCAACGGCCGCTTCCTGTTCGGCGGCACCGCCGACGGCGTGCCGCCGTTCGCGGCCAACAACGGCACGATCCTCTACAACGGCGACCAGACCCAGCGCCAGGTCGAGGTCGCGCCCGGCAGCTTCGTGCAGGACGCCCTGCCCGGCAGCGAGATCTTCATGCGCATCCGCACCGGCGACGGCACCGTCGACGGCAGTGCCGCGGCCGGCAACACCGGCCAGGCGGTGCTGACCGGCGCCAGCCGCGACGGCAGCGCGGCGTGGACCGGCGACAGCTACACGGTGCGCTTCACCGGCCCCGGCGCATACGACATCCTCGACAGTGGCGGTGCCACGGTCGGCAGCGGCACCTATGCCGAGGGCGACGACCTCGTCTTCCAGGGCCTGCGCGTGCGCATGAGCGGGGTGCCGGCGGCCGGCGACGAGTTCACGGTCGGCCAGGCCGGCAACCGCGATGTGTTCTCCACCATCGACCGCCTGTCCCAGGCGCTGCAGATGGACACCTCCACCCTCGCCGGCCGCACCGCGCAGCAGAACCTGCTGCAGTCCAGCCTGCGCGACGTGGCCCGCGCCGCGGAGAAGATGATCGATTCGCGCGCATCCGGCGGCGCGCAGCTCAGCGCCATCGACAACGCCGCCTCGCTGCGCGAGGCCAACGCCATCACCCTGAAGGATTCGCTTTCGCAGCTGCGTGACCTCGATTACGCCGAGGCCATCGGCCAGTACAAGCTCGAAGGCGCCGCCCTGCAGGCCGCACAGACCGTGTTCACGCAAATGCAGTCCATGTCGCTGTTCAACATGATCCGCTGATCCAGACAAACGCAAACCGCCTTCCCATATCACGCAAGACCCGAGCACAACGGAGAAGTCCCATGGCACAAGTCATCAACACCAACATCATGTCGCTGAACGCCCAGCGCAACCTGAACACCAGCGGCAGCAGCCTGGCGACCAGCATCCAGCGCCTGTCCTCGGGCCTGCGCATCAACAGCGCCAAGGACGACGCCGCCGGCCTGGCGATTTCCGAGCGCTTCACCACCCAGATCCGCGGCCTGGACGTGGCCACCCGCAACGCCAACGACGGCATCTCGCTGGCGCAGACCGCCGAAGGCGCGATGGTCGAGATCAGCAGCAACCTGCAGCGCATCCGCGAACTGGCGGTGCAGTCGGCCAACGCCACCAACTCCGGCAGCGACCGTGACGCGCTCAACGCCGAAGTGCAGCAGCTGCTGAGCGAGATCGACCGCGTCGCCAACCAGACCAGCTTCAACGGCACCAAGCTGCTGGACGGCAGCTTCACCGGCGCGCTGTTCCAGGTCGGCGCCGACGCCGGCCAGACCATCGCGGTCAACAGCATCGTCGATGCCAACATCGACCAGCTGGGCCGCGCCGGCTTCGCCGACACCGTCAGCGGCGCCGGCGTCGGCGGCACCGCGGCGACCGCCTCGGGCGCGATCAAGGGCATCGCCGTGTCGATCCGCGCCGCCGGCGCGCCGGCCGGCGCCGCCGGCCTCACCACCATCACCCTGGACGACGTCAAGATCGAAGTGGGCGACGACGCGGCGGCCGTGCAGAAGAAGATCGCCCAGGCGTTCAACAACAAGCTGGACCAGACCGGCCTGTACGCCGAGGTCAGCGGCGGCAACATCAAGCTGACCTCGCTCAAGGCCGGCCAGGACTTCGAGGGCGTGAGCAACGGCACCCTCAGCGGCGGCACCGGCATCACCCTGTCGCTGGCCGCCGACCTGCCGGCGTCGCTGGCCGCGGCCGGCACCGCGGCGGCCGGCGGCGGCATCAACCACCTGGAGAACCTGGACATCTCCAACTTCGCCGGCGCCCAGCGCGCCCTGGAGATCGTGGACAAGTCGCTGACCGCGGTGAGCGGTTCGCGTGCGGAGATGGGCGCGATCCAGAACCGCTTCACTTCGACCATCGCCAACCTGTCGACCACCTCGGAAAACCTGTCGGCCTCGCGCAGCCGCATCCGCGACGCCGACTACGCCAAGGAAACGGCGGAAATGACCCGCACGCAGATCCTGCAGCAGGCCGGTACCGCGATGCTGGCGCAGGCCAACCAGGTCCCGCAGAACGTGCTCAACCTGCTCAAGTAAGCCGGCACCGAAAGCGGCAGGAACCAGAGCCCCGGCCTGCCCGGGGCTCTGTCGTTGCGGGGGCGCGCCCCTGGCGGGGCGGCCGGCCGCGGCGGCGATGTAAAAAACAACGGCGCTGGAACCCTGCGGTTCCAGCGCCGTTTCCATATGACGCCATGCATCCGGACGCATCGGCGGATCGTGCGATCCGTTTTTCCAGGCGGCCCTAAAGCTGCCCGGGATGCTGCCGTTATTGGTATCAGCAGCGGTACTGCGGCGCCCTACGCCACTCCACTGCACTCAGTACCGGTCAGGTTGAGCTGCCGGATCAAACGCCAAAAAGGAATCCGAATCATGGCACAAGTCATCAACACCAACATCATGTCGCTGAACGCCCAGCGCAACCTGAACACCAGCGCCACCAGCCTGGCGACCAGCATCCAGCGCCTGTCCTCGGGCATGCGCATCAACAGCGCCAAGGACGACGCCGCCGGCCTGGCGATCTCCGAGCGCTTCACCACCCAGATCCGCGGCCTGGACGTGGCCACTCGCAACGCCAACGACGGCATCTCGCTGGCGCAGACCGCCGAAGGCGCGATGGTCGAAATCGGCAACAACCTGCAGCGTATCCGCGAACTGGCGGTGCAGTCGGCCAACGCCACCAACTCCGGCACCGACCGCGACGCGCTGAACGCCGAAGTCAACCAGCTGCTGAAGGAAATCGACCGCGTCGCCAACCAGACCAGCTTCAACGGCACCAAGCTGCTGGACGGCAGCTTCACCGGCGCGCTGTTCCAGGTCGGCGCCGACGCCGGCCAGACCATCGGCATCAACAACATCGTTGATTCGCGCACCGCCAACCTGGGCAAGATGAACTTCGCCTCCGACACCACCGCCGTCAACGTGGTTGCCGCGACCGCTTCGGGCGTCGCCGCCGCCGCCGGCAAGATCTCGGGCGTGAAGATCAGCGTGCAGCAGGTCGGTGCCAGCGCGGCGCAGACGATCAACATCGACGACGTCAAGTTCAACGCCGGCGACAGCGTGAAGACCATCAACCAGAAGGTCGCCACCGCCATCAACGACAAGATGGACCAGACCGGCGTCTACGCCACCCTGGACAGCGCCGGCGCGGTCAAGCTGCAGGCGGTCAAGGGCAACCAGTACACCACCGGCTTCACCTTCGGCACCATCACCGACGCCGTCACCGGCCAGGCCACCGGCATCACCGCCGGCGCCACCGCCTTCACCGCACAGACCGCCGCCGCGGTGACCGCCCCGGCCCAGGAAACCGTCGCCGGCAAGATGGACATTTCCTCCTTCGTCGGCGCCCAGCGCGCCCTGGAAGTGGTGGACAAGGCGCTGACCGCGGTCAACAGCTCGCGCGCCGACATGGGTGCGATCCAGAACCGCTTCAGCTCCACCATCGCCAACCTGGCCACCACCTCGGAAAACCTGTCCGCTTCGCGCAGCCGCATCCGCGACGCCGACTACGCCAAGGAAACGGCGGAAATGACCCGCACGCAGATCCTGCAGCAGGCCGGTACCGCTATGCTGAGCCAGGCCAACAGCTCGACCCAGAACGTGCTCAGCCTGCTGCGCTGATCCGTCGGGGTCAGCCCGACCAGGCCACGACCCGGAGCCCCCGCCAGCAATGGCGGGGGCTTCATCCATTTGCGGCCATGGACAGCGGCCGCCGTCGCCGGCACGGGCGGCGCAGGGGATCCCGGCACGGGACTTGCACCCCAGGCGTGACCCGCGCGGTCCCGTGGCTAAAGAAGCCGGGGAACGTGCCGATATCCGGGATGCCTGCAAGGGCGTCCATTTGCGCACAAGGAATCCAGATGGCCTCGTCCTCCCTTTCCGTCGTCGGCTCCGGCCTGGACATCCCCACCCTCGTCTCGCAGCTGGTCGCCAACGAGCGCAAGCCGGCCGCCGACCGCATCAACACCCAGGGATCGACGGTCACCGCCAAACTTTCGGCGCTGGGCAGCATCAAGAGCTCGCTGAGCGGCCTGCAGTCATCGCTCGATGCGCTGGTCAAGGGCGCCAGCAACCAGGCCTACAAGACCTCGGTGCCGGAAGGCAGCGGCTTCGGCGCAACCGTGGTGACCGACGCCACCACCGGCAAGACCCAGGCGGTGGCCGGCACCTACAACGTGGAAGTGCTGAGCCTGGCGCAGCCGCAGAAGCTCAGCTCCGGCGCGTTCGCCGCCGATGCGGCGGTCGGTGACGGCAGCCTGAAGATCGCCTGGGACGACAAGTCCATCGACGTCGAGATCGAGCCCGGCAGCACCCTGGCCGAGATCGCCGCGGCGATCAACAAGACCGCCAACGGCAAGGGCGTCAACGCCACCGTCATCACCGCCAGCGACGGCCAGCACCTGGTGCTCAATGCCGTGGACGCCGGCACCAAGGGCGCCCTGACCGTCTCGGCCAGCGGCGGCAACGGTGGGCTTTCCGCCCTGACCTGGGACGGCACCGGCGGCGGCCTCACCCAGACCGTGGCCGCCAGCAACGCGCGGGTGCGGGTGGACGGTTTCGAGCGCGAATCCAGCAGCAACAGCATCAGCGACCTCATCCCGGGCATCACCCTCACCCTGAACAAGGCCGAGGAAGGCACCACCAAGACCCTGACGGTCAGCCAGGACAACGCGCCGCTGAAGATCAACCTGCAGGCCTTCGTCAGCGCCTACAACGCCTCGGTCAACCTGCTCAAGAACTCCAGCGCCTACGATGCCACCAACAAGCGCGCCTCCACCCTGACCGGCGACTCGCTGGTGCGCGGCCTGCAGCAGCAGCTGCGCGGCCAGCTCAGCGCCAACGTGGTGGACATGAAGGCGCTGGGGCTGACCATCAACACCGACGGCACCCTGGCGCTGAACAGCAGCACCTTCGACAAGACCCTGGCCGAGAACCCGAACGCGGCCGCGCGCCTGCTGGGCAAGGACGGCACCCTGTCCGACGGCCTGTCCAAGCTGCTCAAGAGCAACCTGGACACCGGCACCGGCACCCTGACCCTGCGTACCGACGCGCTCAACAAGCAGATCAAGAAGCTGGAAAAGGACCTGGACGACCTCGACGCGCGCATGGAGAAGGTGTCGGCGCGCTATACCCGCCAGTTCACCGCCATGGACTCGCTGGTGGCGCAGATGCAGGGCACCAGCAACTACCTGGCGCAGCAGCTTGCCGCACTGCAGAAATAACCGTCCGACATTCAAGTAAACGGCCATGACGGCCGATACACGGATACCACCCCATTATTGCCGACGCTGCCCGGACCGCGCGCCGGACAGGTCCCAGGAGACTCTCACCATGTACGGTTCCAGCCGCAACTACGCCGAGCAGTACCGCAAGGTCGGCGTGTCCACCAAGGTTGTGGATGCCGATCCGCACAAGCTGGTGGCCCTGCTGTTCGAAGGGGCCGGCGAGCGCATCCGTCGCGCCGAGGCGTTCCTGGCCCAGGGCGACCAGGCGATGAAGGGCAAGGCCATCGGCGAGGCCTGCGCCATCATCGGCCACCTCAATGGCTCGCTCGACCACGAGGCCGGCGGCGAAATCGCCGGCAACCTCTCCGCGCTGTACGACTACGTCATCCAGCGCCTGACCGAGGCCAACCTCAACAACGACGTGGCGGCGCTGCAGGAGTCGCTGTCGCTCATGGGCGAGATCGAATCGGCCTGGAACGCGATCCCGCCCGACCAGCGCCAACGCCCCGCCGTCACCGGAGCCTGAGGACCATGATGGACCCCGATCACACCCTCAAAGCCCTGCACGACGACCTGGAAGCGCTGCGCGTGGCGGTGGAACAGGAAGACCACGCCCAGGCCGAGCGCATCGCCAGCGGCCACGACCGCCGCCTGCGCGAGTTCGTGGAGGCCTGCGGCGCGCAGTCCGCGGCCAACGGCCTGCGCAACCTGCTGGCGCTGCAGCAGTCGCTGATGGCCGACATGCTGGTACGCCGCGACATCGCCGCGGCGCGGCTGCGCGCCGGGCGCCAGTCGGTGCGCGCCGCGCACGCCTACCAGCAGGCCGAATCGCTGGCATGAACACGCCCGGCGCCAGCATCGTGCACCACCCGGCGGAGGTCGAGCTGTTCGAGGACACGCTGACCTGCGATGTCTCACTACCGGCGGTGTTCGAGCCGGGCAGCGGCGCGATCCGCGCCGGCGCGGCGGAAATGCTGTTGCGCAGCGTGGCGCTGGTGGAAGACTCGCGCGGCGCCGACGACAGTGACGAGCGCGGCGCCGACGGCAGCCAGCAGCTGGCACGGCTGGAAGCGCGCATGGACCTTGCCCTGGTATTGCTGGGGCGCCTGCTGCGGCAGTCCACCCAGGCGCTGCCGCTGCGCCCGGTGCGCTGGTCGCGGCGGGGCCTGCGGCTCGAGCTGGGCCAGCGCAGCGGCGCGGTCCAGGGCAGCGCCGGCATCGTGCGCCTGCAGCCGGCCGACTGGCTGCCCGACCATATCGAACTGCCGGTGCAGGTGCTGGGCGAAGCCGCCTCGGGCAACGGCGGGCTCTACCTGTGGCTGCGCCTGCAGAGTACCGGCGAGGCGCTGGACACCGCGCTGGAACGCCACCTGTTCCGCCTGCACCGGCGCCAGATCGCCGACAGCCGGCGCCCGCGTTGAAGCGGCCGGTTCATGACCTTTGCCGCTTGGCGCGCGTGCGCGCGCTCGGCTAAGGTGCGGCCATTCCCAAGCGATGCCCGTGCCCGTGCGTGTCCTGATCGTCGATGACCATACGCTGGTGCGTGCCGGCCTGTGCCGCCTGCTGCAGACGTTCGGCGGGGTGCTGGTGGTCGGCGAAGCCAGCAACGCCGACCAGGCGCTGGAGCTGGCGGTGCTGCACCGCCCCGAAGTGGTGCTGATGGATCTTTCCCTGCCCGGCCGCAGCGGCCTGGAGGCATTGTCCGACATCCGCCGGCGAGTGCCGCAGGCGCGCGTGGTGATGATGTCCATGCACGACGACACCGCGCATGTGCGCGATGCGCTGGACCGCGGCGCGGTCGGGTTCGTGGTCAAGGATGCCGCCCCGCAGGAGCTGGAGATCGCGCTGCGCGCGGCGCATTCCGGGCAGGTGTTCCTGAGCCCGCAGATCTCCACCCGCATGCTGGCGCCGATGCTCGGGCGCGAACGCCCCACCGGCATCGCCGCGCTGTCGCCGCGCCAGCGGCAGATCCTGCGCCAGCTCGGCAACGGCCGCACCACCAAGGAAATCGCCGCCGAACTGGGCATCAGCGTGAAAACGGTCGAGACCCATCGCGCGCGCATGATGGAAGCGCTGGGCTGCCGCCGCGCCAACGACCTGCTGCTGCTGGCGGTGCGCCATCAGCAGGAGCTTGCCTGAGCCCTCGCCCGCGGACCGGCGTTGGCAACGCGTCACAGATTCGGAAATCCGTCGCGTGGCGCGTCAGAGTTCCGTAAGTCATTGATAGTCCAATCTCCGCCCCGCCGCGGCGACGGATTAATGGCGAAATGTAGGAAAACCCCCTACACCCCCTCAGGGGACTCCCGGATGGCGCCGGGTTTTCTCCTATTCATTCCCTGACACCCCCTACGCAAGATGTGTTCCATCACGGTCGCTTCACGCAGCGGCCACGGGGACCAGACGCCATGAAAGCCACGCTCACCACCCAGCTCGGGCAGCAACTCCACCTCACGCCCGCCCTGTTGCAGTCCATCCGCCTGCTGCAGCTCAACGGCCTGCAGCTGGAGCAGGAAATCCGCCAGGTGCTGGAGAACAACCCGCTGCTGGAGATCGAGGAAGAGGCCTCCGCCAGCGCCGCCGAAACTGCCGGCGCCGGCGACCCGCAGCTGGAGACCGCGGCGTTCGACGAGCTGCCGGAGAGTTCGATGTGGGACGTGCCCGGCGCCAGCTGGAACGACGCCGACGAGGACCGCACCGCGCGCCTGGCGATGGGCGAATCCAGCGACCCGCACCTGCGTATCCTGCAGGCGCTGTCGCTGGACCTGGACGAGGGCGACCTGGCGATCGCCGGGTTCTGGCTGGAGCATTGCGACGACGCCGGCTACCTGCAGGCGCCGCTGGCGCAGCTGACCCTGCTGGCCAGCGCCCGCTTCGACCGCGACGGCGCGCACGTCGAGCGCATCCGCCAGCGCCTGCTGCAGGGCGAGCCGGCCGGCATGGCCGCGCGCGACCTGCGCGAATGCCTGCAGGCGCAGCTGGCCGCCCTGCCCGGCACGGTGCCGGCCCGGCACCTGGCGGCGCGGCTGCTGGACGGCGACCTGAACCTGCTCGCCAGCCACGACTACGCCGCCATCGCCACCGGCCTGGACGCCGAACACGCCGACGTGCTGGAGGCGTTCCGGCTGGTGCTGTCGCTGCAGCCCCGCCCCGGCGACACGCTGCAGCCGCAGGCCGACGACGCGGTCATCCCGGAAGTGGTGGCCTGGCGCGCCGATGGCCAGTGGCGGGTGGCGCTGAACCCGGCCACCACGCCGCGGGTGAGCCTCAACCCGGTCTACGAGCGCGCCCTGGGCGCCAGCGAAGGCAGCGCCGCCCAGCCGATGCGCGAACTGCTGCAGGAGGCGCGCTGGTTCACCCGCGGCCTGTCCATGCGCTACGACACCCTGCTGCGCACCGCGCGGGTCATCGTCGAGCGCCAGGCCGCGTTCCTGGCCGAGGGCGAGGAAGCCATGGCGCCGCTGACCCTGAAGGAAGTGGCCGACGCCATCGGCATGCACGAGTCCACCGTTTCGCGCATCACCTCGGGCAAGTTCATGCAGACCCGCGCGGCACCTTCGAGCTGAAACACTTCTTCGCCGTGCGCCTGGACGGCGCCAGCATCTCCGGGCAGGCGGTCAAGGCAATGGTGCGGCGGCTGATCGAATCCGAACCGCCGGCGCGCCCGCTGGCCGACGAGGCCATCGCCGAACTGCTGGCGCGGCAGGGGGTCAACATCGCCCGCCGCACCGTGGCCAAATACCGCGAACAGCTCGACATCGCCCCGCGCGCGAGCGGAAGCGGCACAATGCGCGTCCGCTGCTGGCCCGCGCAGGCTGATCCGAGGAATTCCATGAGCAAGCTCACCGTTCTGCTGGTCGACGACCACGAAGGCTTCATCAACGCGGCCATGCGCCACTTCCGCAAGGTCGACTGGCTGCAGGTGGTCGGCAGCGCCGCCAATGGCCTGGAGGCGATCGAGCGCTCCGAGGCGCTGCGCCCGCAGGTGGTGCTGATGGACCTGGCGATGCCGGAGATGGGCGGGCTGCAGGCCACGCGCCTGATCAAGACCCAGGACGAGCCGCCCTACATCGTGATCGCCAGCCATTTCGACGACGCCGAGCACCGCGAGCACGCCCAGCGTGCCGGCGCCGACAACTTCGTCAGCAAGCTGTCCTACATCCAGGAGGTCATGCCGATCCTGGAGCACGTCAGGCAGGAACAGGGCCATGAGTGAATCGCGCATCCTCGTGATCGACAGCGAGGGCGTCCGCGCCGAACGCACGGTGGCGCTGCTGGAGTTCATGGACCTCAACCCGCGCTGGGTCACCGACGTGGGCGACATCGATACCAGCCGCCACCGCGTCAACGACTGGATGGCGCTGGTGGTGGGCACCATCGAGGACCCGGCGCGCGCCATGCCGTTCTTCCACTGGCTGGCCGGTACCGGCATGCCGCCGGTGCTGCTGGCCGAAGGCGACCCGCTGGCGTTCGCGCGCCACTACGCCCTGCACGAGGCCAACGTCTGGCCGCTGGAGCAGCCGATGCGCCACGCGCAGATGGAGGCGCTACTGCGCCGCGCCAGCCTCAGGCGGCTGGACGCCGAGCACCATGCCGGCGGCGGCGAGGACACCGGCCCCACCGGCACCAGCCCGGCGGTGACCGAGCTGCGCCAGCTGATCGAGCAGGTGGCCGGGTTCGACACCACCGTGCTGGTGCTGGGTGAGTCCGGCACCGGCAAGGAAGTGGTGTCGCGCGCCATCCACCAGCGCTCGCCGCGGCGCGACGGCCCGTTCGTGGCCATCAACTGCGGCGCGATCCCGCCGGACCTGCTGGAAAGCGAGCTGTTCGGCCACGAAAAGGGCGCCTTCACCGGTGCGCTGAGCGCGCGCAAGGGCCGGTTCGAGATGGCCGAGGGCGGCACCCTGCTGCTGGACGAGATCGGCGACATGAGCCTGCCGATGCAGGTCAAACTGCTGCGCGTGCTGCAGGAGCGCAGCTTCGAGCGCGTCGGCGGCAACCAGACCATCCGCTGCAACGTGCGGGTGATCGCCGCGACCCACCGCAACCTGGAAACGCGCATCGCCGAAGGCAAGTTCCGCGAGGACCTGTTCTACCGCCTGAACGTGTTCCCGATCGACGTGCCGGCGCTGCGCGAACGCATCGCCGACATCCCGGCGCTGGTGGAAACCATCGCCGCGCAGCTGGCGCGCACCGGCCGTGGCGAGGTCCGCTTCGCCGCCGAAGCGCTGCAGGCGCTGGCCGCCTACCGCTGGCCGGGCAACGTGCGCGAACTGACCAACCTGGTCGAACGCCTGGCGGTGCTGCACCCGGGCGGGCTGGTGCGGGTGCAGGACCTGCCCGCGCGCTACCGCAGCGAGGCGGCGCCGCCGCCGGTGGCGCTGGACGACGAGCGGCCGCTGGCCAGCCTGACCGCAAGCCCGGCGCCGGCATCGCCGCCCGCCGCGGCCGCCGCGCCGCTGCCGGTGCAACTGCCCGACGACGGCCTGGACCTGCGCGACCACATGGCCGGCATCGAGCTGAAGCTGATCAACGAAGCCCTCGAGCGCACCCAGGGCGTGGTCGCCCACGCCGCGCAGCTGCTCGGCCTGCGCCGCACCACCCTGGTGGAGAAACTGCGCAAGTACGGGATCGACCGCGAGCAGGCGGCGGACTGAGGCCGCCGTCCGCGCGGGTCGGCAGCGGCAACGGCACGGAACTTGCCTGATGCAGGCCGACCATGGCTGCCTGGATTCCCCGCTCATGACGCTTGTTCTGACCTACGGCACGTTCGACCTTCTGCACGTGGGTCACGTCAATCTGCTGCGTCGCGCCCGCGCATTGGGCGACCGGCTCGTGGTCGGCCTGTCCTCGGACCGGTTCAACGCCATCAAGAACAAGACGGCCACCCAATGCTATGCGGACCGCGAGGCGGTGCTTCGCGCCATCCGCTACGTCGACGACGTGTTTCCCGAGGACAGCTGGGAACAGAAGGCCGCCGACATCCGCCGCCATGGCGCGGCGATCCTGGTGATGGGCTCGGACTGGACCGGGCATTTCGACGCCCTGTCGTGCCACTGCGAGGTCCGCTACCTGCCCCGCACCGAGGACATCTCCAGTTCCTCGCTGAAGGCCAGGATCCGCCGTGACCCCGCAGAGGCGGCCGTCGCCGGGGCGCCGCGGATCGGCGGTCCGCTGCTGGGCGGTGCGCGCTGATGCGCCCGGTGTTCGACATCCGCCCCGCGGCCGCCGACGGGGAACATGGGCTCCTGCTTTCGCTGCAGCCCGGCCCGCCGCGGATGAGCGGGCTGCGCCTGCGTTCGCGTGACGGTGCTCGGGTCCTGCCCCTGCATTTCCACCGCGAGGGCGACACGGTCCGGGCGGAGCTGCCGGTCGCCCCGCTGCTGGAAGATCGCCCGCTGCGCTGGGATGTCCAGGCCGAGCTGGACGGCAACGGCGTGTTCGAGCCGTTGATCGGCACGACCGGCACGACCATCCCCCGCCATTTCTTCCAGCAGGCGATCGGTGAGCACGGGATCTCGGCCTACCTGAGCGACAGCGTCAGTTCGCTGGCGCTGTTCACCGCGCCGTCGCAGCAGCACGCCTACACCGTGGACGCCGAGAACACGCGTGCCGCGTTCCCCATGCTGCTGGAGGAGCTGCCGCTGCAGGAGGACCTGGTCCTGTTCGAGAGCTTCCTGGGCAAGGCATACGCGGGCAATCCCCGCTATATCCATGAAGCGCTGCGGCGGATGCGTCCGGACCTGCGCTGCGTCTGGGCCTACAACGGCGACACGCCCATCCCCGGCAATCCTGCGCGCGTGCGCCGCGGCTCGGCCGCCTACCACCGGCTGCTCGCCCAGGCCAGGTACCGCGTCAACAACATCCTGTTCACCGCGCATGGCCGCAAGCCGGACACCCGCTACCTCCAGACCTGGCACGGCACCCCGCTCAAGCGGCTGGGATACGACATCGACGTCGCCGGCCCCGAGGTCGACGCCCGCGACAACCTGTACCGCGAGTCGCGCGCCTGGACCCACCTGCTGAGCGCCAACAGCTACTCCAGCGCCGTGCTGCGCCGTGCCTTCCGCTACGAGGGCGACGTGCTGGAAACCGGCTATCCGCTGACCGACCCGCTGACCGCCGCGGACGGCGGACGCACGGACGTCCTCCGCCGCCTGGATCTCCCGCTCGATCGCCGTTACGTGCTGTACGCCCCGACCTGGCGCGACGACCGCCAGGTCGGCCACTGGCAGTTCGACCTCGACCTGCGGCTGGACGTCGCCCGGGTGGCCGCGGCACTGGCGCCGGACCAGATGCTGCTCGTCCGTGCGCACCACCTGGTGAGCGGCGGCCTCGGGGACCGGCCACTGCCGGCCAACGTCCGCGATGTGTCGCACGTGGATGATGCGACCGACCTGTGCGTCATCGCCGACGTGCTGGTGACCGACTATTCGTCGATCTTCTTCGATTTCGCCACCAGCGGCCGCCCGATCCTGTTCTACTGCTACGACCTCGACCAGTATGCGCAGCGGATCCGCGGCTTCTACCTGGACATGGAGCAGGACCTGCCGGGCCCGATCGCGCGCAGCACCGACGCGCTGATCGCCCTGCTGGCCGACCTGCCCGCAGTCCAGGCCGCCAACGCCGAACGGTATGCCGCGTTCCGCCAGCGCTTCTGCGCGCTCAACGACGGCAGGGCCGCCGCGCGCGTGGTCGATGCGTTCTTCGGCCCGTTCCCGGCGACGAACCGCTTCATGACCGACCTGGTGGCGCTGGGCATCGGTGGCGCGGCGGACGACGACGCCCGCCTGCAACGCCTGATCCAGCGCTACCTGGCTGATTCGGACGCAATCTCAACGCTGCTCTACGAACGCCTGCAACCGGCCGAGCAACAGCGTTTCCTGGTGTGGTTCCTCAAGCGCTGGGCCGGCATTGATCGCATCGACCCGGCCGAGATGGCGTTCTACAACGCCGAGGTGGAGCGCATCCGGCAGGCGGAGCGCCCCCGGTCGAGATCGACGGCGGCCACTACGTGCTGCAGGACATGCGCCCACAGGGCCATGATTTCCGCCTGGCCACCTATGCCTGGGCGCTGAGCATCCATGACGTGCTGTTCGACCAGTACCAGGACGAAGGTTTCCGGGTGCAGCCGGGCGACGTCATCATCGATGCCGGCGGCTTCATCGGCGACACCGCCGCACTGTTCTGCGCCAAGACCGGCGGCGACTGCCAGGTGCACGCATTCGAACTGCTGGACGAGAGCATCGCCCTGTTCCGCTACAACAATGCGCTGAACGGCATCAGCGACCGCGTCGTGCTCAACAAGCTGGCCCTGTCCGACCACAGCCAGGGTTCGCTGGTGATCAAGCAGGCCAGGCTGCAGGGCGCGACGTCGGTCGAACCCGGCGACGGGCCGGGCGAGCGCATTCCAACCATCACCCTTGACGACTATGTCGCCCGGCACGGGCTGCAGCGGGTGGACCTGATCAAGATGGACATCGAGGGGTCGGAGATCCCGGCCCTGCACGGGGCCGTGCAGACCATCCGCCGCTTCCGCCCCAAGCTGGCGCTGTGCCTGTACCACAAGTGGGACGACGTGCTGACCATCCCCCGCTTCATCGCCGGGCTCGGCATCCCCTACCGCTTCAACTTCAAATGGGTGCAGCTGCCACAGGGCTGGGAGGCCGTCCTGCTGGCCCAACCGTGCGAGGACGCAGGCCCATGACGGTGAACGTGCTGGTGTTTCCGTGCGGGTCGGAGATCGGCCTGGAGATCCATGCCGCCCTGCGCCATGCCAAGGACATCCGCCTGCATGGCGCGTCCTCGGTATCGGACCATGGTGAGTTCGTCTATGCGCGTTACCGCCAGATCGCGGCGCAGGCCAGCTCGGCCGAGCTGGTGCCCCAGCTCAACGCGCTGATCGATGCGTGGGATATCGACCTGGTGGTGCCGGCGCACGACAGCGTGATCCCGGTACTCGCCGACAACCAGCAGCAGCTGCACGCCCCGGCGATGGTGCCCGACCCGGCCATCGCCGCCATCTGCCGCAACAAGAACCGGACCTACGCACGACTGCAGCACCTGGGCATCGTGCCGCGCGGCGTCGAACCGGGCACCGCCGATTACCCGATCTTCGCCAAGCCGGCGGTCGGCCAGGGCAGCCAGGGCGCCGAGCGGGTGGACGATGAAGCACGCCACCGGCAACTGGCCGGCAGCGGCGTCGAGTACGTCTTCAGCGAATACCTGCCCGGTACCGAGTACACCGTGGACTGTATCTCCAGCGCCGAGGGCACCCTGCTGCACGCCGCCGCCCGCGTCCGCGGCCGGGTGAAGTCCGGGATCAGCGTACGCACCGAACCGGCGGCGGCCGATCCCGGGCTGGAGGCGATGGCGCGGGCCATCGCCGCCGAACTGCGCCTGAAGGGGGCCTGGTTCTTCCAGGCCCGGCGCGACCGCCACGGCGTGCCCAAGCTGCTGGAGGTCGCCCCCCGCATCGCCGGGTCCATGGCATTGAACCGCATGCGCGGCATCAACTACCCCCTGCTGGGCATCTACGCCTACCTGGGAAAGCCCTTCAGCGTGCTGCCCCAGCACTACCCGCTGGTCATGGACCGCGCGCTGGGCAACCGCTGGCGGGCGCAGCTGGCCTACGAGCGGGTCTATCTGGACCTGGACGACACCCTGCTGGTGCGCGGCACCCCGGAGCCGCAGGTGATGGCGCTGCTGTACCAGTGGAGCGCCCACGGCATCCCGGTGGTATTGGTCACCCGCCATGCCTCCGCACCGGAGCAGACGCTCGCGCGGCACCGCATTTGCGCCGACCTTTTCGAGC
This sequence comes from Stenotrophomonas acidaminiphila, assembly GCA_002951995.1. Lineage (NCBI taxonomy): Bacteria > Pseudomonadati > Pseudomonadota > Gammaproteobacteria > Lysobacterales > Lysobacteraceae > Stenotrophomonas > Stenotrophomonas acidaminiphila. Next base: position 1,863,510 of record CP019797.1, read on the forward strand.
GGATCGTGCACCTGCGCGACGGTTCGCCCAAGAGCGCCGTGATCCCGCCCGGCGAAGCGGCCATCTTCATCGACGATGCCTACCGCGAACGCGCCGACGTGGCGTACTCGCGCGGCATCCCGGTATTCGACGTGGATGCGCTGGAACAGTTGAGGGAGCTTCGCGCATGAGCCTGGAACGCATCGTCGACGTCGACCGGGCGCCCCTGCTTTCCATCGTGGTGCTGGTCTACAACACCGCGCCGTACCTGCCCGAATGCTTCGACTCGCTGCTGCAGCAGGACTACCGCGACATCGAGATCATTGCCGTCGACGACGGCAGCAGCGACGACAGCCTGGCGATCTGCCGCGCCTACGAGGCGCGCCACCCGAACTTCCGCTGCATCGGCAAGCACAACGAAGGTGGCGCGGTTTCTGGCAACCTCGGCGTGTCGCTGGCGCGCGGGCGCTACGTGGCGCTGGTCGACTCCGACGACGTGGTCACCCGCGATGGCTACCGCCTGCTGATGGAACAGGCGCTGCAGGCCGACGCCGACATCGTCATCGGCCGTGCGGCACGACTGCAGGATGGCAGGCTCTCGTCGGTGGCCTTCCTGTATGAGCCGTATGTCTGGTCGCGGCGCCGCCGCTTCGATTCGGTGACCGAGTTCCCCGACGTCATCCACGACTGCTTCTACTGGAACAAGGTATTCCGCACCGCGTTCCTGCGGGAGCACGGACTCGGCATGGTGCCGGGCCTGCTGTATGCGGACCGCCCGTTCGTGCACCGCGCCTACTGGTACAGCCGGCGCACGGTGATCATTCCCGAGCTGGTCTACCACTGGCGGCGGCGCCCGGAAGGCGCCACGGCCTCCATTTCGCAGAACATCCGCCAGGCCGACAACTTCATTGATCGCATTCATTCGATGAAGCTGGAGTGGCATGACTTCGACGACGTCCCGGAAGCGGCCGGCTACCGCCGTGCGATCGCCGTGGCCAACCTGCAGCGTGCGCTGCACGCCGCGCCGGGCATCGTGGCATCTCCGACCTTTCGCAGGGTATTCATCGAGCAGATGCAGGCACTGCTCGCACTGTATGGCGAGCTGGACTGCCGGGCGCTGGGGGCCAGGCGCTGCCTTTACCTGGAGCTGATCAGGCGCGGCGAGGTCGAAGCCCTGTGCTTCCTGCTCGGCGTGACCAGTGAACGGGGCTGGATCGCGGAAATCGACGGCGCCTGTTACTGGAAGCAACCGTTCCTGGACAACCCGGAGGTCCCGCTGCCGCGGGCCGCCATGCGCCTGGAGTTCCCCAACATCGGCTTCTTCCGCCTGCGCGACATCTGCCTGGGCGAGGACAGCCTGGACCTGACCCTGGACCTTCATGACCGCATCATGGAAGGCTGCGCGGTCTGGTTCGAGCTGCATTCGATCCAGGGCGAAGGCAGCTGGGAGTTCCAGCCGGAAGGGCGGATCGGCGAGCACCGCTGGCGCTACCGGCTGGACCTGCGGGGCCGCGAATGCAGGCCAGGCAGCCTGTACGGGCTGGTCCTGCACTATCGCACCGGTGACGGCATCCACGGCCGCTACCGCATCGGTCCGGCGATGGCCCCGCCCGGATGGCCCGCCTCGCTGCCGCTGCGCTCATCGCTGGGCAGCCTGATGTTCTCGCCGGAGGCCGGCGGCCTGGGCCTGGCCGTCAACTGACCGGCGCCGCGCCCCGGCACGGGAGTTGCATGTTCCCGCACGCCGGCATTCCGCCGACGCCATGCCCCCGGCCCGCCCGCGATGATCCCCAAGAAGCCGACCCCGGTCACCAGCCCGCTGCTGCCCCCGCTGGAAGAGTTCGTGCCCTACCTGGAGCGGATCTGGGAGAGCCGCATCCTGACCAACGGCGGCAGCATGCACCAGGCGCTGGAGAAGGCGCTGTGCGCCTACCTCGGGGTCGAGCACATCGCGCTGTTCGCCAATGGCACGCTGGCGCTGGTCACCGCCCTGCAGTCGCTGCGCATCACCGGCGAGGTGATCACCACGCCGTACTCGTTCGTGGCCACCGCCCATTCGCTGCTGTGGAACGGCATCAAGCCGGTGTTCGTGGACGTCGACCCGGTCACCTTCAACCTCGATCCGGCCCGGATCGAGGCCGCGATCACGCCCCAGACCACGGCCATCATGCCGGTGCACTGCTATGGCACGCCCTGCGACGTGGACGCCATCGGCCGCATCGCCGACAACTACAACCTGCGGGTGATCTACGACGCCGCGCATGCCTTCGCGGTCGGCGACACCCGCGGCAGCGTGCTGCGGCACGGCGACCTGTCGGTGCTCAGCTTCCATGCCACCAAGGTATTCAACACCTTCGAGGGCGGCGCCATCATCTGCCCGGACGCGCGCACCAAGCAGCGCATCGATCACCTGAAGAACTTCGGCTTCGTCAACGAGACCACCGTGGTGGCGCCTGGCATCAACGGCAAGATGAACGAGGTCAGCGCCGCGTTCGGCCTGCTCCAGCTCAAGCACATCGACCGTGCGCTGGAACGTCGCGCCGCGATCGACGCGCTGTACCGCCAGCGCCTGGCGGGCATCGCCGGCATCCGGTGCCTGGCACGGCCCGCGGATGTGCGCCACAACCACGCCTACTTCCCGGTGCTGGTGGGCGACGACTACCCGTTGCAGCGCGACGAGCTTTATCACCTGCTTCGCGCCGAACACATCCTGGTGCGGCGCTACTTCTACCCGCTGATCAGCGAGTTCCCGATGTACCGCGGCTTCGCATCCGCGGCGCCGGACAACCTGCCGGTGGCGCACGCCGCCGCCCGCCAGGTGCTGTGCCTGCCGATCCACCCGGACCTGTCCGATACCGAAGTCGGCCGGATCTGCGAGCTGCTGACCGCGCATGCGCGGGTCCGCGCCGCGTGATGCGAGGCCGGCCGTGATGCCTGCGTGGCTGGGGGTGCCGCTGCTGCTGGCGTGGCGGCTGCTGGACCTGCTGGTGCCCAAGCGCCGCGACCATTGGGCGTTCTTCGACCATCCTCTCAAGCCGGGCCAGTTCATCGAGAACGCACGCGCGGTCTTCGAGCAGGTAAAGGACGACCCGCGGGTGCACTGCCGGGTGTTCGTGCGCGGTGGCCAGCGGCCCCTGGACGTGAGCGAGCACGCGCACGTGCGCGTGCTCCGCCTGGACTCGCCGCGGGGGCTGTGGGCGCTCGCCCGCTGCGGCGTGCTGCTGCTGACCAATTCCACCGCGCTGGACATGTCGCTGGCCTGGCGCAACGGCGGCTACGCCGCGCCACGGCCGTGGCTCCGGCGGCGCGTCACCGTCAACCTCTGGCATGGCATTCCGCTGAAGCGGCTGTTCGCGCTGGCCAACCCGGACCAGCGCCAGCATGGCGACCGCGACCGGCACCGGCGCCGCGAACGCCGCTTCTACACCGGGCTGGTCGCGTCCTCGACCATCGACGCGCACGCGATGGCGGCGATCTTCCATCCGCTGCCCCCGACCAACGTCTGGGTTACCGGGCTGCCGCGCAACGATTTCCTGCGCATCGCCGAGGACGCACTCCCCGCCGGCCTGCGCGACGAGCTCGCGCGCGTGCGGGCGCTGCGCGGCCGTCGCCGGCTGGTGCTGTACGCCCCCACCTACCGCGATGCCAGCGTCGCCGCCGAGCGCAGCTACCGCTTCAGCGATGACGAGGTCGTCCAGCTGCGCCAGGTCCTGCAGCGCCATGGCGCGGTGTTGGGGCTGCGCAGCCACTATCTGGTCAACGGCCCGGCGGCGCTGGACCCGGTGCGCCACCTCGATGGCGAGGTGCTGCTGGACCTGGGCCACGCGCAGTTCCAGGAGATCGCGCCGCTGCTGCGCGAAAGCGCGCTGGTCATCACCGACTACTCCTCGGTCTACATCGACGCGCTCTACCTGGGCCTGCCGGTACTCGGCTTCGCCTACGACCTGGAGCACTACCGCACCCGCCAGAATGGGCTGCTGTATGACCTTGACCTGGCGTTTCCCGGGCCGATGACCACGACCTTCGCGGGGCTGCTGGCCGCGCTGGATGCCGTGCTGGCGCAGCCGCAGTACCACCCCGACGAACGCTACCTCACCGCCCGCCGCCTGTTCTTCCAGCACCTGGACGCCGACAACTCGCGGCGCGTGGTGCAACGGATCCACGCCGCGGTCGCCGCAAACCACCCCGCCTGATGCCCATGAACCCACTCCCTTCCACTGCTCCGCTGGTCAGCGTGGTGATACCGGCCTACAAGGCCCGCTGGCTGCCGCAGGCGCTGGAAAGCGTGCGCCGGCAGACCCATCGCCCGCTGGAGGTCGTGGTCTGCGACGATTCGGCAACGGGCCACGTGCAGGCCGCAGTGGAGGCCTTCGCCGCGCGCGCGGACTTTCCGGTGCGCTACGCGCGCAACCCCGAGCGGCTGTGGGAAATGCGCAGCACCGCGCGCGCGATCGGCCTGGCCGAGGGTGAGTACATCAAGTTCCTGCACGACGACGACGTGCTGCACGAGGACTGCATCGCCACCCTGCTGGAGTCGTTCGCGCAGGTTCCCGGCCTGGCGCTGGCGACCGCCCGCCGGCGGCTCGTCGACGAGGCCGGGATGCCGCTGCCCGATGAACTGCCCACGGCGTTCCCGGCCGACCATGACGTATGCATCGACGGCCGCGACCTGATCGACTTCTTCGCCGACCACACCCTCAATTTCCTCGGCGAGCCCAGCGTGGCCCTGTGCCGGCACGCGCCCCTGCTGGCGATGGGCGACCAGCTGGCCGTCCTCGACGGCGTCCGCATCGCCTGGCTCGCCGACCTGTCGCTGTACGTCAAGCTGCTGCGGCACGGCGCGGTGGCGATCAGTGCCCGGCCGCTGGTCGACTTCCGCATTTCCCGCCAGCAGTTCAGCCAGCGCGGGCGTGACCAGCCGGGTATCGCCGACGACTGGCACGAGACGTTCCGCCAGGCGCTGCGGCGGCTTGGCTGGTACCGCGGGGCGACACCCGGCAGGTGGCCCTGGCACCGCTGGACGGCAGCCAGCCCGCGCGGAAGGTCGATCTGCCGCAGGCACTGGAACAGGCCCTGGCCATCGCCCAGGCGCGCTGGCCGCTGCTGGACTGGCAGGCACGGCGCCGGCTCACCGCCGCGCAGTGGCGGGCCCTGCAGGCCAGCCTGCGCCGCCTGCCCCGGCCCTGCCTGGAGATCGCCATCCGCGCCGGCGGCCAGTCCGCCGCCGACCTGCGGCGCACGCAGGCCAGCGTGGCCCGATACGCCACCGCCGACGATGCGATCCGCGGCTGCGTGATCGGCGCGCCGCCGTCCGCGGCGGCGGGTCGCGTGCGCACCCGCTACCTTGCCGCGGACACGGCGGTGGACGAGGTGCTGCGGACCAGTCCGGCCCAGTGGGTCCTGTTCGTGGATGCCGGCACCGAGTTCCATGTCTTTGGACTGGACCGGCTGCTGGTCGAACTCGCGCGCAGCGACGCGGCGGTGCGCGCCCTCTACGCCGACGAGTGGCACCAGGATGCACGCGGCGACCTGGCACCGGCGCTGCGCCCCGACCTCAACCTCGACCTGCTGCTCGGCAACCCGGCGATGCTGGCCGGGCACTGGGTGTTCCGTCGCGAGGCGGTGCTCGCCGCCGGCGGTTTCGACGCCGGGGCCGGCGACGCCGCGGAACTGGACCTGATCCTGCGCCTGGTCGAGCACGGCGGCCTGGACGGCATCGCCCACCTGCCCGAGCCGCTGCTGACCTGCGCGCCGCCGCGCCTGGACCGGCTTGCGCAGCAGCGCGCCATCCGCCGCCACCTGCACGCGCGCGGCTATCCCGGCGCGACACTGGAAAGCGCCGGCGACGGGCTGTACCGCATCGACTACGGCCACGACCGGCAACCGCTGGTTTCGATGGTGCTGGCGGTCGCGGCGGACACCGCGCTGGCCACGCTGGAACGCTGCGTGGTGTCGTTGCTGGAAAAGACCGCGTATCCGAACTACGAGCTGCTGCTGGTCGACAACGGCGCCGGCGCCGACGTCCGCCAGTGGATGCAGCAGGTGGAGGCGCTGGCCGCCGGCCGGGTGCGCGCGTTCGCCTTCGATCCGCCACTGGCCCATGCCGCGGCCTGCAACCTGGCCGCCAGCCAGGCCGCCGGCGAGTTCCTGCTGTTCCTGCGTCCGCAGGTAGCGGCGCTGCAGCCGCAGTGGCTGCACGCGCTGCTCAACCACGGGCTGCGTCCGGAAGTGGGGATCGTCGGCGCCAAGACCATCTCCGCCGACGGCACGGTCACCCACGCCGGGCTGGTGCCCGGGCTGCTGTGCAGTGGCGGCCGCGCCTTCGCCGGCTCGCCGATGGACGCGCCCGGCTACATGCACCGGCTGCAGGTGGCGCAGGACTATTCGGCGGTCGCCGACAGCTGTCTGCTGGTCGGCACCGCGCTGTTCGCCGAGCTCGACGGTTTCGACCATGCCGCCTTCGCCGACGAAGGCGCCGACGTCGACCTGTGCCTGCGCGCGCGCCAGCGTGGTTACCTCACGGTATGGACGCCGCACGCGCTGCTGCTGCATTCGGTGGCGGCCGCACCGCTGCCGGCTACCGCCACCGATGCGCTGCTGGAACGCTGGCTGCCGGCGCTCGCGCACGACCCGGCCTACAACCCCAGCCTGCGGCTGGACGTGGCCGGTGGCTTCCGCCTGGGCGAATCGGACTTCTCCTGGCAACCGCTGCCGTGGCGGCCGATGCCGCGCGTGCTCGCGCACCCGGCCGACCCCTGGGGCAGCGGCCAGTACCGGGTGATCCAGCCGTTCGAGGCGCTGCGCGCCGCCGGCCATGCCGAGGGCGCGCTCTACGCCACGTTGCTGGACCCGGTCGAACAGGCCCGCATCGATCCCGACGTGGTGGTGCTGCAGCGCCGGATTTCCGACGAGGACCTGGAACGGATGCGGCGCATGCCGCGCTTCTCGAAGGCGCTCAGGATCTACGAACTGGACGACTACCTGCCGAACCTGCCGGCCAAGAGCGCGCACCGCGAACACATGCCGCGCGACATCCTGCGCACCCTGCGCCAGGCGTTCGCGCGGGTCGACCGGGTGGTGGTCTCCACCCCGGCGCTGGCCGAGGCCCTGGCCGGCCTGCACCCGGACATCCGCATTGCCGGCAACCGGCTGCCGCCGGGCTGGTGGCGCGGGCTGCCGGCGCCGCGCCGCGGCAGCGGCCCGCGTCCGCGGGTCGGCTGGGCCGGTGGCGTGGGCCATACCGGCGACCTGGAGATGGTCGCCGACGTGGTGGCCGAACTGGCACGCGAGGTGGACTGGGTGTTCTTCGGCATGTGCCCGGAACGCCTGCGCCCGCACGTGGCCGAGTTCCATCCCGGCGTCGACATCCAGGCCTACCCGCGCTACCTGGCCCGTCTCGACCTGGACCTGGCGATCGCGCCGCTCGAGCAGAACCGCTTCAACGAATGCAAGAGCAACCTGCGCCTGCTGGAGTACGGCGCCTGCGCGGTGCCGGTGGTGTGCAGCGACGTCGGTCCCTACCGCGACGACGCGCTGCCGGTGACCCGGGTGCGCAACCGCCACCGCGACTGGGTCGGGGCGATCCGCGAGCAGCTGGCCGACGCCGGCGCGCGTGCCACCGCCGGCGACGCGCTGCGCGCGGTGGTGCACCGCGACTGGATGCTGGCCGACGCCGGGCTGGCGCAGTGGCAGGCGGCCTGGCTGCCCTGAACTGCATTGCCCCCGCCCGGCGCCGGTTTCCCGGCTGCTGATGCCCGCCGCCGGGCGGCACGCCGGCGGGCTCTCCCGCGCCTCGACGGCAGCGGCCAACGGGCGGCCGGCGGTGGCGGCATCCGCCGCCCCGGGCCCGCCATCGCCCCGGCCCCTGCCGCAGCGTCACCATTCCCGGCGTCACCGACGGAAAACCGTCGCCGGGGCCGCGGCCCGCCCCGCCGTCACATGCTTCCCGCGGGTTTTCCCGCCGTTCCGGTTCCGGCACGCGACTTGCACATGAACAGGCAGTTCTCCCCTGTCCCGGAACCTTGTCGATGTCCCACTCCGTCAATTCCATCCTTTCCCAGATCCGCAGCTACCAGACCCAGGCGAGCCAGTCGTTGCCGGCCGCCGACGTCGCGCGCAGCAACGCCATCGACGGATTGGCCGGGGTCCGGCCCGCCACCGCCCCGGTGGCCAGCTTCACCGACACCCTGCAGGGCGCGCTGGCCGACGTGAATCGCGCCCAGCAGGTCTCCGGCGCGCTGGCCGCTGCGTTCGAGCGCGGCGAACCCGGCGCCGACCTGGCCAAGGTCATGGTCGCCTCCCAGCAGTCCCAGCTGGCGTTCCGCGCCACCGTGGAAGTCCGCAACCGTCTCGTCCAGGCTTACCAGGACGTGATGAACATGCCGCTGTAAGGAACCGGTCGCCATGGCACTCGCGCTGTCCAAGGATTCACTCAATTCGGAAAAGGCCGGGGCCTGGTTCGACCGGCTGCAGAGCCTGCAGATCACCCGCCGGCTGGGGTTGATGGCGATGATCGCCATTGCCGTGGCGGCCGGCCTGTTCGTGTTCTTCTGGGCGCAGAAGCCGCCGATGGCGCCGCTGTACACCGGTCTTGACCAGAAGGCGACCGCCGAGGCGACCGACCTGCTGCGCGCCGCGCAGATCCCGTTCGAGCTGGACGCGGCCACCGGCGCCATCAGCGTGCCGGAAAAGAACATCCACGACGCCCGGCTCAAGCTGGCCGGCTCCGGCCTGACCGACAGCGGCCGGCTCGGCTTCGAGCTGATGGAGCGCGACCCCGGCTTCGGCGTCAGCCAATTCATGGAAAACGCGCGCTACCAGCACGCGCTGGAAACCGAGCTGGTGCGCACCATCACCACCCTGCGTCCGGTGCGCGACGCGCGCGTGCACCTGGCCATTCCCAAGCCCAGCGCGTTCACCCGCCAGCGCGACGTCGCCAGCGCCTCGGTGGTGCTGGAACTGCGTCCGGGCCAGCAGCTGGAGCGCAACCAGGTCGATGCGATCGTGCACATGGTCGCGTCCAGCATCCCGGACCTGGCCCCGGAGCGGGTCACCGTGGTCGACCAGAGCGGGCGCATGCTGACCATCGCCGACCCCAACAGCGATGCGGCCCTGAACGCGGCGCAGTTCGACCAGGTGCGGCGCCTGGAGACCTCCTACAACCAGCGCATCCGTGAGCTGCTGGAGCCGATGACCGGCCCCGGCCGGGTCAACCCGGAAGTCAGCGTGGACATGGATTTCTCGGTCACCGAGGAAGCGCGCGAGCTGTACAACGGCGAACCGCAGAAGGTGCGCAGCGAGCAGATCAGCGAGAACACCACCACCACCCAGGGCCCGCAGGGTGTGCCCGGCGCGGCCAGCAACACCCCGCCCGGCCCCCAGGCCGCGCCGGCCACCGCCGCCACCCGAGCGAAAGCAGCAAGAACGCCACCCGCAACTACGAGCTGGACCGCACCCTGCAGCACACCCGGCAGCCCGCCGGGCGGGTCAAGCGGGTGTCGGTGGCGGTGCTGGTCGACCACGTGCCGCGTGCCGGCAGCAACGGCAAGATCAGCGACCAGGCGCTCAGCACCGCCGAGTTGACCCGGGTCGAGGCACTGGTCAAGCAGGCGGTCGGCTTCGACACCGCGCGCGGCGACACGGTATCGGTGATGAACGCGCCGTTCGTGCGCGATACCACGCCGGACGAACCGATCAAGTGGTGGGAACTGCCGCAGGTCCGCGACGGCCTGCGCCTGGTGCTGGGTGCGGTCGTGGTGCTGGCACTGCTGTTCGGCGTGCTGCGCCCGGCGCTGCGCCAGATCGCAGGCCCGCCCAAGGCGCTGCCCGGCCCGGACGAGGATCCGCTGCGCGCCGACGTGCACCTGGTGGACAACGCCGACGGCCTGCCCGGGCTGGCCAACGACCACCTGCAGCTGGGGGGCGCCGCGCCGCTGGCGTTGCCGCTGGATGCCTACGAGGAACGCCTGCGCATGGCGCGCGAGGCAGTGCGCTCCGATTCCAAGCGCGTCGCCCAGGTGGTGAAGGGATGGGTGGCCAATGACTGAGTCCGTCGTTCCCATGAATGGCGTGCAGCGCGCCGCGGTGCTGCTGCTCTCGCTGGGCGAAGCCGACGCGGCCGAGGTGCTGCGCCACATGGAGCCCAAGGAGGTGCAGAAGATCGGCATCGCCATGGCCACCCTGACCGACGTCAGCCGCGAACAGGTGCAGCAGGTCATGGACGAGTTCAGCAGCGAACTCGGCAACAAGACCTCGCTCAGCGTCGGCTCGGACGACTACATCCGCAACATGCTGGTGCAGGCGCTGGGCAACGAGAAGGCCAACAACTTGATCGACCGCATCCTGCTGGGCCGCAACACCACCGGCCTGGACACGCTGAAGTGGATGGACCCGCGCGCGGTCGCCGACCTGGTGCGCAACGAACACCCGCAGATCATCGCCATCGTCATGTCGCACCTGGAAAACGACCAGGCCGCCGAAGCGCTGAAGCTGCTGCCCGAACGCACCCGGGTCGACGTGCTGCTGCGCATCGCCACCCTGGACGGCATCCCGCCCAATGCGCTGAACGAACTCAACGAGATCATGGAGCGCCAGTTCGCCGGCAACCAGAACCTGAAGTCGTCCAACATCGGCGGCGTGCAGTGCGCGGCCAACATCCTCAACTTCATGGACGGCGGCCAGGACCAGGCGATCCTCAGTGCGATCGCGCAGGTCGACGCGCCGCTGGGCAGCCGCATCCAGGACCTGATGTTCGTGTTCGACGACCTGGTGGACCTGGACGACCGCGAGATGCAGCTGGTGCTGCGCGAAGTCAGCGGCGAGCGCCTGGGCCTGGCCCTGCGCGGCGCCGACATCAAGGTGCGCGACAAGATCACCCGCAACATGTCCCAGCGCGCCGCCGAGATCCTGCTGGAGGACATGGAGGCGCGCGGCCCGGTCAAGCTGTCCGACGTGGAGGCCGCGCAGCGCGAGATCCTGGCCATCGTCAAGCGCATGGCCGATGAGGGCACCGTCACCATCGGTGGCAATGCGGAGACCATGCTGTGAGTCCGGTCGTGCGCTGGATGGCTCCCGATCTGACCGCCGCGCTGGAACCGGCGCCGGCGCTGTCCGACGACCATTCCGGCGATGCCGCGGAACTGCCGCCGGAGCCGTTGCCGCAGCCGCCGACGCTGGAGCAGATCCAGGCCATCCAGGACGCCGCGCGCCAGGAAGGGCTGGAACAGGGACACGCCGAGGGCCATGCCGAAGGCCTCGCCCAGGGCCAGGCCGAGGTACGCCGGCTGGTGGCGCAGATCGAAGGCATCCTGGACAACTTCAGCCGCCCGCTGCTGCGCCTGGAAGGCGAAGTGGTGGCCGCGCTGGGCGAGTTGTCGGTGCGCGTGGCCGGGCAGTTGCTCGGCCGTGCCTACGAAGCCGAACCGGCGCTGCTGCAGGAGCTGGTCAACGAGGCGCTGGAAGCGGTCGGCGGCAGCAGCCGCGAGGTCGAGGTGCGCCTGCACCCGGATGACATCGCCGCGCTGGCGCCGCTGCTGAAACTGGCGCCGGGCCAGCGCCTGAGCCCGGACCCCGGCCTGAGCCGCGGCGACCTGCGCGTGCACGCCGAAAGCGTGCGCATCGACGGCACCCTCGAGGCGCGCCTGCGCGCGGCGCTGTCCACGGTGATGCGCAAGGCCGGAGCCACCCAATGAACCCCACCCACCCCGACACCGCGCCGCCCGACCGCCCGCCACCGGCGCCCGCCGCCTGGTCGGCCGCGCGCAACCTGCGCCTGGCCGCCCGGCTGGACGCCATCGACATCGAGCCGGGGCACGGCCGCGGCCTGATCCGCGAGGGCGTGCTGCGCCGCGCGGTGGGCCTGACCCTGGAAGCGGTCGGCTGCGAGGCGCCGATGGGCGCCACCTGCAAGGTCGAGGTCGACGGCGGCTGGGTCGACGCCGAGGTGGTCGGCTTCGCCAGCGACCGCACCTACCTGATGCCCAGCGCCGAACTGCACGGCCTGCTGCCCAACGCACGCGTGGTGCCGTCCTACCGGCGCGGCGGGGTGGAGGTCGGCGAAGGCCTGCTGGGCCGGGTCATCGACAGCGACGGCGTGCCGCTGGACGGCAAGGGCCCGATCCGCGCCGAAGGCAGCGCCAGCATGGCCGGGGTGTCGATCAACCCGCTCGCGCGCGAACCCATCACCCAGCCGCTGGACGTGGGCGTGCGCGCGATCAACGCGCTGCTGCCGATAGGCCGCGGCCAGCGCGTGGGCCTGTTCGCCGGCTCCGGCGTCGGCAAATCGACGCTGCTGGGAATGATGACCCGCTTCACCTCGGCCGACGTGATCGTGGTCGGGCTGATCGGCGAGCGCGGCCGCGAAGTGCGCGACTTCGTCGAGACCACCCTGGGCGAGGAAGGCCTGCGCCGGGCGGTGGTGGTGGCCGCGCCGGCCGACCGCCCGCCGCTGGCGCGCCTGCATGGCGCCTATCGCGCCACCGCGATCGCCGAGTGGTTCCGCGACCAGGGCCTGAACGTGCTGCTGCTGATGGATTCGCTGACCCGCTTCGCCCAGGCGCAGCGCGAGATCGGCCTGTCCGTCGGCGAACCGCCGACCACCCGTGGTTACCCGCCCAGCGTGTTCGCCAAGCTGCCGGCGCTGGTGGAACGCGCCGGCAACGGCGCCAAGGGACGCGGCTCGATCACCGCCTTCTATACCGTGCTCACCGAGGGCGACGACCCGCAGGACCCGATCGCCGACGCCGCCCGCGCCATCCTCGACGGCCACATCCTGCTTTCGCGCCGGGTCGCCGATTCCGGCCTGTACCCGGCCATCGACGTCGAGTCGTCGGTCAGCCGCGTGGTCCAGGACATCGCCGACGACGCCTGGCGCCTGCGCATCCGCAAGCTCAAGCGGCTGGTGGCGGCGTATTCGGCCAACCGCGACCTGATCGCCATCGGCGCCTACCAGCGCGGCAACGATGCGGCCACCGACGAAGCGCTCGAGCGCTGGCCGGAAATCCTCGAATTCCTCGGCCAGGACGTGAGCCTGGCCGCCGACCTTCCCCACAGCCTTGCCGCCCTGAAACGCCTGGTCGAAAGCGAGAACGTCCCATGAACCAATCCCGTCGCCTGGACCCCCTGCTGCGCCGTGCGCAGGACCACGAGGACGCGGTCGCCCGCGCCCTGGCCGAGCGCCAGCAGGCGCTGGACATGCACCTGTCGCGGCTGGAGGAACTGCGCCGCTACGCCGAGGAATACGCCGGCGCGCAGATGGCCGCCACCAGCCCGTCGCAGCTGATGAACCGGCGCGCGTTCCTGGACCGCCTGGACAGCGCCGTGCAGCAGCAGAGCCAGACCGTGGACCGCAACCGCGAGCGGGTCGATGCCGAGCGCGCACGCTTGCTGCTGGCCAGCCGCGACAAGCAGGTGCTGGAGCAGCTGGCGGCCAGCTACCGTGCCCGCGAAAAGCAGGTGGAAGAACGCCGCGACCAGCGCGAGATGGACGACCTGGGCGCGCGCCGTGCCCGCCAGGCCCAGCTGTCGGGCGAGGACGACAGCCCATGACGCCGCTGTCGCTGGGCGCGGCGAGCGCCAGCCAGGCGCCGGGCGCGGCTTCCCTGCCGCGCGCCGGCAGCGGCGCCGACAAGGACGCCGCTGGATTCGACGCGCTGCTGCAGGCCGCGCCGCAGCCGTCAGCGGCAGCCACGCCGCGGCCGAAACCCGCGGCCCGCCCGGCCGCGGACGACCCGGGGCGCGGGAACGCCGACCCGGCGGCCGCGCCGGCGCCGGCCGATGCCGCCGGCGGCGGCGAAACCGCCGCGGCCAGCGACGCCGGGAAACCGGCGGCCGCCGCTGAGGGCGGTGGCGACCAGGACGACAGCGACGACGACGCGCCGCAATGGCCGCCGGCCGGCCTTGCCGGGCTGTTGCCGGCAACCACGACGGCCCCGGCCGTGGCCGACGCCGTTCCGCTGGCCACCCGCGACGGCGGCGCCCTGCCCCGCTCCGGCGGCGCAGCGTCGCCGGCCGCATCCACGGCGGCTGCCGCGGTGCCGACCGCGCTGGCGCCACCGCCCGCCCCCGTCGCGGCTCCGGCGGCCACCACGGCCACGGCCATGGCCGCTGCGGCGGCGCTCGCCGCCGACGCCGAGATCCTGGCACCGTCGCTGCCCGGCGGCGACGCCGCGCCGGTGCTGCCCGGCGCCCCGGCCGGCAACGCGCCAGCGGCCACCGATCCAGGCGCCGGCGCGGCGCTGTTCGGCCCGCTGCTGCAGAACCTGGCCAGCGCGGCCGAAGCCCGTCCGGCACCGGCCTTCCCGCCGGCGCTGTCGGCGCCGGTCGACATGCAGGCAGCCGACTTCGACGACGCCATCGGCGCCCGCGTCGGCTGGCTGGCCGACCAGAAGATCGGCCATGCGCACATCCGCGTCACCCCGAACGACCTCGGGCCGGTGGAAGTGAAGCTGCAGCTGGACGGCGACCGGGTCCACGCGACCTTCTCAAGCGCGCATGCCGAGGTCCGCCAGGCGCTGGAAAGCGGCCTGCCGCGGCTGCGTGAAATGCTGGGCGAACAGGGCCTGCAGCTGGCCCAGGCCGATGTCGGCCACCGCCAGTCCGAGCCGGGTTCGTCGAACACCGGCGGCACCGGCACGGGCACGGGCCACGACGGCGAGCCGGGCGAGGCCGGCGCCCTGACCGGGCGCGATGTCCGTCCCCTGCGCCTGCGCGGCCTGCTCGACGCCTACGCCTGAGACGTAGGCGCGGCCCACGGCTGGCGCGCGCCGCGCGTCGTGGCCAGCCCCGTCAACTTTCCGTCATCGCCACCGGCACGCACTGCGGCACGCGTTTTGCATATTCAGGGACAGCAACCCTGAGGAGCACAACGTGGCAGCCGCCGCCGACAAATCCCGCAAGCCAGACACTTCCAAGGACAAGGACAAGGATGCCGCGGCCAAGCCGCGCCGTTCGCTGCTGGCGACCCTGCTGATCGCCGTGGTCGCCGCCGGCGGCGCCGGTGGCGCCGTCTGGTATTTCACCCAGGGCCGCGCCGACGCCGCGCCGTCCAAGGCCAAGGCCGCGGCCCCGGCCACGCCGGCCCCGGCGCAGTACTTCGCGCTGGACCCGGCCTTCGTGGTCAACCTCAACGGACGCGTGGACGGCCCGCGCTACCTGCAGGTCGAGGTGCAGCTGATGACCCGCGACCCGGAGGCGCTGCCGGCGCTGCAGACCCACGCCCCGGCGATCCGCGCCAAGCTGCTGATGCTGTTCTCCCAGGTCGAGCCCGAACAGATCGCCGACCGTGCCGGCAAGGAACGCCTGCAGGCCGCGGCGCTGGCCGAGGTGCAGAAGCTGATGCAGGCCGAGACCGGCAAGAAGACCGCCGACGACCTGCTGTTCACCAGCTTCGTCACCCAGTAAGGCGACGCCGATGAGCATCAACGACCTGCTGTCCCAGGATGAGATCGACGCCCTGCTGCACGGCGTCGATTCCGGCACGGTGGACACCGCCGAGCCCGAGCCGCCGCCGGGCGAGGCGCGGCCCTACGATTTCGCCAGCCAGGACCGCATCATCCGCGGGCGCATGCCCACCCTGGAGATGGTCAACGAGCGCTTCGTGCGGCTGTGGCGCATCGGCCTGTTCAACCTGATCCGGCGCTCGGCCGAGATCTCGGTGCGCGGCATCGAACTGATCAAGTTCGGCGACTACCTGCACTCGCTGTACGTACCCACCAACCTCAACCTGGTCCGCTTCAAGCCGCTGCGCGGCACCGGCCTGATCGTGTTCGAGCCGACCCTGGTGTTCGCGGTGGTGGACAATTTCTTCGGCGGCGACGGGCGCTACCACACCCGCATCGAGGGCCGCGAGTTCACCGCCACCGAGATGCGCGTGATCCAGCTGATGCTCAAGCAGGCCTTCGTCGACCTGCGCGAGGCCTGGAGCCCGGTGATGAACGTCGATTTCGACTACATCAATTCGGAAATCAACCCGCACTTCGCCAACATCGTCAGCCCGCGCGAGTACGTGGTGGTGTGCCGCTTCCACGTCGAGCTGGAAAGCGGCGGCGGCGACATCCACATCACCCTGCCGTACTCGATGCTGGAGCCGATCCGCGAGCTGCTCGACGCCGGCATCCAGAGCGACCGCAACGACCGCGACGAGAGCTGGGCGATCATGCTGCGCGAGCAGCTGGACACCGCCGAGGTGGAGCTGTCCAGCGTGATCGCGCGCCGGCGCATGAGCCTGCGCGAGCTGAGCCGGCTCAAGGTCGGCGACATCCTGCCCATCGAGATGCTGAAGGAAGTGCCGTTGTGCGTCGAAGGCATCCCGGTGTTCACCGGCGAGTTCGGCATCGCCCGCGACCGCAACGCCATCAAGATCACCGCTACCCATCCGCCGGGCAGGCCGCCACGCCCGTCCGCGTCCCAGGAAAACTCCCATGACTGAGCACGACCCCACCGAGATCCCCGCTCCCGCCGCGCCCGCCGCCGAGCCGGCGCAGTTCGCCAACCTGCAGGCCGAGGGCGACGGCAACGCCGACCTCAACCTGGACGTGATCCTGGACGTGCCGGTGACGCTGTCGCTGGAAGTCGGGCGCGCGCGGGTGCCGATCCGCAACCTGCTGCAGCTCAACCAGGGCTCGGTGGTGGAGCTGGAACGCGGCGCCGGCGAATCGCTGGACGTGTTCGTCAACGGCACCCTGATCGCGCATGGCGAGGTGGTGGTCATCAATGACCGCTTCGGCGTGCGCCTGACCGACGTGGTCAGCCCCAGCGAGCGCATCCGGAGACTGCGTTGAGCCTGCTGCCGGCTACCACCCTGGCCGTCGCCGCGATGGCCCAGGGCCATCCACAGGTGGCGCCGGTCGGGCAGCATGCGGCCGCCGCGCCGGGCCTGTTCGGCGCGGTGCTGGCGCTGCTCGCGGTACTGGCGCTGATCGTCGGCCTGGGCTGGCTGCTCAAGCGGCTGCCCGGCGCCGGCTTCCGCCCGGCCGAGGGGTTGAAGCTGGTGGCCAGCCTCAACGTCGGCGCCAAGGAGCGCGTGGTGGTGGTCGACGTCAACGGCCAACAGCTGCTGCTGGGCATCACCGCCGGCGGCATCAGCGCGCTGCTCGCACTGCCCGAACCGCTGCCGGCGCCGGCGCCGGCCACGCTTCCCCACCTCAAACATCTACCGAATTTCGCGCAGCTGCTGCAACAGAAGCTGCGCAAGGACGCCTGAGCATGCTGCCGCACCGCCTCAATTCCCGTTTCTGCTGCCAGCTGGCGGTCGTGTTCGCGCTGCTGGCGCTGCCGCTGCTGGCCTGGGCAACCCCCGCCGCGCCGCAGCTGCCGGCCCTGCCCGACGTGAACGTCGGCAAGATCGGCGGCGCCCCGGTCAGCCTGCCGCTGCAGACGCTGCTGCTGATGACGGCGATCACCCTGCTGCCATCGCTGCTGCTGGTGCTCACCGCCTTCACCCGCATCATCATCGTGCTCGGCCTGCTGCGGCAGGCGATGGGCACCGGGCAGACGCCCTCCAACCAGGTACTGCTCGGGCTGGCCCTGTTCCTGACCGCGATGATCATGATGCCGGTCTGGGACAAGGCCTGGTCCACCGGCATGGCGCCCTACCTGGACGGCAAGATCGACTTCCAGACCGCGTGGACCCTGACCACCCAGCCGCTGCGCGCGTTCATGCTGGCGCAGGTGCGCGAGACCGACCTGATGACCTTCGCCGGGCTGGCCGGCCAGGGCCCCTACGCCGGTCCGGACGCGATCCCGTTCCCGGTGCTGGTGGCCTCGTTCGTCACCAGCGAGCTGAAGACCGCGTTCGAGATCGGCTTCCTGATCTTCATCCCGTTCGTGATCATCGACCTGGTGGTGTCCAGCGTGCTGATGTCGATGGGCATGATGATGCTCTCGCCGATGCTGATCTCGGCGCCGTTCAAGATCCTGCTGTTCGTGCTGGTCGATGGCTGGGTGCTGGTGGTGGGCACGCTGGCGGCGAGCTTCAACGCGGTGTGAGCCGCCACTCATGAATTCATTGCACGAAGCCGCGATCAACTCGCGGCTTCGTTGTTTCCGGCCCAGCAACTGACGGAGGCTGCCCCCGCTTCGGCCGCTTTCGCCTTTGACATTAGCTGTTGCTGCCGTTGCTGCCGTTGCTGCCGTTGCTGCCGTTGCCAATGGATTTTGACTTGCCGGGTTCCCTCCCGTAGCAACGGAGCTGACGGACAAGACCCCGAAGGGGCGGCGTGCATGGATGCACGTCGTTTTTCGACGAGACAGGGATGTCTCGTCGAAAAATCCCGGCAGCGCAGTGGACCTGGAGCGCGCAGCGCGGAGGGTGCGCAGGCAGGGCGTGCTTTCTTTTGGTTAGCTTTTCTTTGCACGAGCAAAGAAAAGTAACTCGCTCCCCGAAGGGGAGTGAAAGCTCTCGCTCTGACTTTGACTTTGGCCCTTTTAGAAGCAACTTCAGAAGCAAAGGCTTTCGTGCCCCTAAAGGGGCCCGAGCCACCTTTCTTTGCTTGTGCAAAGAAACCTGGCGCAAAGAAAGCACACCCTGCCTACGCGCCCACGATGCTGCGCATCGCGGGTCCACTCCGTCGGCAGGATTTTTCGACGAGACATCCCTGTCTCGTCGAAAAACGCCGCACATCCTTGTGCGGCGCCCCATTCGGGGTCTTGTCTGCCGCCTCCGTCGCTACGGAAGGGAACCCGGCAAGTCAAAATCTATTGGCAACGGCAACGTCGGAAACCTTGCCCCTCTGGCACCAACCTTGCATCCACCCCGGCATGAGTCCCGAACTTGCCCTTACCGAACTGCGCGGCGGCCTGGTCGCCACCCTCTGGATCGCCGGCCCGCTGCTGGTGGTGGTGCTGGTGGTCGGCGTGGTCATCGGCATCATCCAGGCCGCCACCCAGCTCAATGAGCCGACCATCGCCTTCATCGCCAAGGCCGCGGCGCTGACCGCGGCGCTGTTCGCGCTGGGCAGCCTGCTGCTCGGCCACCTGGTGGAGTTCACCACCCTGCTGTTCCAGCGCATCCCGCACCTGATCGGCTAGGCGGCGCCATGGATCCGATCACCCGGATGATGATCGACGGCCAGCAGGCCTTCGCCATCATCGGCACCACCCTGTGGGTCATGCTGCGCATCGGCGCGATGCTGATGGCCATGCCCATGGTGGGCTCGCGCGCGGTGCCGGCACGGGTGCGGGCGCTGCTCGCCGTCGCGCTGTCGGTGGCGCTGGCACCGGTACTGCCGCCGGTGCCGGTCTGGAACGGCTTCGACGCGGCCACGGTGCTCAGCATCGCCCGCGAGCTGGCGGTCGGGGTGAGCATCGGCTTCCTGCTGCGGCTGATCTTCGAGGCCGGCGCGATGGCCGGCGAACTGGTCGCGCAGGGCACCGGCCTGGCGTTCGCGCAGATGAGCGATCCGCTGCGCGGTGGCAGCTCCGGCGTGGTCGGGCAATGGTTCTACCTGCTGTTCGGTCTGCTGTTCTTCACCAGCAACGGCCACCTGGCACTGATCTCGCTGCTGGTGGACAGCTACAGGGCATTGCCGATCGGTACCGCGCTGCCCGACCCGCACGCGATGGCCGCACTGGCACCGACCCTGTTCCTGCAGGTGTTCCGCGGCGCATTGAGCCTGGCGCTGCCGCTGGTGGTGGCGATGCTGGCGGTGAACCTGGCGTTCGGCGTGCTGGCACGCGCGGCGCCGGCGCTGCACCCGATGCAGCTGGGCCTGCCGGTGTCGCTGCTGCTGGGGCTGGTCCTGCTGGCACTGCTGGCCGGGGAAATGGCCGCGCCGGTGCAGCGCCTGCTCGACAGCGCGTTCGACGCCGCGCGGCGGGTAACGGGCTGAGCCGGAATCGCCGCGCCCACCGTGCGCGGCGGCGAACCGCTTGCCCGGCGTGCGCCGGCCCGGGATAGTCTGCAGGCGGGACCGGCAGGGATCGGGCCGGCCGCCGCCGGATGCGTGGCACGCCCTGCGTGCCATCGGGTGCAAAGGGAGGATGCCATGCTTGCAGGAAGCTATAACCCGTCGCTGGTCGCGCTGTCGGTCCTGGTCGCGATGCTTGCTTCGTTCACCGCGCTGGACATGGCCTCGCGGGTATCGGCCTGGCGCCATCGCGGCGCCGCCGGCGGCTGGCTGCTGGCGGGCGCCGTCGCCATGGGCACCGGCATCTGGTCGATGCACTTCGTCGGCATGCTCGCCTTGCGCCTGCCGATCCCGCTCGGCTATGCGCTCTGGCCGACCCTCGAATCGCTGCTGGTGGCCATCGCCACCTCGCTGTTCGCGCTGTGGCTGGTGTCGCGTCCCGCCCCGGCGCCGGCGCGGCTGGCGCTGGGCGCGCTGCTCATGGGCCTGGGCATCGCCTGGATGCACTACACGGGCATGGCCGCGCTGCGCATGCGCCCGGCCATCGACTACGCGCCATCGTGGGTCGCGCTTTCCATCGTGATCGCGGTGGGCGCCTCCTGGGCCGCGCTGTTCATCGCCCTGCGCATGCGCAGCCGCGCGCGGCCGCTGGCGCAGCGCCTGGCCGCCGCCGCGGTGATGGGCCTGGGCATCGTCGGCATGCACTACACCGGCATGGCCGCGGCGCGGTTCGCGGCCGGCTCGGTGTGCACCGCGGCGACCGGCGGCGGCATCGGCGCCGAATGGCTGGCGGCCGGGGTGCTGCTGCTGGCCGTGGCGATGATGGCGGTGGTACTGGTCATTTCGCTGTTCGAGCAGCGCCTGCAGGCGCGCCTGCTGCGGCGGCGCAACACCACGCTGTCGGCCTCGCTGGACGGTGCGCGCAAGGAGCTGTTCCATGCCAGCCGCCACGATCCGCTCACCGGCCTGCCCAACCGCCAGCTGTCGCACGAACGCATCGAACAGCTGCTGCAGCACTGCCGCGCGACGGGGCTCGGGTGCGCGGTGATGACCCTGGACCTGGATGAGTTCCGCCACATCAACAGCGCCTTCGGCCCGCAGGCCGGCGACGCGGTGATGGTCGACGTGGCCGAACAGCTGCGCCGGCAGCTGCCGGACGGCGGCCTGGTCGGGCGCCTGGGCGGCGACCAGTACGTGATCGCGCTGCCGCTGGCCGACGATGCCGCCGCGGCGCCGCTGGCCGAGCGCATTCTCATGGCGGTCAACACGGTGCGCGTGGACGAGCGCGACATGCGCGTCACCGCCAGCCTGGGGCTGGCGCTGTACCCGGCACAGGGCGCCACCGCGCCACAACTGCTGGCCCATGCCGAGACCGCCACCCGCCATGCCAAGCAGGCCGGCCGCAACCGCCACGCCCGCTTCGCCGCCTGGATGAACGCCGACGCCGAGCAGGACCGGCGCCTGCTGGAGGACCTGCGGCAGGCGCTCGCCGCGGCGCAGCTGAGCCTGCATTACCAGCCCCGGGTGCATGGCGACAGTGGCCTGGTCACCGGCGCCGAGGCGCTGCTGCGCTGGCGCCATCCGGTGCACGGGCCGGTGCCCAGCGCACGCATCATCCGCCTGGCCGAACAGCACGGACTGATCGACGTGATCGGCCGATGGGTGCTGGACGAGGCCTGCCGGCAGATGCGCTGCTGGCACGATGCCGGCCACCCCGGCTGGCAGGTGTCGGTGAACCTGTCGGGGCTGCAGCTCGGTTCGCCGTGCCTGGTCGAGGAGGTGCGGCGGGTGCTGCAGCGGCATGAACTGGCGCCGTCGCGGCTGGTGCTGGAAGTCAGCGAGAACGCGGTCACCCGCGACGCCGACGCCGCGATCGCGGTGCTGCGCGCCGTCGCCGCGCTGGGCGTGGGTATCTCGATCGACGATTTCGGCACCGGCTTCTCCAGCCTGCTGCAGCTGCGGCGGCTGCCGGCCACCGAGATCAAGATCGACCGCGCCTTCGTGATGGCGCTGGAGGACAGCGACGAGGACGTGGTGGTGGTCTCGGCGATCGTCGCGCTGGGCCACGCGCTGGACATGGAAGTGGTGGCCAAGGGCATCGAAACCCCGGGCCAGCGCACCTATGCCGAGCGCCTGGGCTGCGACCACCTGCAGGGCTACCAGCTGGGGCGGCCGGTCGGCCCGGAGAGCTTCATGCGCCTGTACGCCAGCGGCGGCCTCTGAGCGCGGCGCCCGGCGGCCCCGGGCCATGACCCCGGCCGCACCCGCCGGCCGCGGCGGCGCTGGCCCGGTTCTTGCACGGCCGATGCCGGATCCAGTACCCGCGCCAGGCCATGGCTGAGAACGAAGACGGCACCGAAAAAACCGAACAACCTACCGGCAAACGGCTGCGCGACGCCCGCGAGAAGGGCGACATCCCGCGCTCGCGCGAACTGGCCACCGCCGCGGTGTTCGGCGCCGGGGTGATCGCCGTGGCCACCCTGTCCGGGGTGATCGGCGGCAATGCGCGCGCCTGGATGCGCACGGCGCTGGCGCCCGAGCCGGGGCTGTTCCAGACCCCCGACGCGCTGTTCGGCCACGCCGGGATGCTGCTGCTGCGGCTGCTGCTGGCGGCCTGGCCGCTGTTGCTGGCCTGCCTGCTGGCCAGCTTCGTCTCGCCGCTGGTCATGGGCGGGTTGCGGGTGTCGTCCAAGGCGCTCATGCCCGACCTCAACCGCATGAACCCGATGAGCGGGATCAAGCGCATCTACGGCATGCAGTCGCTGGCCGAGCTGGCCAAGTCGCTGCTGCGCATGCTGTTCGTCGGCGCCGCCGCCGGGCTGTGCATCTGGCACGGCTTCGATGCCCTGCGTGTCCTGCCGCAGCTGCCGCTGGAACGGGCGGTGCTCGATGGCCTGGGCTTCACCCTGCGGCTGCTGCTGGCCACGGCCGGGGCGTTGGTGCTGCTGGCGGCGATCGATGCGCCGTACCAGCACTGGAACTGGCTGCGCAAGCTGAAGATGACCCGCGACGAGGTCCGCCGCGAAATGAAGGAAAGCGAGGGCAGCCCGGAGGTCAAGGGCCGCATCCGCCAGATGCAGATGCAGCTGTCGCAGCGGCGGATGATGGAGGCCGTGCCCAATGCCGACGTGGTCGTGGTCAACCCCACCCACTACGCGGTGGCGCTGAAGTACGAGGCCGGGCGCATGAACGCACCGACCGTGGTGGCCCGCGGCGTGGACGAACTGGCCCTGCGGATCCGCCAGGTGGCCGACGGCAACCGGGTGGCGATCGTGTCGGCACCGCCGCTGGCACGCGCCTTGTATAGGGAAAGCCAACTCGGCAAGGAAATCCCCGTGAGACTGTATTCGGCCGTCGCCCAGATCCTGTCCTACGTCTACCAGCTGCGTGCCTGGCGCGGCGGGCCGATGCCGCAGCAGCCGGCCATCGACATCGACGAGTTCGGCAAGGGGGCCCGCCCATGAGCGCCCAGCCCATGCCCACCACCGCGCGCCGCCTGCTGGATGCGATCCGCCAGGGATTCGGCGCGCCGCTGATCGTGCTGGCGCTGCTGGCGATGGTGGTGGTGCCGCTGGCCGCGCCGGTGCTGGACGCGCTGTTCACCTTCAACATCGCCATCTCGCTGATGGTGCTGCTGGCGGTGGTGTACGTGAAGCGGCCGCTGGACTTCACCATCTTCCCGATCGTGCTGCTGGTCACCACCATGCTGCGGCTGGCGCTGAACGTGGCCTCCACCCGCGTCATCCTGCTCAATGGCCAGAACGGCCACGAGGCCGCCGGCAAGGTCATCGCCTCGTTCGGCGAATTCGTGATCGGCGGCAACTACGCGGTCGGCATCGTGGTGTTCGCGATCCTGACCATCATCAACTTCGTGGTCATCACCAAGGGCGCCGGGCGCGTGTCGGAAGTGACCGCGCGCTTCATCCTCGACGCCATGCCCGGCAAGCAGATGGCGATCGACGCGGACCTCAACGCCGGCCTGCTGACCCGCGAGGAAGCCAAGGCGCGGCGCGAGGAAGTGCGCGAGGAAGCCGATTTCTACGGCGCGATGGACGGTGCCAGCAAGTTCATCCGCGGCGACGCCATCGCCGGCATCCTGATCCTGTTCATCAACCTGCTCGGCGGCCTGGCGGTGGGCGTGCTGCAGCACGGCATGCCGTTCGCCGACGCAGCCTCCACCTATACCCTGCTGTCCATCGGCGACGGCCTGGTGGCGCAGCTGCCGGCACTGCTGGTGTCCAGCGCGGTGGCGATGCTGGTCACGCGCGCCTCGCGCGCCCAGGACATGAGCCAGGCGATGATGGGCCAGGTGTTCGGCCAGTACCGGGCCCTGGCCATCGCCGCGGCCATCATCGGCCTGGTCGGGCTGGTCCCGGGCATGCCCAACCTGGCGTTCCTGATCCTGGCCGCGATCCTCGGCTTCCTGGCCTGGAAGCTGTGGAAGCGCGACATGGCCGCCGCCGCGGCCGGCACCGAGGCCGGCGCGGCCGCCGCCGGCGAGATCCCGGGGCTGCTCGGCGCGCCGCCGGCGCCGACCGCCGAGCTGAGCTGGGATGAGCTGCGTCCGGTCGACCCGCTGGGGCTGGAGGTCGGCTACCGGCTGATCCCGCTGGTGGACAAGGCCCAGGGCGGCGAACTGATGGCACGCATCAAGGGCGTGCGCCGCAAGCTCACCCAGGACGTGGGCTTCCTGATCCCGTCGGTGCACATCCGCGACAACCTGGAACTGGCGCCCACCACCTACCGGGTGCTGATCCACGGCGTGCCGGTGGCCAGCGCCGAGATCCACCCCGACCGCGAGCTGGCGCTGGACCCCGGCAGCGCGATGGGCCAGCTGGACGGCATTCCCGGCAAGGATCCGGCGTTCGGCCTGGACGCCACCTGGATCCAGCCGCACCAGCGCGCCCACGCCGAGTCGCTGGGCTACACCGTGGTCGATCCGGCCACGGTGGTCGCCACCCACCTGTCGCACCTGATCCGCGAACACGCGCCGGAACTGCTGGGCCACGAGGAAGTGCAGCAGCTGCTGGCGACCCTGGCCAAGAGCGCGCCCAAGCTGGTCGAGGACCTCACCCCCAAGGCGCTGCCGATCTCGGTGGTGGCGCGGGTGCTGCAGAACCTGCTGATCGAGCGCATCCCGATCCGCCAGCTGCGCAAGATCGCCGAGGCGCTGGTGGAGAACGCCGCGCTCAGCCAGGACCCGACCGTGCTCACCGTGGCGGTGCGCAACGCGCTGGGCCGGTTCATCGTGCAGGAAATCGCCGGCATGTCGCCGGAACTGCCGGTGTTCACCCTGAACCCGCAACTGGAACGGGTCTTGCAGGAATCCACGCAGGGCAACGGTGCCGCACTGGAACCCGGTCTCGCCGAGCGCCTCCACCAGAGTCTTGCCGAATGCGTCGGCAAGCAGGAGGCGCGCAACGAGCCGGCCGTGGTGCTGGTACCGGGCCCGGTCCGCGCCGCCCTCGCGCGGATGGTCCGCCACAGCGTCCCCTCGCTGTCGGTGCTGGCCTACAGCGAGGTACCGGAAGACAAGCGCCTGAAGCTGGTCGGCACGATCAGCTGAGGACAGCCTGGAAACCGGCGGCGGCGCAGGACGACGTCAAAGAACGGACACCAGGCCGGCCACCGCCACACACGAAGGACGAGGAGCACGCACCGCCATGCACGACACCGCCAACGCTACTGCTCCCGCGTCGCACCCGCACACGAATTCCCGGTACTCCAGCATGAAGATCAAACGTTTCGTCGCCGCCGACATGCGCACCGCCATGAACCTGGTGCGCAAGGAACATGGCCCCGACGCCGTCATCCTGTCCAACCGCCGGATCGAGGAAGGCGTCGAGATCGTGGCGGCCGCGCACTATGACGAGAGCGTGGTGCAGCGCGCCCTGGAGGCCGCCCGCCCGGCACCGCCGCCGGCGCCCAAGCCGCGCAGCGCCGCCGAGGCGATCATCGCCGCGGTGACCCGCCGCAAGGCGCCGGAGCCGGAACCGGTGGTGGCCACCGCCTCGGCCGTGGCCGCCCTCGCCCGCTCGGCGGTCGGCGCCACCGGGCGCTCGATCGACAGCAGCCTCGAGCTGGCCCCGGGCAGCCGTTTCTCGTCGCTGCTCAAGCCGCAGCCCGCGCCGGCGGCCGTCGCTGCGCCCCCGCCGGCGCTGCCGGAACAGATCTTCGCCACCTTCCCGGCGCTGCAGGACGATGCGCCGGTGGTGCCGGCGTTCCGTCCCGAAGGCTTTGCCGTCGCCGCGACGGCGCCGGTACCGGCCGCCCGTAACCGTGCCCACTTCGCGATCGATCCGCCGCTGGACGCGCCGGCCACGGCGCTGCCCGCAGCCGCCGCGCCCAGCGAACCGGCGCTGGCGGTGCCGCCCGTGGCGGTCGCGGCCGCGGAACCGGCACTGCCCGCCCCCGCCCCCGCCATCGCCGCGCCGGCACCGGCCCCGGCATCGACGCCGCTCAGCGTCAATGTTCCGGCACCGGCGGCCGACCCCGCCGTCGCCGCGCCCGCGCTGAGCGTGGTCCCGGCGGTACCGCGCGATGACCGCCAGCTGGCCGAACTGCGCCAGGAAGTGGCCGGCATGCGCCAGCTGATCGAGCGCGAGATGAACCGCTTCACCGACGAGCGCCTGCGCGGCAGCCCGGTGCGCGCCAATGCGCTGGACCTGATGGACGAGTACGGTTTCGACGCCGGCCTGGCCCGCGACGTGGCGGTGCAGATGCCGGCCGATACCGACCCGGCGCGCGCCCGCGGGCTGATGCTGGGCCTGATCTCCAAGAAACTGCCGATCGCCCCGGTCGACCCGATCGAGGCCGGCGGCGTGATCGCCCTGGTCGGCCCGACCGGCGCCGGCAAGACCACCACCATCGCCAAGCTGGCTTCGCGCTTCGCCGAGGCCCATGCCGCGCGCGACGTGGCCCTGGTCACCACCGACACCCAGCGCATCGGCGCCCGCGAGCAGCTGTACGGCTTCGGCCGCCAGCTCGGCATCGCCGTGCACGAGGCCAGCAGCGGCACCAACCTCAACCAGCTGCTGGAGCGCCTGGCCGATTACAAGCTGGTGCTGATCGACACCGCCGGGCTCGGCCAGCGCGACCGCGCCCTGACCGCGCAGCTGCAGTGGCTGCGTGCCGCCGGCCAGATCCGCACCCTGCTGGTGCTGCCGGCCAACACCAGCTTCCAGGACATGGACGAGGTGGTGCGCCGCTTCGGCGCGGCCAACCCGCAGGGCGTGGTGCTGACCAAGCTGGACGAGACCGGCCGCTTCGGCTCGGCCCTTTCGGTGGCCGTGGACCACCGCCTGCCGATCACCTGGGTGACCGACGGCCAGGACGTGCCCGAAGACCTGCACCGCGCCTCGGCGGCCAATCTGGTGCTGCGCCTTGAAGATTTGCGCCGCGCGGCCGATATGCCCTGCAATCCGGAGTTGAACCATGCCGTCGCGTGAGTACGCCAAGCTGACCAATGCCTTCCCGCTGTCGGCCACCCGCCGCCAGCCCGCGGGCCCCGTGCGCACCATCGCGGTGACCGGGGGCAAGGGTGGCGTGGGCAAGACCAACGTCTCGGCCAACCTGGCCGTGGCGCTGGCCGGCATGGGCAAGCGCACGCTGCTGCTGGACGCCGACCTCGGCCTGGCCAACATCGACGTCATCCTCGGGCTGCAGCCCAAGCACACCCTGGCCGACCTGGTCGCCGGGCGCTGCACCCTGGAGGACGTGATCATCGAAGGCCCCGACGGCCTGCTGGTGGTGCCGGCCGCGTCCGGCCGCCGGCACATGGCCGAACTGCAGCCGGCCGAGCACGTCGGCCTGGTCAACGTGTTCTCCGAGCTGGAACGCGACCTGGACGTGATGATCATCGACACCGCCGCCGGCATCACCGACAGCGTGTTGACCTTCTGCCAGGCCGCGCAGGACACGGTGGTGGTGGTATGCGACGAGCCGGCCTCGATCACCGACGCCTACGCGCTGATCAAGGTGCTCTCGCGCGAGCGCGGGTGGACCGCATCCAGGTCGTGGCCAACATGGCCCGCGACCCCAACGAAGGCCGCATGCTGTACGAGAAGCTGGTGCGGGTGTGCGAGAAGTTCCTGGCCGACGTTTCGCTCAACTACCTGGGCTGCGTGCCGCAGGACGACTGGCTGCGGCTGTCGGTGCAGCGCCAGCAGCCGGTGGTCAAGCTGTACCCGTCGGCGCCGGCGGCGCTGGCGCTGCAGGAGATCGCCCGCCGCACCGCCCGCTGGCAGGCGCCGACCGAGCCGCGCGGCGGCGTCGAGTTCTTCCTGGAGCGCATCATCCAGCGCGGGGTGGCGACATGAACCCGGCCGCCCATTACCGCGAAGTCCAGCGCGCCAGCGCCAACGACTGCATCGCCCGCCATTCGGACCTGGTGCGGCGCATCGCCCACCACCTGGCGGCGCGCCTGCCGGCCAGCGTCGAGATCGACGACCTGATCCAGGCCGGCATGATGGGCCTGATCGAAGCCTCGCGCAGCTACGACGCCGAACAGGGCGCCTCGTTCGAGACCTACGCCTCGATCCGCATCCGCGGTTCGATGATCGACGAGATCCGCCGTGGCGACTGGGTGCCGCGCTCGGTGCACCGCCGCGCCCGCGACGCCGCCGCGACCATCCGCCGCATCGAGCAGGCCACCGGCCGCGCCGCCAGCGCGACCGAAGTGGCGCAGGCCATGGACATGCCGCTGCCCGAGTACATGCGGCTGATCGAGGACGCCGCGCGCGGCCAGGTGCTGAGCCTGGAATCGCGGATCGAGGACCAGGGCGAACTGGACACCCCGGCCACCGGCGGCCCGACCCCGCAGCAGGTGCTCGAGCGCAGCCAGTTCGGCGAGGAACTGGGCAAGGCGATCGGCCAGCTGCCCGAACGCGAACAACTGGTGCTGTCGCTGTACTACGAGCAGGAGCTGAACCTGAAGGAGATCGGCGCGGTGCTCGGGTCAGCGAGTCGCGGGTATGCCAGATCCACGGCCAGGCCATGCTGCGGCTGCGTGGCCGGTTGAAGATTTTCGAGGCGGCCGACGCCGGCCTCGTCGAACCATGAAGAGGAACACCTTTTGAACAAGAACATGCGGATCCTGATCGTCGACGACTTCTCGACCATGCGGCGCATCGTCAAGAACCTGCTGGGCGACCTGGGCTTCACCAACACCGCCGAAGCCGAGGACGGGCATGCCGCGCTGGCGCTGTTGAACAGCCAGCCGTTCGATTTCGTGATCACCGACTGGAACATGCCGGTGATGACCGGCATCGAACTGCTCAAGGCGATCCGCGCCGATGCCAAGCTCAAGACCCTGCCGGTGCTGATGGTCACCGCCGAGGCCAAGCGCGAGCAGATCATCGAGGCCGCGCAGTGCGGCGTGAACGGCTACATCATCAAGCCGTTCACCGCGCAGACCCTGGAAGAGAAGCTCGGCAAGATCTTCGAGCGGCTGGCGGCGAGCGCCTGATGACCATGCCCAGCGGAACTCCGAGCGAAAAATCGATCCTGGTGCAGCACCTGCAGGACGCGCTGGCGGCGCTGGAAAGCGGCGACGAACACGGCTGGCGCCGGGAAATCGACGCGCTGGCGGCATTGCGCACGCAGCCGATGATGGCCGGGCTGGGGCGGCTGGCGCGCGAGCTGGGCCAGGCCCTGGGCGAACTGCCGACGGTGCCCACCGAGGCCGGCGAGCTGGACGACGCCTGCGCGCGCCTGGACCACGTGGTGGAGATGACCGAAAAGGCCACCCACCGCACCCTGGACCTGGCCGAGCAGTGCCGCGAGCTGGTCAGCGGCCTGCGCGAGGGCAGCGTGCCGGCGATCGAACACGAGCAGGCGCTGGAGCGCATCCGCCACAACCTCACCGAGATCGCCCTGACCCAGAGCTACCAGGACCTGACCGGGCAGATCATCCGCCGCGTGGTCGGCATCGTGCGCCGCGTGCACGAGGGCTTCGGCGCGCTCGGCCTGCCGCCGCCGGAAGACGAGGCCCGTGGCCGCGGCCTCGCCGGCCCGGCGCTGGAAGGCATCGACCGCCACGCCGTCAGCCAGAACGACGCCGACGACCTGCTCTCCAACCTGGGGCTGTGATGCCATGAGCGCCTTCGCCGACGACATCGCCGCCGATTTCATCATCGAGGCCCAGGAAATCCTGGATCGCCTCGGCGAACAGCTGGTCGCCCTGGAGCAGTCGCCCCAGGACAACGACCAGCTCAACGCGGTGTTCCGCGGCTTCCACACGCTCAAGGGCGGCGCCGGCTTCCTTGGCATCAACGCCATGGTCGAGCTGTGCCACGCCGCCGAGGAAACCCTGGGCATGGCGCGCTCGGGCAAGGCGGTGCTGCAGGCGCACCACTTCGACGCCGCGCAGCAGTCGCTGGACTGGCTGCAGGCGATGCTCGACGCGGTGTCGGCCGGCACCGATCCGCAGCACGCGCCGCCGTCGCTGATCGCGCTGTTCGACGTCGATGCGGCCCCGGCCCCGGCGGCACCGGTCGCGGTGGCCGCGCCGGCGACGGCCGGCGACCTGATCACCGAAGACGAGTTCGAGAACCTGCTCGACCAGCTGCACGGCGGCGCCGCGCCCGGCACCCGCCCGGCGCCGGCCAGCGCCGCGCCCGCCGCCAAGGGCGGCGACGAGCTGATCACCGAGGACGAGTTCGAAAGCCTGCTGGACCAGCTGCATGGCGGCGCCGCACCCGGCAGCCGCCCCGTCGCGGCCAGCGCCGCGCCCGCCGCCAAGGCCGGCGCCGACCTGATCACCGAGGACGAATTCGAAAGCCTGCTCGACCAGTTGCACGGCGGTGCCGCGCCCGGCGCCCGCGCCCTGCCGGCCACCACGCCGGCCGCACCCGCGCGCGTCGCGCCCCCGGCACCCGCATCGACGCCGGCACCGGCACCGGCACCGGCCGCGGCCAAGGCCGCGGTCGAACCGGAACAGACCGTGCGCGTGGACACCAAGCGCCTGGACGCCATCGTCAACCTGATCGGCGAACTGGTGCTCTCGCGCAACCGGCTCAAGACCCTGCGCACGCGCCTGAAGGACGAGGAACTGGACCGCGCCGTCTCCACCCTGGACATCGCCACCGCACGCCTGCAGTCGGCGGTCATGCGCACCCGCATGCAGCCGGTGGGCAAGGTGTTCTCGCGCTTCCCCAAGGTCGCCCGCGACGTCGCCCGCAGCCTCAAGAAGGAAGTGGACCTGGAGCTGATCGGCGCCGAGACCGAGCTCGACCGCAACCTGGTCGAGGCGCTGGCCGATCCGCTGGTGCACCTGGTTCGCAACGCCATCGACCACGGCGTGGAAATGCCCGACCTGCGCGAAGCGCAGGGCAAGCCGCGCATGGGCCGGGTACGGCTGTCGGCGCAGCAGGAAGGCGACTACGTCAGCATCGAAGTGCAGGACGACGGCGCCGGCATCGACCCCGAGCGGCTGCGCGCCAAGGCCCGCGAGAAGGGCCTGCTGGACCCGGAAGCGGCGGCTCGGCTGAGCAGCGAGGAGTGCCTGCACCTGGTGTTCCTGCCGGGCTTCTCGACCAAGCAGCAGGTCACCGACATTTCCGGCCGCGGCGTCGGCATGGACGTGGTGCAGTCGCGCATCCGCGAGCTGAGCGGGCAGATCCAGATCCAGTCGGAGCTGGGCCGCGGCAGCCGTTTCCTGATCCGCGTGCCGCTGACCCTGGCGATCCTGCCGACCCTGCTGGTGCAGGCCGGCGAGGACATCTACGCGCTGCCGCTGGCACGGGTGATGGAAGTGCTGCACGCGCCGCGCACCTCGCTGGGCTGGTTCGACGGCCGCGCCGTGCTCGACCGCAAGTCGCACACGCTGGCGCTGGTCGACCTGCGCCAGTGGCTGGACGTGGAACCGGCGCAGTCGACCCTGCTCACCATCGTGGTGCTGCAGATCGGCGAGGCCCGCTTCGGCCTGGTCGTGGACCAGGTGCGGGGCCGCGAGGAAGTGGTGATCAAGCCGCTGCCCAAGGCCCTGCGCGGGCTCAAGGGCTATGCCGGCGCCACCCTGATCGGCGACGGCCGCATGGCGCTGATCCTGGACGTGGACGGGCTGCGCAGCCAGGAGTAAGCCCACCGGTCGCGCCGGTAGCGGCGCATGACCGCCGCAGCCCGCGGCCACACCCGCCCGCCGGGCCCGCGCCCGCGGCCGCCCCCCACCCGTTCAAGTACCCCGCGCAAACGCCGATATCCGTAAAATGGACAGACTCAGCATCATCGGACTCTTCCTCGCACTGGCCTCGCTGGTGGGTGGCAGCATACTCAAGGGAGCCGGCCTGTCCTCGCTGTGGTCGCCGGCCGCCTTCGTCATCGTCATCGTCGGCACCGTGGCGGCGATCCTGCTGCATACCTCGCCGGCGATCTTCCGCCATGCCTTCAGGATCGTGCGCTGGGTGGTGCAGCCGCCGGCCAGCGACCGCCAGGCGCTGATCCGGCAGATCGTGGAATGGAGCAACATCGCCCGCCGCCAGGGCCTGCTCGGGCTGGAGCCGCAGGTGGAGATGCAGGACGACCCGTTCCTGCGCAAGGGCCTGCAGCTGGTGGTGGACGGCGTCGAGCCCGACGCGATCCGGCACATGCTGGAAATCGAACTCAGCGGCCAGGAACACCGCGACCTGGCCGCGGCCAAGGTGTTCGAGGGCATGGGCATCTACGCCCCGACCCTGGGCATCATCGGCGCGGTGCTGGGCCTGATCGCGGTGATGAAGAACCTGGCCGACCCGAGCAAGCTCGGCCACGGCATCGCCGCCGCGTTCACCGCCACCATCTACGGCATCGCCTCGGCCAACCTGCTGTTCCTGCCGGTCGCGGCCAAGCTCAAGAGCGTGATCGCGCACAACAGCCGCGAGCGCGAGATGATCATCGAAGGGCTGATCGCCATCGCCCATGGCGAGAACCCGCGCAACATCGAAACCAGCCTGGCCGGCTTCGTGGGCTGAACCATGGCACGCCGCAAGTCCCACGAAGAGCACGCCAACCACGAGGCATGGGCCATCCCCTATGCCGACCTGATGACGCTGCTGCTGGCCTTCTTCGTGGTGATGTACGCCATTTCCTCGCTCAACGAAGGCAAGTACCGGGTGATGGCCGACGCCCTGACCACCGCCTTCGGCGGCGCGCCGCGCACCATCACCCAGGTCCAGGTCGGCCACCAGCAGCTGCAGGGCGGCGGCCACGACACGCCGGCGGTGATCCGCGCGCCAAGCATGACCGGCGGCGCGGTTTCCGACCCGACGCGGCTGCCGTCGATGGCGTCGCAGATGACGCGCCCGGTATCGCTGCGCGACCGCGAGCAGCTGCAGCGCGCCGAACGCCAGCTCGGGCAGATCGCCGAGAAGCTGACCCGGGCGCTGGCGCCGTTGGTCAGCCAAGGCGTGATCAGCGTGCGCCGCACCGAACTGTGGATCGAGGTCGAGATCAACAGCGACATCCTGTTCGCCACCGGGTCGGCGGCGCTGGACGCCGACGCGCGACAGACCCTGGGCAAGCTGGCCGACGTGCTGCGCGACGTACCCAACGGGGTGCGCGTGGAAGGCCATACCGACGACATGCCGATCGCCACCGCGCAATACCCGTCCAACTGGGAACTGTCGGCCGCGCGTGCCGCCAGCGTGGTGCACCTGTTCGCCGACCACGGCGTGCAGCCGCAGCGGCTGGCGATGATGGGCTACGGCCAGTTCCGCCCGCGCGAGAGCAACGCGCTGGCCGAGGGCCGCAACCGCAACCGCCGGGTCATGGTCATCATCCTGGCCGATTCGGCCGCCAGCGCCGAGGCGCTGGCCGACGGCGCGACCACGGTCGACGCCGCACAACCCACCCGCGATGCCGCCGGCGCCGAGGCGCCCGCGCGCACGTCCGGACCGGCCTTGCCGGCAGCAATAGAAGGAGTGCACTGATGCGTATCTGGGCCATTGCCAACCAGAAGGGCGGCGTCGGCAAGACCACCACGACGCTGGCGTTGGGGCGCGGCCTGGCCGCGCTGGGCCAGCGCGTGCTGTTGATCGACCTCGATCCGCACGCCTCGCTGACCCGGGCCTTCGGGGTACCGCTGGACCCGCCGCCGCCGGGCGTGCTGGAACTGTTCGCCACCCCGCCCGGCGAGATCGCCGCGCTCGCGCGTGGCAGCGCCATCCCCGGGCTGGACTACCTGTGCGCGCAGGCCGCGCTGGCCACCCTGGAACGGCGCAGCGCCAACCAGCCGGGCCTGGGCCTGGCCCTGCAGCATGCGCTGGCGCAGCACGGGCAGCGCCACGACTACATCCTGCTCGACTGCGCACCGACCCTGGGGCTGCTGATGATCAACGCGCTGGCCGCGGCCGACCGGCTGATCATTCCCACCCAGGCCGAACCCCTGGCGCTGCACGGGCTGGAAGGCATGGTGCGCACCGGGCAGATGGTCGAGCGCTCGCGCGGCCGGCCGCTGCCGGTGTCGATCCTGCCGACCCTGTTCGACCGCCGTACCCGCACCGGCAACGAAACCCTGCGGCAGATGCAGGACCGGCATGGCGAGCGCGTGTGGGAAGACGCGATTCCGATCGACACCCGCATCAGCACCCCGGCCACCCTCACCGCCCCGGCGCACGACGACGCCTACCCGGGCCGCGGGCTGTCGGCCTACCGGCGCGCGCTCGAATGGCTGCGCGCCGAGGACGCCGCGCAACTGGAGCGCGCGGCATGAACGGCACCGACGTACTGGACGACTACCTGGGCGAGCTGCTGCTCGACGCGATCCCTGCGCCGGCACCGGCAGCGGCGCCGGTCGCCGTCGCCGTGGCGCCGGCCGCGGCTGACGCGCCGGTGGCCGTACCCGCGCCCGTCCCGGCCGCGCCGGTCCCGGCCCGCGCCGACCCGGTCATCCCCACCCCGGCACCACCTGCAGCGGTGGCGGCGCCGGCGGTGACCGCGCCAGCTGCGCCGGCCCCGACCCCGATCCCGCCCCGGCCCCGGCCGCCACGCCCGCGCTGGCGCGGACCGCCGCCCCGCCCGCGGCCAGCGAACCCGGCCCCGCGCCCGCGGCGGCGGACGGCAACAACGTCTGGGCCGCGTTGCAGGCACAGGCGCGCGAGCCGCAGCGCCCGCAGCGCCGCGCCAGCGAGCGCACCTCGCGCTGGCTGCGCCTGCGCTGCGGCGCCCAGGCCTATGCACTGGAGCTGCTCAAGGTGCAGGAAGTGGTGCTGCCGGTGCCGCTGCTGGGCCTGCGCGGCACCGCCGCCTCGATGCTCGGCATCATGAACCTGCGCGGCCAGGTGGTACCGGTGATCGACCTGGGCCTGCACCTGGGCTTCGCCGCGGTCGGCGAAGGCAGCCAGACCCGCATCGTGGTGCTCGAGGAAAAGGGCGAGGTGCTCGGCCTGCGGGTGTCCGCGGTCGAGGACGTGGCCAACCTGACCGAATCGCAGATCGAGCCGCCCGACACCGCCCGCATCTGCCAGATCTCCAACACCCTGTTCCGCGGCGTGGCGCGCATCGGCCAGCAGCCGATGATCCTGCTCGACGCCTCGGAACTGCTGCAGTGCGAGCGCTGAAGGCGGATGCGCGCCGGCAGCGGACACCCGCCTGGCGCGGCCGCCGTTCCGTGCGCCAGTTCACGAATTCACGCGCCTGTGCCCGCGCCCCTTAAAGATCGTTCCAGCGCTGCCGTTAACTGGTCCAGTACCGTCTCTCCGGAGCAACGATGAGCACTGTGGCACTGGCGCAGGACCTGGGTATCGAGTCCACCAGCGACCTGAAGCAACACCTGGCCCCGCACCTGGGCCAGAGCGGCGCGTTGCGCGTGGATGCCAGCCAGGTGGGGCGGGTGCACACCGCCGCCATTCAGGTGCTGTGTGCCTTCGTCCAGGCCCGCCGCCAGGCCGGCCATGCCACCGTCTTCGACGACGCTACCGACACTTTCCGCGACGCCGCGCGCCTGCTCGGCGTCCTCCAGGCCCTGGGCCTGGACGCAACCCCTGACAAATCGAATTCTGTGGAGAACGTTGCATGAGCGCTCGAATCCTGGTGGTGGACGACTCGGCGTCGATGCGCCAGATGGTGGCCTTCGCCCTCACCTCGGCCGGCTTTTCCGTCGAGGAAGCCGAGGACGGCGCCATCGCCCTGGGCCGTGCCAAGGGCGCCAGGTTCAACGCGGTGGTCACCGACGTGAACATGCCCAACATGGACGGCATCTCGCTCATCCGCGAACTGCGCCAGCTGCCGGACTACAAGTTCACGCCGATGTTGATGCTGACCACCGAGTCGGCCGCCGACAAGAAGTCCGAGGGCAAGGCCGCCGGCGCGACCGGCTGGCTGGTCAAGCCGTTCAACCCGGAACAGCTGGTCGCCACCGTCCAGAAAGTCCTGGGCTGATCGCCCACCCACCGCCCCGAACCCGACCGGATAGCGCGCCCATGAGCATGGACCTGCAACGTTTCCACGCCACCTTCTTCGAGGAAAGCCGCGAAGGGCTGGACGCCATGGAGGCCGGGCTGCTGGCACTGGAGGACGGGCAGCAGGATCCGGAAATCATCAATTCGGTGTTCCGCGCCGCGCATTCGATCAAGGGCGGCGCCGGCACCTTCGGCTTCGAGGCCATCGCCGGCCTGACCCACGTGCTGGAAACGCTGCTGGACGAGCTGCGCGCCGGCAAGCGTGCGCTGGAAAGCGCCGCAGTCGATGCCATGCTGTCCTCGGTGGACGTGCTGCGCGCGCTGCTGCGCGAGGCCGAACACGGCCAGGCGGCCGACCCGGCGCTGGTCGCCGCGGTCAAGGCACGCCTGGAAGCGGTGTTGTCCGGCGCGGCCGCCGCGCCGGCCGCGGCCCGCCAGGAAGCCCCCGCGACCGAGCCGGACGGCTGGCAGAT
Source organism: Stenotrophomonas acidaminiphila (assembly GCA_002951995.1). Classification (NCBI taxonomy): domain Bacteria; kingdom Pseudomonadati; phylum Pseudomonadota; class Gammaproteobacteria; order Lysobacterales; family Lysobacteraceae; genus Stenotrophomonas; species Stenotrophomonas acidaminiphila. Next base: position 1,900,179 of record CP019797.1, read on the forward strand.
CGGCTTCGTGCCGGCGCCGTCGCTGTTCATGAGCGGCAACGATCCGCTGCGCATCATCCGCGAACTGGAAACCCTGGGCACGCTGCAGGTCCAGGCGCGCATGGAGCGGCTGCCCGGCTTCGAGCAGATGGACCCGCTGGAAGCCTACATCGCCTGGGACCTGGGCCTGACCGGGCGCATCCCGCGCAGCAAGATCGAAGACACCTTCGCCTGGGTGGTGGATGACTGCGAGCTGGACATCCAGCCGATCATCGCCCCGCCAAGCCTGGCCACGCACGCGCCGACGCCGGCGCAGGAAGTGGCCGCCGAGGTGGTCGCCGCCGCGCGCCCGGCGGCAGCCGCGGCGCCCGCCGCGGCGGGCGGCCACGAGGCCGAGAGTTCGATCCGGGTCAGCGTCGACAAGGTCGATGCGCTGATCAACCTGGTCGGCGAACTGGTGATCACCCAGGCGATGCTCAAGCAGGTGTCCGGCGGCCTGGATCCCTCGCACGCCGAACGCCTGCTGGCCGGGCTGGACCTGCTCGAACGCAATACCCGCGACCTGCAGGAAGCGGTGATCGGGGTGCGCATGCTGCCGGTGGACGCGGTGTTCCGCCGCTTCCCGCGGCTGGTGCGCGACCTGTCCTCGCGCCTGGGCAAGCAGGTGCGGCTGCGCACCATCGGCGAAGGCACCGAACTGGACAAGGGGCTGATCGAGAAGATCGCCGATCCGCTGGTGCACCTGGTGCGCAACTCGATCGACCATGGCCTGGAAATGCCCGACGTGCGCCGCCAGGCCGGCAAGGACGAGATGGGTACCATCACCCTGGCCGCCTCGCACCAGGGCGGGCACATCGTCATCGAGGTCAGCGACGACGGCCGCGGCCTGAACCGCGACAAGATCCTGGCCAAGGCCCAGGAGCGCGGGCTGGCGGTGCCCGACAACCCGACCGACACCCAGGTCTGGGACCTGATCTTCCAGCCGGGCTTCTCCACCGCCGATGCGGTCACCGACCTGTCCGGCCGCGGCGTCGGCATGGACGTGGTCCGCCGCAACATCCAGGCGCTGGGCGGCGAAGTGCAGCTGGAAAGCCAGACCGGCGCCGGCACCCGGGTGCTGATCCGGCTGCCGCTGACCCTGGCCATCCTCGACGGCATGACCGTTTCGGTCGCCGGCGAGACGCTGATCCTGCCGCTGGCCTACGTGCTCGAGGCGCTGCAGCCCAAGGCCGAGGACATCCGCACCATGGCCGGCGAAGGCCGGGTGCTGCGCGTGCGCGGCGAGTACCTGCCGATCCTGTCGCTGGGCCAGTACTACGGCTACCGCCAGGACAGCCACGCCGACCCGTTGGTGGTGGTCGTCGAGGGCGACGGCCAGAAGATCGCCCTGGAAGTGGACGAACTGCTCGGCCAGCAGCAGGTCGTGGTCAAGAACATCGAGAACAACTACCGCCGCATCGGCGGCGTCTCCGGGGCCACCATCCTCGGCGATGGGCGGGTCGCGCTGATCGTCGACGTCGGCGGGCTGGTGCGCTCGCTGCGGCTGCCGCAGGCCGCCTGATCGGCCCACCGCGTCGCGCCATGGCCTGGCATGCACGCCAGGCCGCGCGGCGGTGCCGGGATGCTTGTGCCGGGGTGCTTCCCGCGCCGGCGCGGCACCGCCCCCCTGCCGTTGCCGCCGCATCCTGCTCCCCGCAACCCGCTCCGCCGCGCGCCGCATGGCGTACGGATACGGCTTCCCGCGCCACCCGCGGCGCGGGAAGCCCCACCGAACCCGGCCCACGCCCCGGCGTGCCGCCCCCTCGCTCCAGGACACCCGCATGCATCGCCTCGCCCCGCTCGCCCTGCTCACCCTCGCCGCCCCGGCCCTTGCCGGCACGCAGGCCGACGCATGGCCCCCCCGGCTCGCCCTGGCCAACGGCACCGAGGCCACGCTCACCGGCAACTTCGCCTGGGACGTCAACCGCTTCGACGCCGATGGCGCCGCCCTCGACAACGACCAGGACTGGCGCCGCAAGGAGTTCGGCGTCGCCATCAAGCGCAAGGGCCTGTACGACTTCACCGCCTCCTACGACTTCCAGTCCGACACCTGGTTGGACGTGGCCCTGCGCCTGGAGAGCAAGGGCCTGACCGGCCGCGACCTGGGCAAGTGGCGCATCGGGCAGATGAAGCTGCCGCTGGGCTTCGAAGGCAATACCGCCACCCGCAGCGGCGCCTTCATGGAGAACGCACTGCCGACGCAGGCGTTCTACGAAGGCCGCCGTATCGGCGTGGACTGGGCGCTGGAGCGGCCGCGCTGGCTGTTCAACGCCGGCGCCTACCGCCACGACCTGCAGGGCAACAACCGCGGCGACAGCCTCGCCGCGCGGCTGGCCTGGACCCCGCGCAAGCAGGCCTCGCACGTACTGCACCTGGGCATTTCCAGCACCCGCGAGCGTCCCGACACCGAAACCAACGGCCTGGGCGTGGAGGTCGCGCCGAGCGTGCGCTGGCGGGCCAGGCCGGAGGCGTCGCTGACGTCGCTGCGGCTGGTCGACTCGGGCACCCTGCGCGAGGTCGAGCGCATCGACCGCCGCGGCCTGGAGGCACTGTGGATCGAAGGCCCGTGGTCGCTGCAGGGCGAGTACCTGCAGCAGACCACCCGCCGCCACGCCCTGCCGCACTACCGGAGCGACGGCTGGTACCTGGCCGGCAGCTGGCTGCTGACCGGCGAATCGCGCACTTACAGCGGCGGCAACGTCGCCAATCCGCGCCCGGCCGGCAGGCACGGTGCCGTCGAGCTGCTGGCGCGTTACAGCCGCATCGACCTGGACGATGGCCTGATCCGTGGCGGCCGCGAACACAACTGGACCGTGGGTGCCAACTGGTACCTGGGCAACCACCTGAAGTTCCAAGCCAACTACGTCCACGCTGACGCCCGCCGTGGCACCGCGCACTGGCAGCCCGAGGTAGTGCAGCTGCGCGCGCAGCTGCATTTCTGAGGCCACCGGCGGGCCGCCCTGCCGTTCGTCCGGAACCCGCCGCCGGCGGCTGCACGGACGTCAAGAAGCGGACGCCAGCGCCGATACCGCAAATGTGCACCCCGGGGTGCAGGCCTCCCGTCGCGGCCCTTCCACATTGATGACGTCATGCAGGCGCGCCGGGCCTGCCCGTCGCTGAGCCTGTCACTGGAGATATCTGCGATGAAATGGTTCCAGAACCTTTCGATCACGCGGAAACTTGCCCTCGCCTTCTGCATCACCTGCATGATCACCCTGTTGATGGGGGGCTTCTCGCTGTGGCGGATGATGCTCGCCAACACCCAGATCGAGCAGATCAACAACAACTGGATGCCGGCGGTGCAGCAGCTGGGCGAGATGCGCGCGCAGCTGGGCGAATTCCGTACCTATGAGCAGGCGCAGCTCAGCTACCAGGGCAACCCCGAGCAGCTGGCCGACTACGACAAGCGCCTGGCCGACACCCGCGGCCTGATCGAGGCCGCCGAGAAGGCCTACGACGACATCGACACCGACTACACGCCGGAAGAACTGGCGATGTACGAGAAACTCAAGCAGCACCGTGCGGCGTACTTCGCCGCGCACGAGCGCATTGCCGCGGCCATCGCCGCCGACGATTTCGACACCGCGCGGAGCATCTCCTCGGACGAATCGCGCAAGCTGCGCCGCCTGCTGTTCGACCAGCTCAAGCAGATGTCCCAGTACAACCAGGAACAGCTGGCCCGGGATGTGGCCGCGTCCCGGCAGGCCTACCAGCGGTCGCTGATGGCGGTGGCCGCCGGCATGGCGCTGTCGCTGCTGCTGGCCGCCCTGCTGGGCTGGGCCATCATCCGCTCGATCACCCAGCCGCTGGGCGAAGCGGTGCGCGTGGCCGACGATGTCGCCGCTGGCAAGCTCGACCGCCGCATCGACGCCTCGCGCCGCGACGAAGTCGGCAAGCTGCTGTCCTCGATGCAGCGCATGCAGGCGCAGTTGCAGGCGGTGATCGCCGCGCAGCAGGAAATGGGCCGCCAGCACGACGCCGGCATCATCAGCTACCGCATGGACCAGGCCGCGTTCCCCGGCGACTACGGGGTGATGGTCGCCGGCACCAACCAGCTGGTCGGCAACCACATCGGAGTCAAGATGCAGGTGATCGAGCTGGCCCAGCGCTATGCCGTGGGCGACCTGACCCGCGACATGCCGGCGCTGCCCGGCGAGAAGGCCGAGATCACCGAGACCATGGCCACCATCAAGCGCAACCTCACCGCCATCAGCAGCGAGATCCGCCGCCTCAGCGGCGCCGCCGCCGCCGGCGATTTCAGCCAGCGCGGCGACGAGCAGCGCTTCGAGCATGATTTCCGGCAGATGGTGCACAACCTCAACGCGATGATGGAGGCCACCGACCACAGCCTGGCGCAGACCTCCAGCCTGCTGCAGGCCATCGCCCGCGGCGACCTGACCGCGCGCATGCACGGCGAGTTCCAGGGCGTGTTCGCGCGGATGCGCGACGACGCCAACGCCACCGTGGCGCAGCTGACCTCGATCGTCGGCCGCATCCAGCAGGCCGCGTCCAGCATCAACCTGGCCGCCTCGGAGATCGCCACCGGCAACAACGACCTCTCCCGCCGCACCGAGCAGCAGGCCGCCAACCTGGAGGAGACCGCCGCCTCGATGGAGGAACTGACCTCCACCGTGCGCCAGAACGCCGAACACGCGCGCCAGGCCAACCAACTCGCCCAGGGCGCGGCCGGGGTCGCCTCGCAGGGCGGCCAGGTGGTCGGCCAGGTGGTCACCACCATGGCCGACATCGAGGCCTCCTCGAAGAAGATCGCCGACATCATCAGCGTGATCGACGGCATCGCCTTCCAGACCAACATCCTGGCGCTCAACGCCGCGGTGGAAGCGGCGCGGGCCGGCGAACAGGGCCGCGGCTTCGCCGTGGTCGCCTCGGAAGTGCGCACCCTGGCGCAGCGTTCGGCCGGCGCCGCCAAGGAGATCAAGGAGCTGATCGAGAATTCGGTGGACAAGGTTTCCGAAGGCTCGGCGCTGGTCCATCAGGCCGGCAGCACCATGGGCGAGATCGTGACCTCGGTGCAGCGGGTGACCGACATCATGGCCGAGATCTCGGCCGCCTCGCAGGAACAGAGCGCCGGCATCGAACAGGTCAACCAGACCGTCACCCAGATGGACGAGACCACCCAGCAGAACGCCGCGCTGGTGGAGGAAGCCACCGCCGCCGCGCGCGCGATGGAGGAGCAGGCGCACCAGCTGAGCGAGGCGGTCTCACAGTTCCGGCTGGCCGCCGCGCCGGGCACGGTGCGCGTGGCGGCGGCCGCACCCGCGGTGCGCGGCATCGGCCTGGCCGCCGCCGGCGCGCAGGCGCACTGAAGTATCCGTCGCGCGGTCCGCCACGGACCGCGCACGGGCGTTGCCGGGCGGCGGTGATCCGACACCACCGCCCTTTCTTACAAAGTCATGAGCCGGTGTCCCGATGTCCCGGGGCACCTGACCGCAGGAGAGAGCTGTGTCCCAACCCCGTTCCGGTTCCAGCATCGTCAGTCGCCTGATGCTGGGCGTGGCGCTGATCGCCTTGATTTCCTTTGGCGTCACCGCCGCGATCAGCTACTGGAAGAGCAGCAGCGCCCTGCTCTCGTCGTCGCAGGACGCGATGCGCAACCTGGCCGGGCTCGAGGCACAGCGGGTTTCGGCCGGGCTCGGCGAAGCCTACGACACCGCCACCACCCTGGCCGCCACCCTGCGCCTGCAGCACCAGCAGGGCCTGCTGACCCGGCCCGCGGTGTCGGCACTGCTGCAGCAGCAGCTGCTCGCGCACCCGGAGTGGGTCGGGGTCAGCACGCTGTGGGAGCCGGACGCGTTCGACGGCGCCGATGCCGCGCACGCCAATGCCGAGGGGCACGATGCCAGCGGCCGCTTCATGAGCTACTGGGCCTGGGCGGACGGCAAGCCCGTCACCGAGGCCCTGCGCGGCTATGACGTGGCCGGCGACGGCGACTGGTACCTCAAGCCCCGCCAAAGCCGCCAGCCCACGCTGGTCGAGCCGTACAGCTACACCATCAACGGCAAGCAGGTGCTGATGACCACGCTGTCGATCCCGATCGTCGAGCAGGAGCGCTTCCTGGGCGTGGTGACCGTGGATTTCGCCCTGTCCTCGCTGCAGGAGCACCTCGCGCGGCTCACGCCCATGGGCGAAGGCCACGTCGAACTGCTGTCGCCGGCCGGCCGCGTGCTGGCCAGCCGCGACCCGGCCGGGGTCGGTACCCAGCGCCAGGACCCGGCCACCGACGCCATGCTCGCGCGCATCGCCAAGGGCGAGGTCGCCGAGGCGTTCACCCCGGATGCCGACGGCAATGTCGCGGTGTACGTGCCGATCCAGGTCGGCAAGGCCGCGCAGCACTTCGCCCTGGGCGTGATCGTCCCGCAGTCGCTGCTGACCCGGCAGGCCGACGTGCTGCTGTACATCGTCGTCGCGGTCGGACTGCTGGCCGCGCTGGCGCTGTGCAGCGCGCTGTTCGTGCTGCTGCGGCGGCAGGTGGTGCTGCCGCTGGCCGCCGCCGCCGGCGTCGCCAACGACATCGCCCACGGCAAGCTCGACGGCCGCATCGAGGCCACGCGCCACGACGAGATCGGCACGCTGATGCGCTCCATGCAGACCATGCAGGGCAACCTGCGCGAGCGCATCGAGCGCGACGCCGCCCTCGCCGCCGAGAACCTGCGCATCCGTTCCGCGCTGGACGACGTCACCACCAGCGTGATGATCGCCGACGCCGACCTCACCATCATCTACGCCAACCGGCCGCTGTTCCAGATGCTAGGCAAGGCCGAGCAGGACATGCGCCGCGACCTGCCGAACTTCGACATGAAGACCCTGATCGGCAGCAACATCGACGTCTTCCACAAGCACCCCGCGCACCAGCGCAGGATGCTCGGTGAACTGCACGGCACCCATCGCGCGCAGATCACCGTCGGCAACCACGTCATGCGCCAGATCATCAACCCGGTGACCGACGGCGACGGCAACCGCCTGGGCTACGTGGTGGAGTGGGACGACCGCACCGTCGAGGTGCAGGTCGAGCGCGAGGTCAGCGGCATCGTCGCCGCCGCCGCCAACGGCGAGCTCTCCGGGCGCATCATGCTGGACGGCAAGAGCGGCTTCCTGCTGCAGCTGTCCGAACAGCTCAACGGCCTGCTGGATAGTTTCGCGTCCAGCGTCGGCCAGGTTTCCACCCTGCTCGGCGCACTGTCGCGCGGCGACCTCACCGCGCGCATGGAAGGCAACTACCAGGGCGTGTTCGCGCGCATCCGCGACGACGCCAACGCCACCGTGGCGCAGCTGACTTCGATCGTCGGCCGCATCCAGCAGGCCGCGGCCAGCATCAACCTGGCCGCCTCGGAGATCGCCACCGGCAACAACGACCTCTCCCGCCGCACCGAGCAGCAGGCCGCCAACCTGGAGGAAACCGCCGCCTCGATGGAGGAACTGACCTCCACCGTGCGCCAGAACGCCGAACACGCGCGCCAGGCCAACCAGCTCGCCCAGGGCGCGGCCGGCGTCGCCTCGCAGGGCGGCCAGGTGGTCGGCCAGGTGGTCACCACCATGGCCGACATCGAGGCCTCCTCGAAGAAGATCGCCGACATCATCAGCGTGATCGACGGCATCGCCTTCCAGACCAACATCCTGGCGCTCAACGCCGCGGTGGAAGCGGCCCGTGCCGGCGAACAGGGCCGCGGCTTCGCCGTGGTCGCCTCGGAAGTGCGCACCCTGGCGCAGCGCTCGGCCGGCGCCGCCAAGGAGATCAAGGAACTGATCGAGAATTCGGTGGACAAGGTTTCCGAAGGCTCGGCGCTGGTCCACCAGGCCGGCAGCACCATGGGCGAGATCGTGACCTCGGTGCAGCGGGTGACCGACATCATGGCCGAGATCTCGGCCGCCTCGCAGGAACAGACCGCCGGCATCGAGCAGGTCAACCAGACCGTGATGCAGATGGACGAAACCACCCAGCAGAACGCCGCGCTGGTGGAGGAAGCCACCGCCGCCGCGCGTTCGATGGAGGAACAGGCGCACCAGCTGAGCGAAGCGGTCGCCCTGTTCCACCTCGACGATGCCGCCGCCGCGCCGGCCATTGCCCCGCCGGCCCCCCGCCGCGCCGTCGCCCCGGCCCGGGCCCCGGCGCCGAAGCTGGCGCCCGCGCCGCGCGTGATCGCGCCGGCGAAGGACGCCGATGGTGGCGACTGGCAGGAGTTCTGAGCCGGTCCAGGCCGCGGGCTGCCGCCGGTTTCGAATGAAGCCGGCGGTCCGGCGCGGGTTTTCCGACGGACGGCAGCGGCGGCCCTCAAGAACCGCCGCCGCCGACCGATGAAGCAGGAGATTCCGCCCTCATCGGTCCCTCCATGTCCGTCTCGTCCCCCGTTCCTTGTCCGGCGAACGCAAGAGCAGCGTCGCCACCCGCCTGATGCTGGGCATCGCCCTGATCGCCCTGGCCGCGTTCGGCCTCACCGCCGCGATCAGCTACTGGAAGAGCAGCCGCGCCCTGCTGGCCTCCTCGCAGGCGACGCTGGAGAACCTCGCCCGCTTCGAGGCCCAGCACCTGTCCACCGAGATGAGCCAGACCTACGACGCGGTGCAGACCCTGGCCGAAAACCTGGCCACCCAGCGCGGGCAGATCAGCCGCGCCGCCGTCTCGCAGACCTTCCGCCAGCAGATGGAGCTGCACCCGGAGCGCGCCGGCATGTGCGTGCTGTGGGAGCCGGATGCATTCGACGGCAATGACGCGCAGTTCGTCGATGCCCCGGAGCACGACGCCAGCGGCCGCTTCATGAGCTACTGGGCGCGGGTCGGCGGCGAGCTGGTCAGCGAGCCGCTGCGCGATTACGAGGATCCCAAACTGGGCGCCTGGTACGTCACCCCCAGGACGCTGAAGAAGCCGGTCATCATCGAGCCGTATGCCTATGAGGTCGGCGGCAAGACGCTGATGCTGACCACCATCGCGATTCCGATCATGGACGGCGACAAAGTGCTGGGCGTGGTCACCTCCGACTTCGAGCTTTCGGCGCTGCAGGCGCGCATCGCCGAGCTCCGGCCGATGGGCCAGGGCCGCACCGAACTGCTGTCGCCGATGGGCATGGTGGTGGCCTCGCCGGACCCGGCCAACGTCGGCAAGACCCGCGACGACGACACCACCAAAGCGATCCTGGCCGCCGTCGCCGAGGACAAGCTCTACAGCAACTTCCAGGCCGATGGGAACGGGATGGTGCAGGTCTATGCGCCGCTGCGCATCGGCAAGAGCGACCGCCGCTTCGCGCTGGGGGTGATGGTCCCGCGCGACCTGCTCACCGCGCAGGCACGCTCGCTGCTGGGGCTGGTGGCGCTGGTCGGGCTGCTCGCCGCCGCTTCGCTCTGCGCGGGCCTGTGGCTGCTGCTGCGGGCCATGGTGCTGCGCCCGCTGGCCGACGCGGTGCGCGTGTCCGCCGACGTCGCCCAGGGCAGGCTGGACACCCCGATCCCGGCGCGCCGCAACGACGAACTGGGCCAGCTGCTGCGGGCCCAGTCGCACATGCGCGACCAGATCCGCGCGGTGATCGATGCCCAGGGTGAGATGGCCGCGCGCCACGACGCCGGCAGCGTGAGCCACCGCATCGATGCCTCCCGTTTCCCCGGCGATTACGGGGTGATGGTCGCCGGCACCAACCAGCTGGTCTCCAGCCACCTGGAGGTGACCGCGCGGATCGTCGAAGTGATGCAGCGCTATGCGCACGGCGACCTGTCGGTGGACATGGACCGCCTGCCGGGCGAGAAAGCCGCCATCACCCGGGCCATGGACGAGACCAAGGCCAGCCTGTCGGCGATCAATGCCGAGATCAAGCGCCTGGCCGGTGCCGCGGCCGCGGGCGATTTCAGCGTGCGCGGCGATGCCACACGCTTCGAGCACGACTTCCGCGACATGGTGGCCGGGCTCAACCGCCTGATGGAAACCACCGACGGCAACCTGTCCGAGGTCTCCGCGCTGCTGCAGGCCATCGCCCGCGGCGACCTGACCGCGCGCATGCACGGCGAGTTCCAGGGCGTGTTCGCGCGGATGCGCGACGACGCCAACGCCACCGTGGCGCAGCTGACCTCGATCGTCGGCCGCATCCAGCAGGCCGCGGCCAGCATCAACCTGGCCGCCTCGGAGATCGCCACCGGCAACAACGACCTCTCCCGCCGCACCGAGCAGCAGGCCGCCAACCTGGAGGAGACCGCCGCCTCGATGGAGGAACTGACCTCCACCGTGCGCCAGAACGCCGAACACGCGCGCCAGGCCAACCAACTCGCCCAGGGCGCGGCCGGGGTCGCCTCGCAGGGCGGCCAGGTGGTCGGCCAGGTGGTCACCACCATGGCCGACATCGAGGCCTCCTCGAAGAAGATCGCCGACATCATCAGCGTGATCGACGGCATCGCCTTCCAGACCAACATCCTGGCGCTCAACGCCGCGGTGGAAGCGGCGCGGGCCGGCGAACAGGGCCGCGGCTTCGCCGTGGTCGCCTCGGAAGTGCGCACCCTGGCGCAGCGTTCGGCCGGCGCCGCCAAGGAGATCAAGGAGCTGATCGAGAATTCGGTGGACAAGGTTTCCGAAGGCTCGGCGCTGGTCCATCAGGCCGGCAGCACCATGGGCGAGATCGTGACCTCGGTGCAGCGGGTGACCGACATCATGGCCGAGATCTCGGCCGCCTCGCAGGAACAGAGCGCCGGCATCGAGCAGGTCAACCAGACCGTGATGCAGATGGACGAGACCACCCAGCAGAACGCCGCGCTGGTGGAGGAAGCCACCGCCGCCGCGCGCTCGATGGAGGAACAGGCCACCCAGCTGGCCGCGGCGGTCGCCCTGTTCCACCTCGACGATGCCGCGGCGGCGCCGGCGGCCGCGCCGTCCCCGCTGCCGCCCGCCGCCCGGCGCGCCGCCGCGCGTCCCGCCGTGGCGCCGCCGCGCGCGCAGCCCGGCGCGGCACGCAGGACCGAGCCGGCGCTGGCCGACGGCGACGACTGGCAGGAGTTCTGATCCAACGCCGACGGGCCCCCACCGGCGGGGCCCGTCGGCGCCTGCCCCGGCGGGGCGGGAGGCAACGCCGGTAGTGCGCCATCCCGCGGAAAGCCTGTTCCGTGATGCCAGTCGCACTGCAATCCCGCCGGCGGTCATGCAACCGCCACGTACCCGCCCGCGGCGCTGCAGCCACGGAACCGGGCGCCGATATCGCGGGAAGGCAGGCGGCCGTGTCGTGGCAGGGGCCGCAGGGCCTGTTCTTCCATGCACGGTGACGGAAAAGGAAACAGACGCATGAACGCCCACCCCGCCCTGCGCGTCTTCAGCGACCTGCCGCTGCGCCGCAAATTCATCCTCATGCTCGCGGTCCTGGCCACCGGGATCATCGCCCTGTGCCTGGTCACCGCCCGGCGCAACCACGACGAACTGCTGCGCAACGAGCGCAATGCCCTGCACACCCGCGTGGAGGCGGCGCTGGCGCTGGCCAACCGTTACGCCGACCGCGCCGCCGCCGGCGAACTGGGCGAGGACGAGGCCCGCCGCCAGGCGCTGGCGGCCATCGAGTCGCTGCGCAGCGCCAACGGCAGCGACTACCTGTGGGTGAACGACGAACACCCCACCATGCTGATGCACCCCTACCAGACCGCGCTGAACGGCAAGGACCTCAGCGACGCCACCAGTGCCGACGGCAAGAAGATCTTCGTGGAGATGGTCAGGCTTGCACAGCGCAACGGCGGCGGCTTCCTCGACTACACCTGGCCCAAGCCCGGCGTCGACGGCGCGGTGCAGAAGATCTCCTACGTCGGCCTGCACAAGCGCTGGGGCTGGATCATCGGCAGCGGCGAGTACACCGACGACATCGCCGCGCGCGCCTGGAGCTTCGGCCGGGTGCTGATCGTGGCCGGCATGCTGGTGTTGCTGGCGGCGCTGCTGGTGTGCTGGCTGATCGCGCGCTCGATCCTGCGCCCGCTGTCCGGTGCGGTGGGTGCGATCCAGGCGGTCTCGCACGGCGATCTCGACGTGCGCGTGGACTACCGCTCGCGCGACGAGATCGGGCAGATGTATGCCGCCATCGGCGAGATGATCGCCCAGCTCAAGGCCCGGGCCGACCAGGACCGCGCCCGCGCCGCCGAGGACCTGCGCATCCGCACCGCGCTGGACGACGTCACCACCAGCGTGATGATCGCCGACGCCGACCTGAACATCATCTACGCCAACCGGCCGTTGATGGAGATGCTGGGCAAGGCCGAGCAGGACATGCGCCGCGACCTGCCCCACTTCGACACGCGCACGCTGATCGGCAGCAACATCGACATCTTCCACCGGCACCCGGCGCACCAGCGCGGGCTGCTTGGCGGGCTGCATGGCACCCACCACGCGCAGATCACCGTCGGCGGCCATGTCATGCGCCAGATCATCAACCCGGTCACCGACGCCGACGGCAACCGCCTGGGCTACGTGGTGGAATGGGACGACCGCACCGTGGAGGTGCGGATCGAGCAGGAAGTCAGCGACATCATCGTGGCCGCCTCGCATGGCGACCTCTCCGGCCGCATCCGACTGGAGGACAAGAGCGGCTTCCTGCTGCAGCTGTCCGAACAGCTCAATGGCCTGCTGGCCGCCATCGGCTCCAGCGTCGAGCAGGTCTCGGGCGTGCTGCGCGCGCTCTCGCAGGGCGACCTCACCGTGCAGATGGAAGGCGACTACCGCGGCACGTTCGCCGCCATGCGCGACGACGCCAACGCCACCGTGGTCCAGCTCACCGGCATCATCGACCGCATCCAGACCGCGACGTCGCGCATCCACCAGGCGGCGGCGGAGATCGCCACCGGCAACAACGACCTCTCCCGCCGCACCGAGCAGCAGGCCGCCAACCTGGAGGAGACCGCCGCCTCGATGGAGGAACTGACCTCCACCGTGCGCCAGAACGCCGAACACGCGCGCCAGGCCAACCAGCTCGCCCAGGGCGCGGCCGGGGTCGCCTCGCAGGGCGGCCAGGTGGTCGGCCAGGTGGTCACCACCATGGCCGACATCGAGGCCTCCTCGAAGAAGATCGCCGACATCATCAGCGTGATCGACGGCATCGCCTTCCAGACCAACATCCTGGCGCTCAACGCCGCGGTGGAAGCGGCGCGGGCCGGCGAACAGGGCCGCGGCTTCGCCGTGGTCGCCTCGGAAGTGCGCACCCTGGCGCAGCGCTCGGCCGGCGCCGCCAAGGAGATCAAGGAGCTGATCGAAAGTTCGGTGGACAAGGTTTCCGAAGGCTCGGCGCTGGTCCACCAGGCCGGCAGCACCATGGGCGAGATCGTGACCTCGGTGCAGCGGGTGACCGACATCATGGCCGAGATCTCCGCCGCCTCGCAGGAACAGAGCGCCGGCATCGAGCAGGTCAACCAGACCGTCACCCAGATGGACGAGACCACCCAGCAGAACGCCGCGTTGGTGGAGGAAGCCACCGCCGCCGCGCGCGCGATGGAGGAACAGGCCAACGACCTGGCCACGGCGGTGTCGATGTTCCGCACCACGACCCGCCATGCCCCCGCGCGCCCGGCACTCACGATCGTGACGCCGGCCAGGCCGCAGGCGCCACCGCACGCGCCATCGCGGCCACTGCCCGCGCCGCCGGCGGATGGCGGCAACTGGCAGGAATTCTGAGCCACGGGCCGGGCGATGGCGCCGGACCGCCACCCCGGCGCTAAAGAGCCAGGCGATGGAGCCGATACACGGAGGTACCCTGCCGGTATGCTGTTGCCCCCAGGCCTCCGCCCTCCCTGTTCCAGAGATCATGTCAGAGCGCGAACCGACGGAATCCGCCCCTTCCTCCTTCGACGGCAGCCTGTATGCCGACGAGAAGTACATGGTTCGCAATCCGCGCCAGATCCGCCTGCTGCTGCAGGCGATGATCGACCAGCGTGCCACGGTCGCGGTCCACCCCGATGGCCGCGAACAGTCCTATCCCAGCGCGGTGCTGGACGTGGACGAGGACACCCTGCTGCTGGACGGCAGCCCGCTGCCCGCGGTCAACCGCAGCGTCGGCGAAGCCTCGCATTTGCTGTGCTTCGCGCAGGTGGACCGGGTGATGGTGCGCTTCCGCCTGGAACACCCGGAAGTGCTGGTGGAGGACGGGCGCACGGCGTTCCGCCTCGCCTTCCCGGAAGAGGCCTATCACCTGCAGCGCCGCGAGCTGTACCGGCTGGAAACCCCGGTCGGCGATTCGCCCTGGTGCGTGTTCCCCGATCCGCAGGGCGCCGAGCCGCTGCGCTGGCGCGTGGTCGACATCAGCGCCGGCGGCATCGCCGTGCTGCTGCCGCCGGACCTGAACCTGCTGCGGCTGCAGCAGCGGCTGGCCGGCTGCGAACTGCAACTGCCCGACTCGGCGCCGATCGCGGTCACCCTGGTGGTCTGCAGCCAGCTGGTGCGCAAGCAGGCCAACGGCATGGAGCAGCAGCGCGTGGGCCTGCGCTTCGAGGACCTGCCGCGCGGCGCCGACGCCGCCATCCAGCGCTACATCTTCCGGGTCGACCGCGAGCGCAAGGCGCGCAAGAACGGCGGCGCATAGCGGGCACCTAAAGTTCCGGCGGCCATGGCCGATACACGGGTGACGCCCCTCCGTACCCGCATCCCGCCAGGATCAGGACCCCAGATGAACGACACCAGCGCCCACGCCGCCACCTCCGGCGGCGAGTACCTCAGCTTCACGCTTGGCAACGAGCACTATGGGGTGGACATCCTCAAAGTGCAGGAAATCCGCGGCTACGACGCGGTCACCCGGGTGCCGGATGCACCGGACTACATCAAGGGCGTGATCAACCTGCGCGGCACCATCGTGCCGGTGATCGACCTGCGCCTGAAGCTGCGCCTGGACGAGGCCCGCTACGACGCCTTCACCGTGATGATCGTGCTCAACGTCGAGGACCGCGTGGTCGGCATCGTCGTGGACAGCGTCTCCGACGTGATCCCGCTGAGCGCCGAGCAGATCCGCCCGAAGCCCGAATTCGGCGCCGCGGTGGACACCCGCTTCATCTCCGGCATCGGCACCCAGGACGAGCGCATGCTGATCCTGCTGGACATCGAGACCCTGCTCGATACCGCCGACCTGGGGCAGGCCGCCACCACCGAAGAAGCCGCCGCCTGACAAAGCGTGGCGGCCATCACAGTTCCTGGCATGCCCTATCAATCATTGCCCGCGCCGGCCGATACCGAGCGCATGGCCGGCCGTTTGCCGGTGCAACCCAATCCGGAGAAAAAGATGTCCAAGCCCTTCATTTCGCTGATGTCCGCGGCCCTGCTGGCAAGCGTCTCCCTGGCCGCCGCCGCCGACGAGATGATCCCGCCGGAGAACGCCCCGCGCTTCGCCGGCAAGGACGGCATGGTCTGCGGCAAGGTCGAAAAGGCCCGCTACGCCGAAGGTTCCGAAGGCCAGCCGACGTTCCTGCACATGGGCGGTTCGTTCCCGCGCCACACCTTCTCGGCCCGCATCCCGGGCTCGGCGCGCGGCAACTTCAACTTTGACCTGATGACGCTCGAGGGCAAGACCGTGTGCGCGATCGGCAAGATCCAGCGCGACGCCTCGCGCGCCGAGATCGAAGTCACCTCGCCGTCGAGCCTGAAGCTGGCCAACATCAAGTAATCCATCCCGTCGACGCCGCGCTGGCCCGGCCGGCGCGGGCCCCGGCGCGCCCGTGCCGGGGAACGCAGCAGGAGACCGTGCACCCATGCAGTGGATCAAGAACCTCAACCTGATGCCGAAGCTGATGCTCACCTTCGGCATCGTCCTGCTCGTGATGCTGATCCAGGGCATCGTGGCGTACCGCGGCCTGCACTCGCTGGACGGCGTCACCACCGAGATCGCGGACAAGCGCATGGCCGGCCTGCGCACCGGCGGCGAACTGGCCGGCATGGTCAGCGAGTACCGCAACGCCTCCTACCAGAGCCTGATCCGCGCCAGCAGCGACGTGAAGGCCGAGGCCAAGACCCGTGCCACCGAACTGCGCACGCACATCGACGAATCCATCGAGAAGTATTCCAAGCTGGTGGACAACCCGCAGCAGCGCAAGCTGCTGGATACCTTCGTCGCCGACTGGGAAGCCGCCAAGAAGTCCTATGACTCGGTGACCGAGCTGCTGGAGCTGGACCTGCCCGACGACGCCATCGACACCTTCGTCGGCGAGACCCGTGACCTGCACCGCAAGGCGTACGCTTCGCTGGACGCGCTGTCCTCGGACGAAAATGCGCGCGCCCTGGCCGCCAGCGACCGTGCCGCCGACACCTATTCGGCCTCCGTCGCGGTCACCGTGATCGCGGTGCTGGTCGGCATCGGCGCCGGCCTGCTGCTGGCCTGGCTGTTCGCCCGCTCGCTGGTCGGCTCGATGCGCGGCGCGGTGGACGTGGCCAACGAGATCGCCAGCGGCAAGCTCGACGGCACCATCGACACCCGCCGCGCCGATGAGGTCGGCGAACTGCTGCGCGCCATGCAGCGCATGCAGCGCGACCTGCGCGAGCGCATCGAACGCGACCAGGCCGTGGCCGCGGAGAACCTGCGCATCCGCACCGCCCTGGACTACTCCTCCACCGGCGTGTACCTGACCGACAACGACCTGCAGATCGTCTACGCCAACCGGGCGCTGGCGCATACCCTGGAGCGCTACGCCGACGACGTCCGGACCGCGCTGGACCACTACGATGCCTCGCGCCCGCTGGTGGGCCAGCACGTGACCGCGCTGGAGTTCCGTGGCGAGATGGACCATGGCGTGCTCGACGCGCTGCAGCGCAACGGCGTGGCCTCGCGCGAAATGCGCTATGGCGACGCCCAGTTCGCGCAGACCATCTCGGCCATCCGCGACGATGCCGGCAGCGTGGTCGGCCATGTCGTCGAATGGCGCGACCGCACCACCGAAGCGATGGTGGAGCGCGAAGTGGCGCGGGTGATCGATGCCGCCGCCGCGGGTGACCTCAGCGGCCGCATCGACACCGCCGGCAAGGACGGTTTCTTCCTGGAACTGGCGCGCCAGCTCAACAGCCTGCTCGACGCCAACGCCAGCAGCCTGGCACAGATCTCCGACCTGCTGTCGGCGCTGTCGCAGGGCGACCTGACCGTGCGCATGCAGGGCGAGTTCCAGGGCGTGTTCGCCAGGATGCGCGACGACGCCAACGCCACCACCGAACAGCTGACCGCCATCGTCGGCCGCATCAAGCAGTCCACCGCCGCGATCAACGCCGCGGCCGGCGAGATCGCGTCGGGCAACAACGACCTCTCCCGCCGTACCGAGCAGCAGGCCGCCAACCTGGAGGAAACCGCCGCCTCGATGGAGGAACTGACCTCCACCGTGCGCCAGAACGCCGAGCACGCACGCCAGGCCAACCAGCTCGCCCAGGGCGCGGCCAACGTCGCCTCGCAGGGCGGCGAGGTGGTCGGCCAGGTGGTCACCACGATGTCGGCCATCGAGGCTTCGTCCAAGAAGATCGCCGACATCATCAGCGTGATCGACGGCATCGCCTTCCAGACCAACATCCTGGCGCTCAACGCCGCGGTGGAAGCGGCGCGGGCCGGCGAACAGGGCCGCGGCTTCGCTGTGGTCGCCTCGGAAGTACGCACCCTGGCGCAGCGCTCGGCCGGCGCCGCCAAGGAGATCAAGGAGCTGATCCAGGACTCGGTGGGCAAGGTCGGCGAAGGCTCGCAGCTGGTGCGTCGCGCCGGCAGCACCATGGGCGAGATCGTCAGCTCGGTGCAGCGGGTGACCGACATCATGGCCGAGATCTCGGCGGCCTCGCAGGAACAGAGCGCCGGCATCGAACAGGTCAACCAGACCGTCACCCAGATGGACGAGACCACCCAGCAGAACGCCGCGCTGGTGGAGGAAGCCACCGCCGCCGCGCGTTCGATGGAAGAACAGGCCGCGCACCTGGCCGAGGCCGTGGCCCTGTTCCGGCTCGACGCACAGGATGCACCGGCCGCAACAGCCAGGCTGGCGCCGGCGGTGGTTGCCAACGCAGCACCGTCGGCACCGGCCCCGGCACCTGCAGTGGCAGCCAGCACGCCGCAACCCAGGCCCCGCGCCGCGGCCCGCGTGGCCGTCGCCGAGGCCGTTGATTCGGACTGGCAGGAATTCTGATCCACCCCAGAACCCCGGCGCATGCCGGGGTTCTGCTGTCGGCCCGCGGCCCGGATGGCCCCCCCCGCCGGCGTTGCCATGGCTCAACTTGCGCGGGGCCTGGCCGATATCCAGCAGTGAAACCCCGCCGCCGCATGCACCGTCGCGGCTGCCCTCCCCCTCCATTCCCTATCGCGCATGAACATTCTCCGCATCTGGTCGAGCTTCATCTCCAACATCACCGTACGTGCCAAGCTCAATCTGCTCACCGCCATCATCGCGGTCGGCGTGATCACGCTGGCGGTGGTCGCGGCGCGCATGCAGTACGTGGATCTCTACGAAACCCGCAAGGTGTCGCTGCAGAGCGACGTGGAACTGGCCTATGGCGTGCTGGACCACTACGCGGCGCGCGCCAAGGACGGCACCCTGCCGCTGGAACGCGCCCAGGCCGAGGCGATGGCCGCGCTGGAAGCCATGCGCGCCAAGGGCGACTCCAGTTACTTCAACATCTACAGCGCCGACTACGTGGTGCTGATGCACCCGTTCCGCAAGGACCTGGTCGGCAAGGACATGGGGGACTTCCGCAGCGAGGATGGCGTGCGCATGTACCACGACCAGGTCGAGGTGGCCAAAAGCGGCGGCGGCTACGTCGGCTACGCCTGGCCCAAGCCCGGCCAGACCAAACCGATCCCCAAGCTCGCCTATGCGGGCATGTACAAGCCCTGGAACTGGGTGGTCTCCACCGGCGTCTACATGGACGACGTGCAGTCCCAGGCGCTGCGCTTCACCGGCATCATGACCGTCGCCGGCGGCGCGCTGGTGCTGCTGGTGTTCGCGCTGAGCTGGGTGATCGGCAGCCGCATCGTGCTGCCGCTGCGCAAGGCCACGGCCGTCGCCGACGCCATCGCCGGCGGACGCCTGGACAACGCCATCGCCCAGACCTCGCGCGATGAGCCCGGCCAGCTGCTGGGCAGCATGCAGCGCATGCAGGCGCAGCTGCAGGCGGTGATCGCCGCGCAGCGCGAGATGGAGCGCCAGCACGACGCCGGCATCATCAGCTACCGCATGGACCAGGCCGCGTTCCCCGGCGACTACGGGGTGATGGTCGCCGGCACCAACCAGCTGGTCGGCAACCACATCGGGGTCAAGATGCAGGTGATCGAGCTGGCCCAGCGCTATGCCGTGGGCGACCTGACCCGCGACATGCCGGCGCTGCCCGGCGAGAAGGCCGAGATCACCGAGACCATGGCCACCATCAAGCGCAACCTCACCGCCATCAGCAGCGAAATCCGCCGCCTCAGCGGCGCCGCCGCCGCCGGCGATTTCAGCCAGCGCGGCGACGAGCAGCGCTTCGAGCATGATTTCCGGCAGATGGTGCACAACCTCAACGCGATGATGGAGGCCACCGACCACAGCCTGGCGCAGACCTCCAGCCTGCTGCAGGCCATCGCCCGCGGCGACCTGACCGCGCGCATGCACGGCGAGTTCCAGGGCGTGTTCGCGCGGATGCGCGACGACGCCAACGCCACCGTGGCGCAGCTGACCTCGATCGTCGGCCGCATCCAGCAGGCCGCGGCCAGCATCAACCTGGCCGCCTCGGAGATCGCCACCGGCAACAACGACCTCTCCCGCCGCACCGAGCAGCAGGCCGCCAACCTGGAGGAAACCGCCGCCTCGATGGAGGAACTGACCTCCACCGTGCGCCAGAACGCCGAGCACGCGCGCCAGGCCAACCAGCTCGCCCAGGGCGCGGCCGGGGTCGCCTCGCAGGGCGGCCAGGTGGTCGGCCAGGTGGTCACCACCATGGCCGACATCGAGGCCTCCTCGAAGAAGATCGCCGACATCATCAGCGTGATCGACGGCATCGCCTTCCAGACCAACATCCTGGCGCTCAACGCCGCGGTGGAAGCGGCCCGTGCCGGCGAACAGGGCCGTGGCTTCGCCGTGGTCGCCTCGGAAGTGCGCACCCTGGCGCAGCGTTCGGCCGGCGCCGCCAAGGAGATCAAGGAACTGATCGAGAATTCGGTGGACAAGGTTTCCGAAGGCTCGGCGCTGGTCCACCAGGCCGGCAGCACCATGGGCGAGATCGTGACCTCGGTGCAGCGGGTGACCGACATCATGGCCGAGATCTCGGCCGCCTCGCAGGAACAGAGCGCCGGCATCGAACAGGTCAACCAGACCGTCACCCAGATGGACGAGACCACCCAGCAGAACGCCGCGCTGGTGGAGGAAGCCACCGCCGCCGCGCGCGCGATGGAGGAACAGGCCATGCTGCTGACCGACGCGGTGTCGGCGTTCCGCCTGCAGGCGTCCGCGCGCGCGCCGCACGACCTGGCACTGGCCAGCTGAGGTCGCCCGGTGTCCCTGCCCGCTCCCGCCTCCCGCGATTTCGAGTTCAACGACCGCGACTTCCGCCGTGTCTGCGAGCTGATCCACAAGCGTGCCGGCATCGCGCTGGCGCCGGCCAAGCGCGACATGGTGTACGGCCGCCTGTCGCGGCGGCTGCGCGCCCTGGGCCTGCACTCGTTCCAGGACTACCTGGACCAGCTCGAGCGCGACGGCGGCGATGAGTGGCAGGCGTTCACCAACGCGCTGACCACCAACCTGACCTCGTTCTTCCGCGAGCCGCACCACTTCGAGAAGCTGCGCGAGGAACTGCTGGCGCGCGCGCACCGCGCGCCGCTGCAGATCTGGTCGTGCGCGGCCTCCACCGGCGAGGAGCCGTACTCGCTGGCGATCACCGCCTGCGAAGCGTTCGGCACCCTCACCCCGCCGGTCCGCATCCTCGCCACCGACGTCGATACCCAGGTGCTGGCCACCGGCGCGCAGGGCGTTTACCCGCTCGAGCGCATCGCCGGGCTCGATCCGGCGCTCAAGCGCCGCTACTTCCAGCGTGGCACCGGCCCCAACGAGGGCAAGTGCCGGGTGCTGCCGGCGCTGCGCAGGCTGATCGAGTTCCGCCAGCTCAACCTGCTGGCCCCGCGCTACGACGTCGGCGGGCCCTACGACGCGCTGTTCTGCCGCAACGTGATGATCTATTTCGACAAGCCCACCCAGCGCGGCATCCTGTCGCGGCTGGTGCAGCACATGGGCGACGACGGCCTGCTCTATACCGGCCATTCCGAGAACTACCTGCACGCGGCCGACCTGATCCAGCCGTGCGGGCGCACCCTGTACCGGCGCGTGCCCGGAGCCGGCGCATGAGCCTGCCCGCCCACGCCGACGACGTGATGCGCTACCGCGACACGCGGTTCCAGACCATTGCCGCCAAACTGCTGCCCACCCAGTACCTGGTGGTGGATGACGACACCGCGCTGACCACCACCCTGGGCTCGTGCGTGGCGGCCTGCATCCGCGACCCGGTGCTCAAGATCGGTGGCATGAACCATTTCCTGCTGCCCGACGGCAACGTCGGCGATGGCGCCCCGGCGCGTTATGGCAGCTATGCGATGGAACTGCTGATCAATGACCTGCTCAAGCGCGGCGCCCACCGCAAGCGCCTGGAGGCCAAGGTGTTCGGCGGCGCCAACGTGCTCAAGGGCTTCACCAGCAACCCGGTCGGCACCCGCAACGCCGAGTTCGTGCGCCAGTACCTGCGTGCCGAGCACATCCCGGTGATCGCTGAAGACCTGCTCGGCATCCACCCGCGCAAGGTCTGGTTCTTCCCGCAGACCGGCCGGGTGGTGGTGCAGCGCCTGCCGCATGCGCACGAAGCCGAAGTCGCCGCCGCCGAATCGGCCGTGCGCGCCCGCCTGTCCAAGGCCCCGGTCACCGGTGGCGTGGAGCTGTTCGAATGAGCCTGCAAGCCCCCTGCCGCGTTCTGGTGGTCGACGACTCGGCGCTGGTCCGGCAGATCCTGTCCGATCTGCTGGCGCGCGACCCCGGCATCGAGGTGGTCGGTACCGCGTCCGACCCGTTGATCGCGCGCGAGAAGATCAAGCGCCTGAACCCGGACGTGCTGACCCTGGACGTGGAAATGCCGCGCATGGACGGGCTGGCGTTCCTCGAAAACCTGATGCGCCTGCATCCACTGCCGGTGGTCATGGTGTCGTCGCTGACCGAGCGCGGCGCCGACACCACGCTGCAGGCACTGGCGCTGGGCGCGGTGGATTTCGTGGCCAAGCCCAAGCTCGACGTGGCCCGTGGCCTGGAAAGCTACGCCGCCGAGATCTGCGCCAAGGTCAAGATGGCCGCGCGCTCGCGGGTGCGGGCGCTGGCGGTCCCGGCGCAGGCCAGGCGCACCCTGGACACGATCGCCCCCAGCGCGGCCGGCGCCTCGTCGCTGAAGTTCCGCACCACCGACCGCCTGATCGCCATCGGCGCCTCGGCCGGCGGCACCGAAGCCCTGCGCGTGGTGCTGGAAATGATGCCCGCCGACGCCCCGGCCATCGTCCTCACCCAGCACCTGCCGGCCAGTTTCAGCACCGCCTTCGCCGAGCGCCTGGACCGCCACTCGGCGATGTCGGTGCGCGAGGCCAGCGATGGCGAAGCGATCCTGCCCGGCCATGCCTACCTGCCGGCCGGTGGCCGCCACCTGCGCATCATCCGCGACGGTGCGCGCTGGCGCTGCCGCATCGACGACACCCCGCCGGTGAACCTGCACAAGCCGGCGGTGGACGTGCTGTTCCGTTCGGTGGCGCAGAACGCCGGCGCCAACGCCATCGGCGCCATCCTCACCGGCATGGGCGACGACGGCGCGCGCGGGCTGCTGGAAATGAAGCAGGCCGGCGCCCGTACCCTGGTGCAGGACGAAGCCAGCAGCGTGGTCTGGGGGATGCCCGGCGCGGCGTTCAAACTCGGGGCCGCCGACGAGGTGGTGCCACTGGAGCAGGTCGCCGCGCGCCTGCTGGCCTGGGCGCAACAGGGGTAAGCCATGTCGCGCGCCGACCCGCCCGGGCCACAGGCAGCGGCCACCGCGGCGGCCGCCACCGCCGCCGACACGGCACTGCGCCATTGCCTGCAGGACGCGCCGGACGGCATCGTGCTGCTCGACCGCGACGGGCGGATGGTGTTCGGCAACGGCAAGGCCTGCGAAATGCTCGGCCTCGGCGGCAGCGCCGACACGGCGCCGCTGCCGGACCTGCTGACGCCCGAGGAGCGTGAACGCTGGCTGCAGGCGCCACCCGCGCCGCTGCTGCTGGCCGCGCAGGCACGCCCGGGGCGGCCCGGCGACCTGTGGCTGTGCGCCGGCGAAGGCTGCCTGCGCGGCATGGCGGTGCTGCGCCCCGCCGACGCGCGCATGCACGAGCAGGCGCACATCCACCTGTTGTCGCAGGCGCTGGACAGCAGCGACAACGCGATCTTCCTGTGCGACGGCCAGTCGCGCATCCGTTACGTCAATGCCGGTTTCTCGCGCATGCTCGGCTATGCGCCGGAGGAAGCGCTGGGCAAGCTGCCGCGCGAACTGATCAGCGGCCCGCATACCGACGTGGCCACGCTGGACCGGCTGGGCGAGGAGCACCGCGCCGGCCGCGCCCACCGCGACCACCTGCTGGGCTACTGCAAGGACGGCAGCCCGCTGTGGCTGTCGGTGGTGGCCACGCCGCTGGCCGATGCCAGCGGCAGCCTGGTCAACGTGTTCACCGACATCACCGAGGCCAAGACCCACGAGGTCCTCAACGGCAAGGTGCTGGACGCGCTGGTGCGCGAAGAGCCGCTGGCGATGACCATGGCGCTGATGTGCCAGGAGGTCGAGCGGGTCGCGCCCGACCTGCGCGTGGTGGTGACCCGCAGCGAACCCGACGGGCAGTTGTGCACCCTGGCCGCGCCGGCCCCGCTGATGGCCGCCGGCACCTGCGGCTGGGAGCACCCGGCGTGCATGCAGGCGCTGCGCCGCGGGCGCGCGGTGGTCATCGAGGACATCGCCAGTGCGCCGCTGTTCGACAGCCAGCGCGACGCGCTGCTGGCCCTGGGCCTGCGCGCGTGCTGGTCCAACCCGATCCGTTCCACCGCCGGCCAGGTGCTGGGCACGCTGGCCTTCCATTGCCACCGCCCGGGCCCACCGACGGCCTGGCACCGGCGCCTGGCGGAGCTGTGCCTGCACCTGTGCGCGCTGGCGCTGGAACGCGAACAGGCGCGCTCGCGCATGCACCGGCTGGCGTTCTACGACGTTCTCACCGGGCTGCCCAACCGGCTGATGTTCAACGCGCTCAGCGAGCAGCCGCTGATGCAGGCCGAACAGCAGGACACGCCGATGGCGCTGTTGTTCGTGACCCTGGACCGCTTCAAGCGCATCAACGAAAGCCAGGGCCACGCCGCCGGCGACGGCCTGCTGCGCGACCTGGCGCGGCGCCTGCACGACATCGCCGGCCCGGAATCGGTGGTCGCCCGCCAGGTGGCCGACGAGTTCACCCTGCTGGTGCCGGGCTGCGCGCAGCACCAGGCCGTGGCGCTGTGCGAACGGCTGCTGGCGATGATCGCCGCGCCCACCGTGGTCGGCAGCATGACCCTGCACGCCAGCGCCAGCATCGGCGTGGCGATGTACCCGGACGACGGCCGCGCCCTGGAGACGCTGCTGCGGCATGCCGACCTGGCCATGCGCCGGGCCAAGGACGAGGGCGGCGGGCGCTTCCGCTTCTTCAGCGCGGACATGAACCGCCTGGCGCAGGAACGGCTGCTGCTGGAAGCCACGCTGCGCGACTCGCTGCGCCAGGGCGGCCTGCGCCTGCACTACCAGCCGCAGGTGCATGCCGATGGCCGCGGCCTCTACGGCGTGGAGGCACTGCTGCGCTGGCGCCACCCGCACCTGGGCGACATTCCGCCGTCGCGCTTCGTGCCGCTGGCCGAAGAGTGCGGGCTGATGGCCGAGCTCAGCCACTGGGTGATGGAGGAAGCCTGCCGCCAGCATGCCGACTGGCGTCGCCGCGGGCTGGACATCCCGCGGGTCGCGGTCAACCTCTCGGCCAGCGCCTTCGAGCTGCCCTCGCTGGCCGAGCAGGTGCGGCGGCTGCTCGAGCGCCACCAGCAGCCAGCGGACACCCTGGTGCTGGAGATCACCGAGGGGGTGATGCTCTCGGCGCAGCCGCAGGTGCCCGCCAACCTGCACGCGCTGCACGCGCTCGGGGTGCGGCTGTCGCTGGACGATTTCGGCACCGGCTATTCCAGCCTCAGCCACCTGCACCGGCTTCCGATCAGCGAGATGAAGCTGGACCGCAGCTTCATCAGCGAGATCGGGCACGACCCGGCCGCCGGCGCGTTGATCCTGTCGGTGCTGCGCATCGGCGAGAGCCTGGGCAAGCACGTGGTCGCCGAAGGCGTGGAAACCGAGGACCAGCGCCGGTTCCTGGTGGACAACGGCTCGCCGGTGCTGCAGGGCTACCTGTTCTCGCCGGCCCTGTCCGCCAACGCCCTGGAGCAATGGCTGGGCGAACAGGCGTACGCCCGCCCGCCGCGGGGCTGAGCGCCACGGCCACCGCCGCCGCCTGGTGGCGCGCCACCGGCACCACGGAAGGCCGATAATGCGCCCGCACCGCTGTTGCCCGAGGAACACCCCATGACGGACACCCCCACCCGCCACGACCAGCACGGCCGCTACCCGCGTGCCGAGACCGCCGACGATTTCCGCCACAACCTGGCCGCGGTGCAGGCGCGCATCGCCGCCGCCTGCCAGCGTGCCGGCCGCGACCCGGCCAGCGTGCGCCTGCTGCCGGTGAGCAAGACCATCGACGAGGCGCGGATCCGCCAGGCCTACGCCGCCGGCTGCCGCTTCCTGGGCGAGAACAAGGTGCAGGAGGCGCACCACAAATGGGAGGCGATGCAGGACCTGGGCGACCTGCACTGGTCGGTGATCGGCCACCTGCAGACCAACAAGGCCAAGCTGGTCGCGCGTTTCGCCAGCGAGTTCCAGGCACTGGACAGCCTGCGCCTGGCCCAGACCCTGGACCACCGCCTGCAGTTGGAAGGCCGCCAGCTGGACGTGTTCGTGCAGGTCAACACCTCCGGCGA
The DNA here is from genome assembly GCA_002951995.1 of Stenotrophomonas acidaminiphila. Lineage (NCBI taxonomy): Bacteria > Pseudomonadati > Pseudomonadota > Gammaproteobacteria > Lysobacterales > Lysobacteraceae > Stenotrophomonas > Stenotrophomonas acidaminiphila. The sequence continues at coordinate 1,926,207 of CP019797.1, forward strand.
GGACAGCAAGTACGGGCTGGCGCCGGCCGACGTGGCTGGTTTCATCGCCGCATTGCCGCGGTTCACGCATCTGCGCGTGCGCGGGCTGATGACCCTGGCGCTGTTCTCCGAGGACGCGGCGCGGGTGCGCGCGTGCTTCGTGCGCCTGCGCGAACTGCGCGACCGCCTGCGCCCGCAGGCACCGGAAGGCATCGGCCTGGACGAGCTGTCGATGGGCATGTCCGGCGACTTCGAGATCGCCATCGAGGAAGGCGCCACCGTGGTGCGCGTCGGCCAGGCCATCTTCGGCGCGCGCGCGCTCCCGGACAGCCACTACTGGCCGGCCGGCACCGGCTGAACGGGGGCGGACGGCGTCGCATCGGCTTCGCGCGAAGCGCTATAAACTGCGCGCCTGCACTCACCCTTGCTCACCGGACGCGACGATGTTTTCCTGGATCCTGGCCCTGCTGCTGGCACTGTTCGTCTGGGGCCTGACCTCCGCCTGGTTGTGGATGGTCAAGCGCCGGAAGACCGAAACCCAGCACGGCCTGGCCGCACTGGCGGGCATGCGCTGGCGGGAGTTCTCGCAGATCGTGCGGCGTGCCATGAGCGAACAGCGCGGCCTGCGCGATCTGTCCGGCGAGGATCACGGCGACCGCGGCACCAGCAGCGACTTCCTGATGGAACGCGCCGGCCAGCGTTGGCTGCTGTCGTGCAAGCACGGCCGCGCCTACCGCATCGGCGCGCCGGCGATCACCGAGCTGGGCGCGGCCCTGCGCCTGACCGGCGCGGCCGGCGGCATCCTGATCACCGAAGGGCGGGTTGAACGCGACGGCCTGGCCGCCGCCGAGAAGGAAACCATCGAGGTGCTGGACGGCCGCGTGCTGTGGCAGGTGCTCGCCCCCTGCGTGCCCGACGACATGCGCACGATGGTGGAAGGCATTGCCCGCCGCGAGGCGGTACGCCAGACCGGCATCGCCGCCCTCGGCGCGCTGGCGGTAGGTCTGCTGGCCGGCCTGGGCTACACCACCCTGCAGGTCGACGAGAACCTGACCACGCGTGCCACGGAGACCGCCGCGGCCGCGCCGCCGGCAACGGCTCCCGGCCCGTCCCCGTCCCCGGCGCCCGCCGCACCGGCCGCGGCGCCTGCGCCTGCGCCGGCTCCGGCCAAGACCGCAGCCGCGGCCACCCCCACCACGCGCGCGGCACCCGCCGTGGCGACCACCGCTGCCAGCGCCGGTGTCGGCAAGGCCGCCAGCGACGATCTCCAGGAAGATCCCGACCCCGACACCCTGCTGCGTTACCAGCAGGCCGTTTCCAAGAAACTGGCCGCCACCCCGGGGTGATCAGCGGCATCTGGCTGACCCGCTCCACCCTGTCGGTCGAACGCAGTGCCGATGACGCCACGGTGTGGCCGCTGATCTGCCGCGAGGTCGAGCATTACCCGGCGCTGCGCACCGTGCGCATCCAGCTCAATCCCCGCCCCGGCACCGGCGAGCCGGTGCGCTGGCGGCAGTGCCGGACCTTCTGACCCGTAGGTGCGGGGCTCGCCCCGCATGGGCGGTACGGTGAAATCCGCATGCGGGGCAAGCCCCGCATCTACAACGGCGGCTGGTCAGCGGCCGCCCGGCGCAAACCGCGCCACCAGGTCGTAGGCATCGCCGAGGAATTTCTGCCGCACCCAGGTGATGGGCATCTCGCCGCGCCAGGTCTGGCGGTCGATCACCAGGCAGGCGGTACCCACCGGCACCGCCAGCAGGGCGGCCTCGGCGGCGCTGGCGGCCACCGCGCTGATGCGGTGCTGGCCGCGTGTCCACGACACGTTCTGCAGCAGCCAGCTGCCCGGCGCATGGGTGGAAAAATCCACCGCCAGCGTCTCCGGGACGGCCTCGGGGTTGATCAGGCGCCGCTCCAGCGCCAGCGGGCGGTCGTCGGCCAGGTGCAGGCAGCGCATTGCCAGCAGCTCGCCCTCGCCCACCAGCCGCCCTTCCTCCGGCGCGGCGGCATCGGCGCGCCGCAGTTGCCGCTCCAGCAGCCTGAAACCGTAGCGGTGGCCACGCTCGTTCACCGCCAGCGCGATGTCGGGGATCTCCAGCGCCACCTGCTCCAGGTGCGGCGGTTGCCGCGCGACGAAGGAGCCGGCGCGGCGGCGGCGTTCGATCATGCCACTCTCGGCCAGCGCGGTGAGCACCTTGTTCACCGTCATCCGCGAACAGTCGTACTGCGCCATCAGCTCGTGTTCGTAGGGAATGCGGAAGCCCGGCGCCCACTCACCGCTGAGGATGCGGCTTTCGATGTCGCCGCGGATGCGCTGGTTGAGGCTCGGCGCCTTCCTGTTCTTCACTCGTGATTCCTGCCTGGGGTCAGCCCAGTATCCGCTGCAACGCGACCCGATAGCGCGCGGCGATCGCATCGCGGTGCACATGGCGGCCGTCCCGCACCCACTGCCGGCCGCCGCGCCATACCGAACGCACCGCGCCGCCACGCGCGGCGAACACCCAGCTGTCCAGCAGCGCGTCGCCGGCGCGGCCCTGCAGCGACGCATGCGCGGTGTCGAGCTCGACCAGGTCCGCCGGCGCACCGACCGCCAGGCCGGCAGCCACGCCCAGCGCCTGCGCGGCGCCTTCATGCGCCTGCTGGTACAGCCAGCGGCCACTGGAAAGCGAACCCGGCGAAACCACGTTGCGCCCGCGCAGCGCCAGCCGCTGACCGTACTCGAGCAGGCGCAGTTCCTCGGCCGCGTCGATCAGCACGTTGGAGTCCGAGCCCACGCCGAAGCGGCCGCCGTGGTGCACGAAATCGCGCATCGGGAACAGGCCGTCGCCGAGGTTGGCCTCGGTGACCGGGCACAGCCCGGCCACCGCGCCGCTGGCGGCGATATCACGCACCTCGTCCTGCTCCAGGTGGGTGGCGTGCACCAGGCACCAGCGCGTGTCCACCGGTGCATGCTGCAGCAGCCAGCGCACCGGGCGCTGGCCGCTCCACGCCAGGCAGGCCTCGACCTCGCGCACCTGCTCGGCGATATGGATGTGGATCGGCCCCGGCGCCAGCTCCACCAGCGCCTGCAGCTGCTGCGGGGTGCAGGCGCGCAGGCTGTGCGGCGCCAGCCCCAGCACCGCATCGGGCAGCGGCCGCAGCGCCTGCCGGCAGTCATCCAGCAGCGCCGCGAAGCCCTCGACGTCATGCAGGAACCGGCGCTGCGCCGGCAGTGGTGCGGCACCGCCGAAATCGCTGTGCGCGTAGAACACCGGCAGCAGGGTCAGGCCCAGCCCGGTATCGGACGCGGCCGCGGCGATGCGCGCGGCCATCTCCGCATGCCGGGCATAGCGCTGGCCATCGGGCGCGTGGTGCAGGTAGTGGAACTCGCCGACCCGGGTGAACCCCGATTCCAGCATTTCCATGTAGGCCTGCGCGGCCACCGCCTGGCACTCATCCGGGCCCAGCCGGTCCAGGAAGCGGTACATCAACTCGCGCCAGCTCCAGAAGCTGTCGCCCGCGCGACCACCGACTTCGGTCAGGCCGGCCATGGCGCGCTGGAAGGCGTGGCTGTGCAGGTTGCCCAGCCCCGGCACCACCACGCCCAGCGGCTGCGCGCCCGGCGCGGCCGGCGCATCGGCGGTCACCGACACGATGCGGCCCTGCGCACATTCGATACTCACCGCCTGCGCCCAGCCCTGCGGCAGCAGGGCGTGCGCGGCGTGGAAACGGACCGGACTGGAAACCTCGTTCGCCATCACTGGACACTCTCCGTGGGTGGTGATTATTGTATATACAAATAAACGCGGAAGGGTGCTCATGCACTGCGATACGGTCTGGCACAACGCCCATCTGATGACGCTCGACGAGGCCGCCGGCGGCCTCGGCATCGTGCGCGACGGCGTGGTCGCCGCCCGCGAGGGGCGCATCGTGCATGTCGGCCCCGCCGCCGCCGCGCCGGCCTTCGACGCCGCCCGGCGCATCGACTGCGGCGGCCGCTGGCTGGGCCCCGGCCTGGTCGACTGCCATACCCACCTGGTCTACGCCGGCAACCGCGCCAACGAGTTCGAGCAGCGCCTGCAGGGCGTGAGCTATGCCGACATCGCCCGCGCCGGCGGCGGCATCGTCTCGACCGTGCGCGCCACCCGCGAAGCCGACGACGCCGCGCTGCTGGCGGCCACCCTGCCACGGCTGGATGCGATGCTCGCCGAGGGTGTCACCACCGTCGAGATCAAGTCCGGCTATGGCTTGACCCTGGACGCCGAGCGCAAGCAGCTGCGCGTTGCCCGGCAGCTGCCGCAGCTGCGCCGGGTCGACGTGGTGACCACTTTCCTCGGCGCGCACGCGGTGCCGCTGGGCCGGCAGCCGCAGGCGTACATCGACGAGGTCTGCGAGGTGATGATTCCGGCCATCGCCGGCGACGGCCTGGCCGAAGCGGTGGACGTGTTCTGCGAGAACATCGCGTTCTCGCGCGAACAGGCCGCGCAGGTATTCGAGGCCGCGCACCGCCACGGGCTGGCGGTGAAGATCCACGCCGAACAGCTGAGCAACCAGCATGGCGCCGAGCTGGCAGCACGGCATGGCGCGCTGTCGGCCGACCACATCGAGCACCTGGACGAAGCCGGGATCGCCGCGATGCGCGCGGCCGGCACCGTCGCGGTGCTATTGCCGGGCGCGTTCTACTTCACCCGCGACACCACCGTGCCGCCGATCCAGAAACTGCGCCAGGCCGGCGTGCCGCTGGCGCTGGCCACCGACAGCAACCCCGGCACCTCGCCGCTGACCAGCCCGCTGCTGGCGATGAACATGGGCGCGACCCTGTTCCGCATGACCGTGGACGAATGCATCGCCGGCTTCACCCGCGAAGCGGCGCGCGCGCTCGGCCGCTTCCACCGCATCGGCCGGCTCGCCGCGGGCATGGACTGCGACCTTGCCATCTGGGACATCGACGCACCGGCCGACCTGGTCTACCGCATGGGCTTCAACCCGCTGCACGCGCGCGTGTTCCGCGGCGAACCGGCAGCGTAGGCCCCGGGCCCGCCCGGGGCGGCCATTCCGGCAGCCCCCATGCGCCGCGGCGCCGCACCCGCGGAACCCCAAAACCCGTGCGCGGCAAGCCCCGCACCCACCCTTGAGAACCTGGAGTAACCCGATGAATTCGCCCCTCACGCTTCGTCCCGGCCATGTTCCGCTGGCCCAGTGGCGCCAGATCCACCGCGGCGCCCGCGTGCGCCTGGACGCCGCGGCGCAGGCCGCGGTGCTGCACAGCGCGCAGGCGGTGGACGCCATCGTCGCCCGGGGCGAGCCGGTGTACGGCATCAACACCGGCTTCGGCAAGCTGGCCAGCGTGCGCATCGAGCGCGACGACCTGGAAACCCTGCAGCGCAATATCGTGCTGTCGCACGCCGCCGGCGTCGGCGAGCCGATGCCCGCCGACGTGGTGCGGCTGATGATGGCGCTCAAGCTGACCAGCCTGGCGCAGGGCGCCTCGGGCATCCGCCCGCAGACCCTGGCGCTGCTGGAGGCACTGCTGCAATACGATTTCGTGCCGGTGGTGCCGTGCCAGGGCTCGGTCGGCGCGTCGGGCGACCTGGCGCCGCTGTCGCACCTGGCCGCGGTGATGATCGGCGTCGGCGAGGCCTTCGTCGATGGCGTGCGGATGCCCGCGGTCGATGCGCTGGCACGGATCGGCCAGGCGCCGCTGACGCTTGGCGCCAAGGAAGGCCTGGCGCTGCTCAACGGCACCCAGTACTCCACCGCCTACGCACTGGCCGGACTGTTCGAGATCGAGACCGTGTTCCAGGCCGCGCTGGTCACCGGCGCGCTGTCGGTGGAAGCGGCCAAGGGCTCGGACACGCCGTTCGACCCGCGCATCCACCAGATCCGTGGCCAGCGCGGGCAGATCGCCACCGCCGCCGCGCTGCGCGCGCTGATGGCCGGCTCGGCCATCCGCGAATCGCACCGCGACAACGACGTGCGCGTGCAGGACCCGTACTGCCTGCGCTGCCAGCCGCAGGTGATGGGCGCGGCACTGGACGTGATGCGCCAGGCCGCGACCACGCTGGAGATCGAGGCCAACGGCGTATCCGACAACCCGCTGGTGTTCACCGATACCGGCGAAGCGCTGAGCGGCGGCAACTTCCATGCCGAGCCGGTGGCCTTCGCCGCGGACATGCTGGCGATGGCGGTGTGCGAGATCGGTTCGATCAGCGAACGCCGCACCGCGATGCTGGTCGACCCGGCGCTGAGCGGGTTGCCGGCGTTCCTGACCCCGAAGCCCGGCCTGAACTCGGGCTTCATGATCCCGCAGGTCACCGCCGCGGCGCTGGTGTCGGAGAACAAGCAGCGCGCCTACCCGGCCAGCGTCGATTCGATCCCGACCTCGGCCAACCAGGAGGACCACGTGTCGATGGCCGCGCACGGCGCGCGCCGCCTGCTGGCGATGGCGGAGAACGCCGCCAATGTCGTCGGCATCGAACTGCTGGCCGCCGCGCAGGGCTGCGATTTCCACGCCCCGCTGCGCTCCAGCGACGCGCTGGAAAACGTGCGCGCCAGCGTACGCGCGCAGGTGCCCACCTTGCAGGACGACCGCTACTTCCACCCGGACATGGTGGTCGCCACCGCGCTGGTGCGCGCTGGCGCGCTCGCCCGCGGGCTGGAGGGCGTGCTGCCGCAGGTGGAGACGATGCAGTAAACGCCGGACCCCTCTCCCATCAAGGTAGGAAGGGCTGCTTGCCGACCGCCGGTTCGACGTACTGCCAACGCCGCTGCGCCAGCGCGCCGGCCGCGGCGCGAGGCCGGGGCCGGGGCCGGGGAGCGAACGGAGTGCGGATGGTTCCGACATCGCCCGATCCGCCCGCCCCCATCCGGCGCGTCGCGCCACCTTCTCCCGCGGGAGAAGGCAACCGCCACCTCCCGCCAACGACAACGACATGCCATGAACTCCCATCCCGACTGGCTGCAGATCCACGAAGGCGATGCCCCGCTGATCGTCAGCTTCCCGCATACCGGTACCGGGCTGCCGGATGAACTCGCCGGCCATTTCGTGTCGCCGTGGCTGGCGCGGCGCGATGCCGACTGGTGGGTGCATGAGCTGTATGCCTTCGCCCGCGACCTGGGCGCCACCAGCGTGCGCACCGCGGTCTCGCGCTCGGTGATCGACGTCAACCGCGACCCGTCCGGGGTTTCGCTGTACCCGGGCCAGAACACCACCGGGCTGTGCCCGACCACCACCTTCGACAACCAGCCGCTGTACCGCGCCGGCCACGAACCGGACGATGCGGAGATCGCGCGCCGCCGCGAAGCCTACTTCGCGCCCTATCACGCCGCGCTGGCCGCGCAGATCGCGCGCCTGCGCCAGCGCCACCCCACCGTGGTGGTCTACGACGCGCACTCGATCCGCTCGCGCATCCCGCACCTGTTCGACGGCGAGCTGCCGCAGTTCAACATCGGCAGCGCCGGCCCCACCGGCGAGCCCGACACGTCCTGCGACAACGCGCTGACCGACGTGGTCGAGAACCTGTGCGCGCTCAGCGGCCTGGGCCATGTGCGCAACGGCCGCTTCAAGGGCGGCTGGATCACCCGCCACTACAGCGACATTCCCGGCGGCGTGCACACCCTGCAGATGGAACTGGGCTGCCGCGGCTACATGCACGAGCCAGCGCCCGCCGACGTGGACGAGCACAGCTGGCCCACGCTCTACGACCCCATCCACGCCACCGCGGTGCGCGACACCCTGCAACAGGTACTGCGCGCCTGCCTCGATTTCGCCCGGAGAGATGCATGAACACCCGTCACGACCCTTCCCGCAGCCCCCGCGCGCCGCGCGGCAACACGCTCAACTGCAAGTCCTGGCAGACCGAGGCGCCATTCCGCATGCTGCAGAACAACCTCGACGCCGAGGTGGCCGAAGACCCGGCCTCGCTGGTGGTCTACGGCGGCATCGGCCGCGCCGCGCGCGACTGGGAGAGCTACGACAGGATCCTGGAAACGCTCAAGCGGCTGGACGACAACCAGACCCTGCTGGTGCAGTCGGGCAAGCCGGTCGGCGTGTTCCCCACCCACCCCGATGCGCCGCGCGTGCTGATCGCCAACTCCAACCTGGTGCCGCACTGGGCCAACTGGGAACACTTCAACGCGCTCGATAAGAAAGGCCTGATGATGTACGGCCAGATGACGGCCGGCTCGTGGATCTACATCGGCAGCCAGGGCATCGTGCAGGGCACCTACGAGACCTTCGTCGAGATGGGCCGCCAGCACTACGGCGGCAGCCTCGCCGGCAAGTGGATCCTCACAGCCGGCCTCGGCGGCATGGGCGGCGCGCAGCCGCTGGCCGCCTCGCTGGCCGGCGCCAGCAGCCTGACCATCGAATGCCGCCAGAGCAGCATCGACTTCCGCCTGCGCACCCGCTACGTGGACGAACAGGCCGCCGACATCGACGACGCGCTGGCACGCATCGCCAGGTACACGGCCGCCGGTGAAGCCAGGTCCATCGCCCTGCTCGGCAATGCCGCCGAGATCCTGCCCGAGCTGGTGCGCCGCGGCGTGCGCCCGGACTGCGTCACCGACCAGACCAGCGCCCACGACCCGGTGCACGGCTACCTGCCGATCGGCTGGAGCGTGGAGCAGTGGCTGGCCGAACAGAAGACCCACCCGGAGAAGGTCCGCGACGCCGCCAAGGCAGCCATGCGCGTGCACGTGGAAGCCATGCTCGCCTTCCACGCGCAGGGCATTCCGACCGTCGACTACGGCAACAACATCCGCCAGATGGCGTTCGACGAAGGCCTGGAGAATGCGTTCGACTTCCCGGGCTTCGTGCCCGCCTACGTGCGCCCGCTGTTCTGCCGTGGCGTCGGCCCGTTCCGCTGGGTGGCGCTGTCCGGCGATCCGGAGGACATCTACCGCACCGATGCCAAGGTCAAGGAAATCATCGCCGACGACCCGCACCTGCATCGCTGGCTGGACATGGCGCGCGAGCGCATCAGCTTCCAGGGCCTGCCGGCGCGCATCTGCTGGGTCGGCCTGGGCCTGCGCCACAAGCTCGGCCTGGCCTTCAACGAAATGGTCCGCAACGGCGAACTGAAGGCGCCGGTGGTGATCGGCCGCGATCACCTGGACAGCGGCAGCGTCGCCTCGCCCAACCGCGAGACCGAGGCGATGAAGGATGGCAGCGATGCGGTGTCCGACTGGCCGCTGCTCAACGCCATGCTCAACGTCGCCGGCGGCGCCACCTGGGTGAGCCTGCATCACGGCGGGGGCGTCGGCATGGGCTACAGCCAGCACTCCGGCGTGGTCATCGTCTGCGATGGCAGCGAAGCCGCCGACCGGCGCATCGCCCGCGTGCTGTGGAACGACCCGGGTACCGGGGTCATGCGCCACGCCGATGCCGGCTACGACATCGCCCTCGACTGCGCGAAGGAAAAGGGGCTGGACCTGCCGGGCATCCTCGGCTGATCCATCCGGCCACTGGCGCGCCCCGTTGGCGGGGCGCACCAGTGGCATGCCGACGGCGGCCCGGGGGCGGCGCCGGGATCGACCGCGCACCGGCCACGCCATCCGACCGGCACCCGCCCACTTTCCGCCGCATCCGCAAAGCGGCTGAATCCAAACCGCGCACTTGCTGCATCCAAGCCATGAACCCGCCCGATGGCGGCATGACAGCGAGGACGCATGCACACCCACCGCCCCCTTTCCCGTCGCGCGCGCCTGATCGGCCGGCGACTCGTCGCCGGCTGCCAAGCCGCGGCCCTGCTGGCGTTCGCTGGCCCCGCGCTGGCCGCCACCGATGCCCGCCCGACGCTGCCGGACACCGCCACGGGCCGCGTCGCCCGGCAACTGCTCCAGCAGGTGGACAGCGCCGCGCCGGCACAGCTCGAGCAATGGCTGCCGGGCATCCTGTCCGACACCATCGGCGATCAGGACAAGGCCGCGTTCGTTGCCGGGCTGGTCTCGGCCGCGCGCGACGGCGGCGGACTGGAGGTGTTCGATGTGCGCACCGATGCGCGGCATCCCGGCGTACTTGGCGTCGCCGTCAAGGCACGCCGCGACGGCAGGCCGGCATTGCTGTGGTTGACCGGGGATCCGGACAACCCGGGACGACTGTCCGAGGCGATGGCATTGCCGATGGACGATCCACGATTGTATGCCGGCTGGCCGACGCAGGGCGGCGCCACTGGGGCCGGCCTGACCCGCCTGCTGCGGGGCGCGCTCGACCGCCTCGCGCAGCACGAGGACTTTTCCGGCTGCCTGACCGTGCAGCAGGCCGGCAGCGTGGTGTTCGACGAATGCCGCGGCCTTGCAGAACGCAACTTCGGCGTGCCGGCCGATCACCGCACCCGCTTCCATATCGGCTCGATCAACAAGATGTTCACCGCCGTGGCCATCGCGCAGCTGGTGGAGGCCGGCAAGCTGTCGTGGGACGACACCCTGGCACAGCACCTGCCCGAGTATCCCGACCAGGCCAGTGCGCGCCGTATCACCCTGTGGCAATTGCTGCACCACACCGCAGGGCTCGGGGATTTCCTGGTACCGGAGTACTTCGCCGATTCGCGGCGTTTCGTCGATCCGGGTGACTACCTGGACCTGATCGCGCGGCAACCACGCGTCGCCGAACCCGGTACCCGATGGAACTACAGCAACGCCGGCTACATGCTGCTCGGCCGCATCGTCGAAAAAGCCTCTGCCGAGCCCTACGACCAGTACCTGCAGCGCAACGTCTTCGCCCCTGCGCAGATGCACGACAGTGGTTTCGACACGCTCGATGAAGTGGTGCCGCGGCTGGCGGTCGGCTATTACCGCGCCGCGTTGTTCTCCCGCACCTGGAAGGCTGCGTGGCTCAAGCTCGGCTACAAGGGCGGCCCTGCCGGCGGGGGCTACTCCACGAACGCCGACCTGCTGCGGTTCGCACAGGCGCTGCGTGCCGGCAAACTGGTCACGCCGGCGACCCTGGAACGGATGTTCGCCGACCCGGTGCCTGCCGGGCCCGGCGGCTATGCCGCCGGGTTTGGCGAACGGCTGTCGCACGGGCTGCATGTCCGCGGCCATGCCGGCGGCATCGAGGGCACCACGGCCAACCTGGCCATGGTCTGGGAAACCGGGGCAACCGTGGCACTGACCAGCAACCAGGGCGAGAGCCAGAACTGGATGCTCGCCGAACGCATCGCGGACCTGCTCGCGGCCAGCGCGCAGCCGCGCTGATCAGCCCCCCCGGATCTCCGTTCCGCCCGTTTCCGTCCTTACCCGCACCTGCCACCGCTACAAGGAGCCATACGATGGACTTTCTCCTCATTCCCCTGGTCGTGATGCTCGCGCCCGTGCTGATCGTGCTGATCGTGCTGCGCTACCGCTACCTGCAGACCCAGGCCCGGTACACCGCCCTGCTGGCGCTGGCCGACAAGGGCGTGGACCTGGGCTCGCAGTGGCTGCAGCCATCGGCGGCGGACGTCCAGCGGCGCCACGGGCTGGTCCTGGTCGGCGGCGGGCTCGGGCTGATGGCAATGTTCCTGGCCCTGCCCGGCGGGTTCGACAGCGGCCTGGCGGTCAGCCAGCTGTGGGGCATTGGCCTGCTGCCCCTGGCCACCGGCCTGGGGTACCTGGCCAGCGCCTACCTGGACCGCCGGGACGGCGTGCGTGGCTGACAATGCCGCGGCCGCGCGCGTGGACCAGGCCCTGGCCGCACGCGCCCGGCACGGCGACCGCCAGGCATTCGAGCAGCTGGTGCGACGGCACCAGGGCATGGTGCGCGCGCAGTTGCGGCGGCTGCTGCATGGCGACCATGCCCTGGCCGACGATCTGGCCCAGGACACCTTTCTCCTGGCCTGGCGCAAGCTGGCCCAGTTCCGCGGCGACGCACTGTTCTCGACATGGTTGTACCGCATCGCCTACACCTGCTTCCTGCAGGCACGCCGCCAACCCACACAGCGCGAGCGCACGGAAGCGGAAGGCCTGGCGCTGCTGCAGGCACCGGCAGACGGCGTGGACCTGCAGGTGGACCTGCAGCGCTGTATGGGCCGCCTGTCCACTGCAGAACAGGCCGTGCTGCTGCATTGCGTGCAGATGGGCCTGAGCCATGACCAGGCGGCCTATGTGCTGGCGATGCCGCTGGGCACGGTCAAAACCCACGCCCTGCGCGGCAAGGCCAAACTCAAGGCATGCCTGGCGGCGTGGCGCGCTGACGACAGCGAGGAAACACACCCATGAATGATCCACGACAACGCGACCTGGGCACGCTCCTGCGCCGCGAATTCGAAGGCCCGGTTGCGGACGACGGTTTCAGCGACCGGGTGATGCGACGGTTGCCGCCACGCCGCAGCTTCCGCTGGCCGCTATGGCTGGGGCTTTCCATGGGCGCGGGCGCCGCCGGTTGGGCACTTGCGCAGACGCCCCTGCTCCGCGTCGGCTGGCAGGAGTGGCTCGCGGGCCAGTTCTCGGCTGCCGGTATCGGCATGTGGCTCATGTCGATGGGCATCGCCTGGCTGGTGGCCGCCTGGGCACTGTCGGCAGACGCGTCACGCTGAGCGCTGGCCAGCGGGTGGACACGGAATCGCCGCCACGGCACCCTGCCGCGACGCAAAGCCCTCGCCGACGGTACCCACGCGCATGCCTGCAATGCCCTGCGCAACCGGAAAGACAGCCTGGGCGACTCATTCACCGGACCGCCCCATGAACCCGATCATCCGCGATGAAACGCCCGGCGACGTGGACGCCATCGCCCGCGTCACCGGGGCGGCGTTCGCCAACGCTGCGCATGCCAGCCACACCGAACAGTTCATCGTCGGTGCATTGCGCGAGGCCGGGCAGCTGTGCGTTTCGCTGGTGGCGCTGGAGGGCGACGACCTGGTCGGCCATGTCGCGCTGTCGCCGGTGACGTTGTCCTCGGGCGACACCGGCTGGTATGGGCTGGGTCCGATCTCGGTGCGCCCGGACCGGCAGGGCCACGGCATCGGCGCGGCGCTGATGGCCGCAGCCATCCGGCGGCTGGAAACGATGGGCGGCGCTGGCTGCGTGCTGCTGGGCGATCCACGCTACTACGCGCGCTTCGGGTTCCGGGCATGCCCACAACTGGTACTGCCGTGTGTCCCCGCGGCGTATTTCCAGGCCTTGCCGCTGGCCGGAAAAATACCGGTCGCCGAAGTGAGCTATCACCCGGCCTTCGAAGCTGTTGGCTAATGGCGCCGCGTGCACAGCGCCGGCGCGTGGAGGGTGCTCGTGGCGCGCGACCGGGGCGTCGCCAGCGCTCCAGCGCGCGGCAGTGGCGGCGTCCGCCCGTCCGCGCAAGCCTGGCGCGCCTCAGTGGCTGGCGCGTCCGGCGTCCTTGCCGCCGCCCTGCGCAGCCGTGCGGCTTTGCGCGAACGCCGGGAACGTCTTAGCCAGCGGTTCCTTGTCCGGGAGGATGTAGAACACGCCGCCGCGCTCGAACGTCTGGCGCACGACCTGCTCGTAGAACGCCGGCGAGACGTTGATGCAGCCATGGGTGATGCGGTTGTCGTCCGGTGTCGGCGAGGCCAGCCGTTCCGGGCGTCGTTCGGCGGGCACGCCGGTGGCGGTCGGATGGATCGATACCGCAGAGTCGTAATCCACCCACAACACGCGGCCGGCATCCAGCGAGGGACCGTAGCCGCCGACGAAGCGACCGGCAGGCGTGGTGCGGTCGCGGCCGGGGATCTCGCGCAGTGCCAGCCCGGCGATGCCCGGGGCGATATGGTCGCCGACCGCCGAGCCGAACAGCGCAGGCGCCGCGCCGCGCAGCCGGCCGTCACCCCCAAACACCAGGATCTGCGCCGCGGCCTTGTCCATGATCGCGAACGGATAGCCTTCGGTGTCGCGGGTGGCCACCGCCCAGCCAGCCAGCGCGATCACCGTATCGGACACTTCCTGCCCCGGCGGCAGCTCATCGACGGCGGCCGCGGCCACGCCGGCGGTGTCTTGGGCGCCGGCCGTGTCCTGGGCGCTAGCCGTGGCGACGCCGGCGCAGGCCAGGGCGAGGGCCAGCGCGCTCGCGCGGAAGGCGCGGATTGCAGCGTGTCGGTACATGCGGAAGGGGCTCTCCCTGGATACGTCGAGCGCGTGGGGAAGCGGATCCAGTGGCCGTGGCCGGCCACTGGAACCGGGTACATGGATGCACCACGCGGGGTGCGAAACGATCAACCGCGCGCAGCGCGGCGCGGGGCGGTTTCAAGCTGCTGGACGCGGCCTTCGATCTGGTCCAGGCGCTGGTTGGCGCGCTGCGCGGACTGGTTGGCCGATTCGGCACTCTGCGCCGCACCCTGCACTTTCGCGTCGAGCTGGTCGAGGCGGCTGTTGATGTTGGCGAACTCGTTCTTGTAGGTCGCGCAGGCGCCAAGGCCGAGGGTGGCGACGAGTGCGACACCCAGCATGCCTGCGCTCTTGAGATGTTGTCGGGTCATGAACATTCCACTCCTGCTTCGTCGGGGGAGCCTGGAATATAGCGGCCTTTTTGTGGATGCAATGACCACGCCTTCAGCTGATGTTGGCACACGTGGATGGGCTGTGAAGATGCGAAAACAGGCTGGATTCATGCTTTCAATCCGGCAATTCACCGTGCAATGCGCAGCATCCCGACATTCCATCACGAACCTGTCTGAGGCGATTGCGGCCGGTGAAAGAACCGGTATCCGGTATCGATCGCGCGTGCTTGTGCAGATGCCGGCAGTGCACCGGCAAGGCGGTCGTCCGCACGACACCGGCACGTGATGGCCAACGCGCACATCGCATCCCTTCCGGGTTTGTGCGCCCGGCGACACGACGTTCGATGGCGGCCGGCATCAGAGCGAACGGACGACTGCACGCAGCCGCCCTAATCGTTCGCCGGATGTCGCCCCGCCGGCCAACACCTGCGGGTTGCGGGCCGGCATGGGGCAATCGTTCCGCCATTGCATCGGCCGCCGTTCCGTCCGGAGAGCCTGCACCTGTTGCCGTCATGCCCTCCGCGCGTGCGCCCTGCCCCGCGCTGCTGACGGCATCAACGGAACTCGAACAGTTCGCGGTGCAGGCGGTCTTCCGGCACCCCGGTTTCGCGCATCAGCTGGCGTACCTGCTTCAGCAGTCCGCCCGGACCGCAGAAATGGATGCTCGGCGCCGATGCCCCGCTCTCCTGGACCAACCGGGTGAAGCGACTGCGGAACCCGGCATCGCCCGGGCCGGTGGCGATCTCGACCAGCTCGACCCCGCGCCGCGCGGCCAGGCCCTGCAGGTCCAGCACCTCGGGAAGCTCGCGTCCGGGGGTGTAGAAGTGGAAGAAGGTCACCCGCTCCAGCCCCACCGCATCGGCATCCTGCAGCCAGGAGATGAACGGCGTCACGCCGACACCGCCGGCGATCCAGATTTCCCGGCCATCGTCCGGCGCCCGCAGGAAACGCCCGAACGGCGCATACACCTCGGCCAGCAGGCCCGGCCTGGCCTCGCGCACCAGGCGCTCGGTGTAGTCGCCCAGCGCACGCACCATGAAAGCGATGCCTCCATCGGTGCGTCCGGCGCTGGCAATGGTGAAAGGGTGCGGCTCGCGCAGGCCGTCGTGCTCGAACGACAGGAAGGCGAACTGGCCGGGTTGGAACGGAATCCCCTGCCCTCCGGCCGCAGCTGCAGGTAGACCGCATTGCCGGTCGAGGACACCGCATCCAGCCGGTAGCGCGCGTGCCGCGACCACAGCGGATACAACAGCAGTTTGTAGAACGCCGCCGCCACGCCGAGCAGCGACAGCAGTGCCAGCCACACGCCGGCCGGGCTGCCCAGCACGATGGGCGACTTGAAGCTGAGCCAGTGCGCGATCACGATCAGGAACAGCGGCCCGGACAGCCTGTGCCACCAGCGCCAGCTGCGATACGGGATCTTGCGGTTCAGCGCCAGCAGCACGATCAGCATGATCGCCACGAAGCTGAGCTGGCGGACCAGGCGCGTCACTGGCCCGGGCAGCGCCAGGATCGGCGCCACCTCCCACGCCTGCACACCCGCCTTGAAGACCAGGTGTATCGAGGCGAACACCAGCGCCCACACACCCAGCCACTTGTGCGTCTCGTACACGCGGTCCAGGCCATCGAACAGCGACTCGACGATCTTCCAGCGCGCGCCGAGCACCGCGGCCAGTGCCATCAGCGAAACCGCGGTGACGCCCGAGCCCAGGCTGAGCATGGCCGTTGTCGGCCAGGTGCTGCGCGGAACCGCCAGTGCCGGCAACAGGAATCCGGCCAACACCACCGGAATGATCAGTGAACGCGAACCCAGCCGCATGCCGAACCCCGCCATCGTGAAGGGACGACACGAGTATGAACCGCCGGCCGCTCGATCGAAGTGATCCGAATCAATCAATCGCGGCGAGCAACACTGCGCCGCGCACCGCCGCTGTCGACCACGATGGGACCGCCACGGTGCGCGACCGTGCCCTCGATGCATCCGGCGATGCTGCATTCCCCGGCGGTGCGGACATCCCCCCCATGCCAGGGATTGGCACCCTGGCATGGCGCGCGACCGGCACGTTGTCTGGACGTGCTGATGAAGAAGCCGGCCTTCCCACTGCCCGTCGCCGTCACGGGGCTGCGCACCGGCATGGCGGTGGTCCCCAGTCGCGTCCGGGGCTGCCAGCCCCCCACCCTCCAGCGTGGATACGGGCGGCGGACAGCCAAGGCGACAGTAGGATCTCGAGGTACAGGCCACGCGCGTGGCTGGCGCGGATTCCGGTACGCGGGACGGGAGCCCGCATGCACGGGCTTCCCGTACGGCAGCATCCGCCTGGCAGCTTACTTGTCCGCGGCCGCCTGTGCCGGTGCGTTCTTCACGTAGCGGTCGAACCAGGCCAGCATTTCCGCCACCAGCTGCGCGTTGGATTCCAGCGCGGTGTACCAGTGCGGCTCGTGCGGCAGCATCACCAGGCGGGTGGTACCGCCATTGCCGCGGATCGCCTGGTAGAGCTTGCGCGACTGGAACGGCTCGGTGCCGGGGTTGGCGTCGTCCTCGCCGTGCACCAGCAGCAGCGGCAGCTTGATCCTGTCGGCATAGAAGTACGGCGAGGCCTTCAGGTACACATCCTGCGCCTGCCACACCGAGCGGCGCTCGTTCTGGAAGCCGAACGGGGTGAAGGTCTTGTTGTACGAGCCGCTGGTGGCCACGCCGGCCTTGAACAGGTCGGTGTGGGCGATCAGGTTGGCGGTCATCAGGCCGCCGTGGCTGTGCCCGGTGACGCCGATGCGGTTGCGGTCCACCACGCCCAGCTCGACGGCCTTGTCCACCGCGGCCCTGGCGTCGGCGGTGAGCTGCTCCAGGTAGGTGTCGTAGGCCGTCTTCGGGTCACCGACGATGGGGAACGAGGCATTGTCGATGATCGCGTAGCCGGCCAGCAGCATCAGCCGGTAGGGCGCCAGGCGGGTGAAGGTCTGCTGCGAGCCGGACACCTGCCCGGCCTGCGCGCTGCTGGCGAAATCGGCTGGATAGGCATACAGGATGGCCGGCAGGCGCTGCCCTTCCTTGTAGCCCGGCGGGGTGTACAGGGTGAAGGACAGGTCGACGCCGTCGGCGCGCTTGTAGGTGACCAGCCGCTTCTGGATCTGCCGCACTTCCGGGGTGGGGTCGGCGACCCGGGTCAGCCGGCGGCCTTCGGCGGCGTACTGGGCCTCGCCGTCGCGGGCCGTGGCAGCGCGCGCCCCCAGCTCGCGCAGCCAGGCATTGGGCGGATCGATCACCGACTGGTGCCAGGTGAGGTAGCGGCCCGGTTCGGCGGTGAAGCCGAGGAACTGGTCGTAGGCATCGGCCGCACTGCGGAACAGGCGTTCGCTCTTGAGCGTGGCCAGGTCCAGGCGGTCGAGGAACGGGCGGTCGCCCTGCGGCGAACTGCCCTGCCCGCGCAGGAATACCTTGCCGTCCTCCTCGCGCACCACCACCGCGCCGTTGCCCAGGCGCTGGTAGACGAAGGTGCCGGGGTCGGCATACAGCTCATCGCTGGACAGGTCCCACAGCAGCCGCGCGGCCTGCTTGGGGTCGTCGATGTCGACGATGCGGGTCTGCCGCCAGTGGCGGTTCTCGTCGTACTCGCTGAGGAAACTGCGCTGCGGCTGCGCGGTCCAGTCGAAGCCGGCATAGCGCTGCGTGGTGCGGGCGATCTCGCGCGGCGCGGCGGTGAACGGTGCCGACTGCAGCATCAGCCGGTCGCGCTGCGGCACGCTGACATTCCAGTCGCCCTTGTCCAGCGCCTCGGCCCATACCAGGGTGGCCGGGTCGGTCGCGCGCCAGTCGAAATCACGCGGCCCCTCCGGCACGCCGTGCACCGGCACGCGCTCGGCCAACGGCAGCGAGGCGATGCGGGTGCGCTTGCCGGTGGTCACGTCCAGCACGTCCACGTCGTAGCCGAAGCGCTGGTAGGTGACCGCGTGCGAGAACGGCGGCTTGAGGGTCTGGGTGAGCACATGCACGCCGTCGGGCGCGCCGTTGACGCCGTTGTACAGCTGCGGCGCGCCCACCGCGCGGACCTCGCCGGAGCCGGCCTCGACCACCGCCAGCTGCGACAGGCCGTAGTAGGCGAACAGGCGTTCGTCATGGGCGCTGGCCAGGGTGTCGCGGGTTTCGTAGGTGCTGCTCTCGCCCTTGGCACCGAGCGATTCCTGTACGTCCGGGCCGTACACGTCGTCACCGGCGGGCGCCGGCCCCTGCTCGGCCGGCACCAGCTTGACCAGCAGGCGGCTGCCGCCGTCCAGCCACTGCACGGTACTGCCGAACATGGGGTTCAGGCGCACGCCGGGCACCTGCCGGACCTGGCCGCTGGCGGCATCGCCCACCCACAGCTGCACCGCGTCGGCGACCACGTTCTGGAAGGCGAAGCGGCGGCCATCCGGCGACCACAGCGCCCCGCCGGCACAGGCGTCGCCCGGCAGCGGCACGCGGGTGTGTTCGCCGCTGGCGATATCGACCAGGGTGAAGTCGGCCACGCAGGCGGGGATGCCGTAGCCGCCCGGGGTATCGTGGCGGCTGCGGTTGCCGGGCTCCAGGCGCAGCCCGGCCAGCTTCAGGTACGGCCGGGCGACGCGGCTGATCGACGGATAGGTCTGGCTGGTGGTCAGCAGCAGGCGCCTGCCGGTAGGGTCGACGCTGGGCATCGGCGGTGGCGGCGCCGTCAATACCTTCAACAGTTCGGCCGGCGGCTTGGCGTATTCGGCATGCGCAGGCATGCTGGGCAACACGGCGGCAGCGGCCGCGGCCAGTGCCGCGGACCAGGCGGTGAAACGGATGCTCATGGTGTCCCTCATGCGCTGGAATGGTGCCGGCCGGATGCTGGCGGCAACCGAATCTAGCACCGCCGGGGGAGCGGCCGGATGGGCCGGAAGCAAGGGGTGGGCGCCCCCCCCCCCCCGCTGCTGCCGCGGCGGGCGGCCGAAGATGCGTACTGGGTGAGAGAACGACAGCGCCATACTTGCTATGTTGCCAAGGCCATGAAACCCGCCGCCGGATCGCCGACGCCCTCTTCGCTGCCGCGTGAGCTGCGCAGTGCCCCGCTGCGCACCATTGCCCCGGTCGCCGCCCTGGCGCTGCTGGCGTTCGCCGGCTGGCTGGCGTGGCAGCGGCTGCCGCTGCAGGCACTTGCGGCACTGGCCTGCGCGGTGCCGGCGGTGGTCGCCACCTGGCTGGTGCACAAGCGCGCGGCGCAGCTGTCCAGCGCCGGCCTGCTGCTGTGCCTGGTGAACGTGGCCGGCTGCCTGCTGGCCGCCGGCGAACTGGGCCACCGCGCCCTGCCGTGGTCGCTGCTGACGCTGATGGCCAACTTCTTCCTGGTGCACAACCGCATCGCCACGCCGGCGAACCTGCTGCTGGTGGCCGGGCTGCTGCTGATCCCCGGCGTGCTGCGCAGACCGGCGCTGGACCTGCAGGCGCTGGTGGTGATGGCGCTCATCCTGGGGTTCGGTTTCCGCTTCTCGCGGCGACTGCAGGGCGACCGCACGCGACTGGAACAGCTGGCGTCGCTGGACGAGCTGACCGGGCTGCCGAACCGCCGCGCGCTGGAAAAGACCCTGGTGCAGCAAATCGGCAGCGCCCGCAACGGGCGTTTCCGGCATGCGCTGGTGATCCTGGACATCGACCATTTCAAGGACGTCAACGACCACTACGGGCACACCGCCGGCGACAACGTGCTGGTCGAGCTGGCGGCGATCCTGCGGCTGGAGCTGCGCGAGCAGGACAAGGTGTTCCGCTTCGGCGGCGAGGAGTTCGTGATCCTGGCCGAGGCCGGCAGCCGCGAGTCGCTGGCCAGCTTCACCGAGCGGGTGCGCGAATCCGTGCAGCAGTTGCTGCACGGCCCGGGCGGCGGCATCACCATCTCGCTCGGTGCGGCCATGTATGCCGGCGAGCAGTACTGGCAGGACTGGTTCTCGCGCGCCGACGCGGCGCTGTACCTGGCCAAGGGCAACGGCCGCAACAGCGTGGTGATCGCCGACGACCCGGGCTGAGGCCGGCGGCGCACTGGTCACGACCACAGTGGAATGACCCGGCTCCCGACGTGGCGCTCTCGCGCACGGCCTGCGACGGTGGTGTTGACCGCAGGATGATTCCCGGCGACGGCCGGAAGTGGAACCGGCGGCGCAAACCGCGAAAAGCGGAAGCACCGCATGCGCGGCGCTTCCGGGGGGGTACTACGCGCCGGTCACGAGCGCAGTGGAATGACGCGGATCTCGACGCGGCGGTTCTGCGCGCGGCCGGCATCGGTGTCGTTGCTGGCGATCGGGTAGTTCTTGCCGGCGCCCAGGGTCTCGATGCGCTCGCGCTGCACGCCCTGCGCGGCGAGGTAGGCGGCCACGGCGTCGGCGCGTTCCTTGGAGATGCGGTTGTTGACCGCGTCGCTGCCGATGCTGTCGGTGTGGCCGACCACTTCGATCATGGTCTGGTTGTATTCGGCCAGGGTCGCCGCGACACCGTTGAGGGCGCCGTAGAACTGCGGCTTGAGCGTGGTCTTGTTGAAATCGAAGGTGATGCCGTCGGGCAGGTTCAGGGTGATGTTGTCGCCCTGCCGCTGCACGTCGATGCCGGTGTTGGCGGTGCGCTCGCGCAGGGCGCGCTCCTGGCGGTCCTGGTAGTTGCCGATGGCGGCACCGGACAGCGCGCCGATGCCGGCGCCGACCATGGCGCGCTGGCGGCGCTCGGTGGCGTTGTCGCCGCTGAGCAGGCCCGCGGCCACGCCGATGGCGGTACCGATCAGCGCGCCCTTGCCGGTGCGGTTCTGCTGCTGGGTGGGGTTGCCGTACGGATCACTCTGCACATAGGAGCCGCCGGTGGCGCAGGCCGACAGCACGGCGGCGGTCACCAGGCCGATGGAAAGGTTGCGGATAACGGTGCGGGTGGTCATCGGGGAATCTCCGTCTGGTGCCGGCCGTGCCGGCGTGGATTGCGCGGGCAGCATAAACAGCCAGGCGCGAGTGGCGGATGACGAAACCACCCGGCCACCGGGCTCCATTCAGGTACCTGTCCAGGATTGCAATCGTGGCGACCGGCGCCTTCCCCCGCGTCCATGCACGGGCGTCGCCGGCAGGCGCCGGGCATGCGGGTGCCCCCGCGAGTGCTCCGGCGGCGGACGACGCGGCCGAGCGGCGACGCCCGCCGATGCTAGTCCACCGCCGGCGACCAGCTGGCGCCGTAGAGCTGCCACTGCCCGTCGACCTGCCGCCAGTGGCTGGTGACCTGCTGCAGCTGCCCGCGCTCGGGCAGGAAGCGGCCGTCGCCCCCGGTGAGCAGCACGCTGAAGCGGACGGTCGCGGTAGCCCCCTGCCCCATCTCGACCCGCAGCGGGCCGGTGCGTGCGCCGACCCGGGCGTTGAGCAGCAGTTGCGCGCGCAGCAACCGGTCCAGGCCAGCGCGGTCCAGGGTGTCATTGCCGATGAAGTCGGTGGCGACACCCGCCATGAAATCGCGCGGTTCGCCCTGTTCCACCGCGGCCTGCATCCGCGCCACGGTGTCGCGCAGACGCTGCTCCGGCGCCTGCCGCGTGCAGGCGCACAGCAGCAGCACGATCAGCGCAATACGCACGCAGTTGAAGACCGTTCGGATCATCGCTCCCTTCGCCTTTTCCATTCTGGACGGTATGCTGCGGCAACGGCCACCGTCGGCGCATGGCCGCCATACCAACTAGACCACAACCATTTCCTGGAGGGGAAGATGAATCAGGAACGTCCCTGGCTGCAGAGTTATCCCGCCGGCGTGCCGGCCGAGATCGACGTCGATGAATTCCGCTCCGTGGCCGCGGTGTTCGATGCCTCCGTAGCCAAGTTCCGTGACCGTCCCGCCTACTCCAACTTCGGCAAGGTGCTGACCTACGGGCAGGCCGATGCCCTGGTGACCCAGTTTGCCGCTTACCTGCTGGGCGAGCTGCAGCTGAAGAAGGGCGACCGCGTGGCGGTGATGATGCCCAACTGCCTGCAGTACCCGATCGCCACCTTCGGCATCCTGCGCGCGGGCCTGACGGTGGTGAACGTCAACCCGCTGTACACCCCGCGCGAGCTGAAGCACCAGCTGGTCGATTCCGGCGCCTCGGCGCTGGTGGTGGTGGACAATTTCGGCGACACGGTGCAGCAGGTGATCGCCGACACGCCGGTCAGGCAGGTGATCACCACCGGGCTGGGCGACATGCTCGGCTTCCCCAAGGGCGCGATCGTCAATTTCGTGCTCAAGTACGTCAAGAAGATGGTGCCCGACTACCGCATCAAGGGCACGATCCGCTTCCGCGAGGCGCTGCGCCTGGGTGCGCGCCACCCCATGCCGCCGGTGGAGATCAGCCACGACGACATCGCCTTCCTGCAGTACACCGGCGGCACCACCGGGGTGGCCAAGGGCGCCATGCTGACCCACCGCAACCTGGTGGCGAACATGCAGCAGGCGTCGGCATGGATCTCCGCCTCGGGGGTCAAGCCCGGCGAGGAGGTGATCATCACCGCGCTGCCGCTGTACCACATCTTCGCGCTGACGGCCAACGGCCTGGTCTTCATGAAGCTGGGCGGCCTGAACCACCTGATCACCAACCCGCGCGACATGAAGG
Organism: Stenotrophomonas acidaminiphila; assembly: GCA_002951995.1. Classification (NCBI taxonomy): domain Bacteria; kingdom Pseudomonadati; phylum Pseudomonadota; class Gammaproteobacteria; order Lysobacterales; family Lysobacteraceae; genus Stenotrophomonas; species Stenotrophomonas acidaminiphila. The sequence goes on from CP019797.1 coordinate 1,949,179, forward strand.
GCTTCGTCAAGGAGCTGCGCAACAACCGCTTCACCGCCATCACCGGCGTCAACACGCTGTTCAACGGCCTGCTCAACACGCCCGGCTTCGAGGATGTGGACTTCTCCTCGCTCAAGGTCACCCTGGGCGGCGGCATGGCGGTGCAGCGGGCGGTGGCCGAACGCTGGAAGAAGATCACCGGCACCACCCTGGTGGAGGCCTACGGCCTGACCGAGACCTCGCCGGCGGCCTGCATCAACCCGCTGGACCTGGCCGAGTACAACGGCGCCATCGGCCTGCCGATTCCGTCCACCGACGCCTGCGTGAAGGACGATGACGGCAACATGCTCGCGGTCGGCGAGGTCGGCGAGCTGTGCATCCGCGGCCCGCAGGTGATGAAGGGCTACTGGCACCGCCCTGACGAGACCGCCAAGGCGATGGACGCCGGCGGCTGGCTGCATACCGGCGACATGGCGCGCATGGACGAGAAGGGCTTCTTCTACATCGTCGACCGCAAGAAGGACATGATCCTGGTGTCCGGCTTCAACGTGTACCCGAACGAGGTCGAGGACGTCATCGCGATGATGCCCGGCGTGCTGGAAGTGGCCGCGGTCGGCGTGCCGAACGAGAAATCCGGCGAGGTGGTCAAGGTGGTCATCGTCAAGAAGGACCCGAACCTGACCGAGGAGCAGGTCAAGGAGTTCGCCCGCGCCAACCTGACCGGCTACAAGCACCCGCGCATCGTCGAGTTCCGCAAGGAGCTGCCCAAGACCAACGTCGGCAAGATCCTGCGCCGCGAACTGCGCGACGCCCCGCCGGCCGGCTGAAGCCCGCCTGTCCAGCCGTGCCCCTGAAGGCCCCGCCGGCCCCCGGCGGGGCCTTTGCGCATGCGCCGGACCATGGCGCGTGTAGGATCGCGGAGTGCCAGCGTCCGGCCCGCCGCCCACGCTTCCGATTCTGCGGGCCTCCTGCAAGGACCCAGCCCATGAACGCGATCGAACTGTTGCCCGTCGGCACCCCCGCCACCGACTACGCCACCCCCTACTCCACCATCCGTGTGCACGACGACGCGGTCGGCGACGTGCATTGGCTGCACATGCACGCCGACGCCGGCCCCGGCGTGCGCCCCTGCTTCCGCAAGCCGCTGATGACCGAGATGCACGCCTACCTGGACGGCATCACTGGCGACCCGCAGGCCCGTCCCGGGCGCCTGCGCCACCTGGTGCTGGCGTCGGCGGCCGACGCCTTCAACCTCGGCGGCGACCTGGACGTGTTCTCCGCGCTGATCCGCGCGTGCGACGGCGACGGCCTGCTGCGCTACGCGCGCAGCTGCGTCGACGGCGTGTACCGTTTCCATGCCGGACTGGACGGCAGCTTCCGCACCATCGCCCTGCTGCAGGGCGATGCGCTCGGCGGCGGCCTGGAGATGGCCCTGTCCTGCCACACCATCGTCGCCGAGGAAGGCGTCGGCATGGGCCTGCCCGAAGTGCTGTTCGGCCTGTTCCCGGGCATGGGCGCCTACAACTTCCTGAGCCGGCGAGTGTCGCCGCAGCTGGCCGAGCGCATCATCCTCGAGGGCCGTGTGTACAGCGCCGAGGAAATGCATGCCATGGGCGTGGTCGACATCCTGGTGCCGCGCGGCCACGGCGAACAGGCGGTCAACGACCTGATCCGGCAGCAGCAGCGCATCCCGCAGTCGTACCTGGCGATGAACGCGGTACGCGGCATTTCCAACCGGGTCGACTACCAGGAACTGATGGACATCACCCGGGTCTGGGTGGATGCGGCGCTGGCGCTGGACGAGAAGTCGCTGCGCACCATGGACCGGCTGGTCAAGGCGCAGACCCGCCGCAGCGGCCAGGTGCGGGGTTGAACCGCACCGGGACGGCGATGGAACTCAGCCGGTCACGTCGTCGTGCGATTGCGCGCGCCCCTGGGCGCGCGCGTCCAGCGCCTGGCGTCCCTCCTGCAGCGCGGCACCGATGCGCGCGTGCAGCGGCTTCCATTCGCCCTTGAGTTGCCAGTCGGCCATGCGCATCAACTCTCCCCCCTGCCGGGCGACTTTCAGCAACCCCAGGTTGGCGGCCACGCCCTTGATCGCATGGGCGTGTTCGCGCAGCCGCGTCCAGTCCTCGCCCTGCGCATCGCCGGGCAAGGCGCCGATGCCGCTCTCCAGGTCCTCCAGGCACTGGCGCACGAACTCGCGCTCGAAGCCCTTGCCCATGCCCAGCGCGGTCAGCTCGTCGAGCACGCCGGTATCGAGCACCGCGTCGCCGTCGGCGAAGGTGGGAATCACCGCGGCCATGTCGCGGCTGCCGGCCGCCGCGCCGCTGGCGATGTCGGCCATGGTCTCCAGCAGCCGGGCCGCCACCACCGGCTTGGCCATGAACGCATGCGCCCCGGCCTGGTTGCAGCGCTGGATGGCCTCGGGCGTGACATCGGCACTGAGGATCACCACCGGCGTGCGCGGTCCGCCACCGGCCTGCATCACCCGCAGCTCCCGGAGCAGGTCCAGCCCGCTCATGCCGGGCATGTGCAGGTCGGTGATGGCCACGTCGAACTCGCGCGCGGCCATGGCATCGAGCGCCTCCTCGGCGCCGTGCACGCAGGTGACGCGGTGGCCGGCCTTCTGCAGCAGCCGCTGCAGCACCATGCGGTTGGCCTCGTGGTCGTCGGCCACCAGGATGTCCAGGCTGCGCACGCGCGCGCGGTGGCGGCGGAACGGGTCGGTGAAGGCGATGACGTTGCCGGGGTCCTCGGCGGCCGCGGCCTCGCTGCCCGGCACCGCCCCGCCCTCGGCCACGGGCGTGGCCAGTGCCCGGCCCAGCGGCAGCTCCACCCAGAAGCAGCTGCCGGCCGGCAGGTTCTCGCGGTAGCCGATCTCGCCGCCCATGGCCTGGGCCAGGCCCTTGGCGATGGCCGTGCCCAGTCCGGTGCCCTCGTGGCGCCGGGCCATGGACACGTCGGCCTGCTCGAAAGCGTCGAACAGCCGCGGCCGCAGCGCAGCCGGCACGCCGATGCCGGTATCCAGGATCTCGAAGCGCAGCCGCAGCGGCACGTCCTGCCCCGACTGGCTGACCGACACCCGGATTTCCACCTGGCCATGGTCGGTGAACTTGACCGCGTTGCCGGCCAGGTTGAGCAGGATCTGGCGCAGGTGGCCCACATCGCCATGCAGCCCGTCGGGCACCCCGGACTCGACGAACACGCGGTAGTCCAGGCGCTTGGCGCGCGCCTGCGGGGCCAGGATCAGGCCGATCGAGTGCACCAGCTCGGCCAGCGAGAAATCGCGGGCGTTGATGCGCAGCTTGCCGGCCTCGATCGCGGAAATGTCCAGCACTTCCTCCACCAGCGCCAGCAGGGTCCGCGCCGAGGCCTGGATCGTGCCCAGGCACTCGCGCTGCTCTTCGTCCAGGCGGGTGGTGGCGAGCAGTTCGGTCATGCCGGACAGACCGTTGAGCGGGGTCCGGAATTCGTGGCTCATGTTGGCCAGGAAGCGGCTCTTGGCGTCGCTGGCGCGGCGCGCCTCGGCCATCGCCCGGGTCAACTGCCGCAACAGGCTGGAGAAATACAGCGGGATCGCCGCCAGCCCGACCAGCAGGCCGATACCCAGCGCCAGGTTGCGCTGCCAGTAGTCGCTCAGCGCCAGGGTGATGCCGAAGCTGGTGGTGGCCATGACCACGGCCAGCATCAGGTAGCGGTTGCCGAAGCGCATGCCGTTGCCGACGGTGACCCACATCACCACCACGTAGATGCAGGCCATCGGCTCGCCGATGGTGCTCATCGCCGCGGACATCAGCGCGTAGTCGTCGACCATGCCCAGGATCCGACGCAGGTCCGAGCGTCCCGGCTTCCACAGCAGCCAGCCCATCAGCACCAGCGACAGGCCCTGGGCGATCAGGATCAGGGTGATCACCAGCTGCAGCTGCCCCGGCGGCAGGCTCCAGCGCTTGGCCGACAACAGCACGTAACACAGGATCAGCGCGATCATCACGATGCGCACCAGCGCCTGCGCGTGCTCGCTGTCCCCGCGTTGCCGCAGGCGCTGGCGCAGCCAGGCGAACGCGCTCGTCATGTCAGGCTTCCGGTCTCGGGAACGCCGCCGAGTAGCGGGCGCAGACCTGCTCCAGCCGCTCGCGCGCCTGCAGCAGCGCATCCACGCAGCGCGGGCAGAACAGGCGCCCGCGCTGGGCGTAGAGGTAGGCCAGCGCGGCGTCCATCGACCAGGCCTCCTTGTACGGCCGCGGCGACAGCAGCGCGTCGAACACGTCGGCCACCGCGACGATGCGCGCTTCCAGCGGGATGTCCTCGCCCACCAGGCCGTCGGGGTAGCCGCTGCCGTCGTAGCGCTCGTGGTGGCGCAGGGCGATGGTCGCGCCCATCTGGATGAAGCGGTTGTTGCTGCCGCTGAGCAGCTCGTGGCCGATACGCGGGTGGCGGCGCATGACCGCCAGCTCGTCCTCGTCCAGCTTGCCCGACTTGAGCAGGATCGAATCGGGTATGGCGATCTTGCCCATGTCGTGCAGCGGCGCGGCCATCTCGATGGTGCGCACGTCCTCGCTGGGCAGCCCCAGTTCGTCGGCGATCAGCCCGGCGACATGCGCCATGCGCTCGAGGAAGGCACTGGTGCCGGCGTCGCGGTACTCGATGGCGCGCGCCAGCCGCGACAGGGTCTCGCGCTCGCGCTCCTCGACCTCGTGCATGCTGGCCAGCAGCCGCTGTTCCAGCGACAGTGCCCGCTGGCGCACGCTCTGGCTGTGGCGCCGCAGCTGCAGCAGGTTGTTGCAGCGCGCGCGCAGTTCGCGCGGGCGGATCGGCTTGACCAGGAAATCGATGACCCCGGCCTCGAGCGCGCTCTGCCGCAGCGGCTCGTCGCCGACCACGGTGATCAGCACGATCGGGACGTCGCGGTTGCCGGGCATGCGCCGGAAGCGCTGGGCGAACTCCAGCCCGTCCATGTTGGGCATGCGGTAGTCGAGCAGCAGCAGGTCGGTATCGTGCGACTGGCACCAGACCAGCGCCTCCAGCGGATCGGCGAAGTCGTACACGCCCAGTTCCGGCGAGATGTCTTCCAGCACATGCCGCACCATGCTGCGGGCCGATGTCTGGTCGTCGACGATGACGATTTCCAAGCGCATGTGACTGTCTGTCCGATGAAACCGCTGTTGCCGGGAAGTCAGGCTCCCGGCACGCCGCGCCTCCTCACCGGCCCCTGCGGGCACGGTCCGGCGGACATCGCATCATCAACTGCATGCGCCGGCCCTGCAATACGCCCGTGCCCGGGCGGGCCCGCAAGCCGGTGCGCGGCGCCCGGCGGAGCGGGCGCGCGCTCAGTTCTCCGGGCGCATGTACGGGAACAGCAGCACGTCGCGGATCGAGGCGCGGCCGGTCAGCATCATCACCAGGCGGTCGATGCCGATGCCCAAGCCGCCGGTCGGGGCCATGCCGTATTCCAGGGCGCGGATGTAGTCCGAATCGTAGTGCATGGCCTCGTCGTCACCGCCCTGCTTGGCCTCCACCTGCGCCTGGAAGCGCGCGGCCTGGTCCTCCGGGTCGTTCAGCTCGGAGAAGCCGTTGGCGATCTCCTTGCCGTTGATGAACAGCTCGAAGCGGTCGGTGTAGCCCGGCTCGGTGTCGCTGGCGCGGGCCAGCGGCGACACCTCCACCGGGTGGTCGGTGATGAAGGTCGGCTGCACCAGGGTGTGCTCCACCGTGGCTTCGAAGATTTCCAGCAGCAGCTTGCCCCAGCCCCAGGACGGCTTGACCTTGATCTTCAGCCGCTCGCAATGGCGCAGCAGGGCGTCGCGGTCGGTGCAGTCGGCGACGCTGATTTCCGGGTTGTGGTGGCGGACCGCCTCGTCCATGCGCCAGCGGCGGAAGGCCGGGGCCAGGTCGATGCTGGCGCCGTCCCACTCCACCGTGGTGGTGCCCAGCACCTGCCGGGCCACGTCGCGGATCACGCCCTCGGTCAGGTCCATCACTTCGTTGTACGTGGCGTAGGCCTCGTACAGCTCCATCATGGTGAATTCCGGGTTGTGGCGGGTGCTCACGCCCTCGTTGCGGAAATTGCGGTTGATCTCGTAGACCCGCTCCAGACCGCCGACCACCAGGCGCTTGAGGTACAGCTCCGGGGCCACGCGCAGGTACAGGTCCAGGTCCAGCGCGTTGTGGTGGGTGGTGAACGGCTTGGCGGTGGCGCCGCCGGGGATGTAATGCATCATCGGCGTCTCGACTTCGAGGAAGTCGCGCGCGTCCAGCCAGGCGCGCATGGCGCGGATGATCTTGGAGCGCTTGACGAACACCTCGCGCGACTCCGGGGTCACGATCAGGTCCACGTAGCGCTGGCGGTAGCGCTGCTCGACGTCGGCCAGGCCATGCCACTTGTCCGGCAGCGGGCGCAGCGACTTGGTCAGCAGCCGCAGCGCGGTGGCCTTGACCGACAGCTCGCCGGTCTTGGTGCGGGTCAGGCCGCCTTCCACGGCGATGATGTCGCCCACGTCCCAGCCCTTGAACGCGGCATAGGCCTCGTCCAGCGCGGTCGCCTGCAGGAACAGCTGGATGCGGCCGGACTCGTCCTGGATCTGGGCGAAGCTGGCCTTGCCCATGATCCGCTTGGCCATCAGCCGGCCGGCCATCTTCACGGTGCGGCCGGAGGCTTCCAGCGCCTCGGCGGTCCAGGTACCGGCGTCGGCGAACTCGGCCTGCAGCGCGCCGGCGAAGTGTTCGCGGCGGAAGTCGTTCGGGTAGGCGATCCCCTGCCCGCGCAACGCCGTGAGTTTCGCGCGGCGCTCGGCGATGAGGCTGTTCTCGTCGACGGGGGTCTGCGGCGCGGGGGTCTGGTCGTTCATGGCGTTGGCTTGGTGGTGGCGGGGGAGGAAACAGGCCCGGCCATCATGCCGATGGACGGGCGGTGGAGCGGACGCGCGGCCGCCGGGGCCGCCGCGCGCCGGTTACGCGTCGATGCGCTTGGAACCGGCTTCCAGGCCGGACTTGAGGCTGGCCTCGACGAATTCGTCCAGGTCGCCGTCGAGCACCTTCTGGGTATCGCTGCGCTCGATGCCGGTCCGCAGGTCCTTGATGCGGCTCTGGTCCAGCACGTAATTGCGGATCTGGCTGCCCCAGCCGATGTCGGACTTGGTGGCTTCCACCGCATCCTTCTCGGCGTTGCGCTTCTGGATCTCCAGCTCGTACAGCTTGGCGGCCAGCATCTTCATCGCGCGGTCGCGGTTGGCGTGCTGGCTGCGCTCGGTCTGGCAGGCCACCACCACCCCGCTGGGGACGTGGGTGATGCGCACGGCCGATTCGGTCTTGTTGACGTGCTGGCCACCGGCACCGGAAGACCGGTACACGTCGGTCTTCAGGTCGGCCGGGTTGATCTGGATGTCGATGTTGTCATCCACTTCCGGCGACACGAATACCGAGGTGAAGCTGGTGTGACGGCGGTTGTCCGAGTCGAACGGGCTCTTGCGCACCAGGCGGTGCACGCCGATCTCGGTCTTCAGCCAGCCGTAGGCGAAATCGCCCTCCACGCGGAACGTCGCCGACTTGATGCCGGCCACTTCGCCGCCGGAGACTTCCAGCAGCTCGGTCTTCCAGCCGCGGCTCTCGGCCCAGCGCAGGTACATGCGCAGCAGGATTTCGGCCCAGTCCTGGGCCTCGGTGCCACCGGCGCCGGCCTGGATGTCGACGAAGGCGTTGGCCGAGTCCATCTGCCCGGAGAACATGCGCTGGAACTCCAGCTTCTCGATCTGCGCCTGGTACTTGTCCAGGTCCGCGACCACCGCCAGCGCGGTGTCCTCGTCCTGTTCGCTCTCGGCCAGGTCCAGCAGCTCGCCGCATTCGGCCATGCCGTCGAGCACGCCGGCGATGCCCAGCACGGTCTTCTCCAGGCTGGCGCGCTCGCGCCCCAGGTTCTGCGCGTACTCGGCGTTGTTCCAGACATCGGGGCTTTCCAGCTCCCGGGTTACTTCCTCAAGACGCTCTTTCTTGGCGTCGTAGTCAAAGATACCCCCTGAGCGAGACCACGCGATCGGTCAGATCGGTGATTCGCTGGCGGATCGGATTCAGTTCGATCATGGTCGGTCCATGCAGGTGCAGACAAGCCGGCAATTCTAGCATCGCCCATCCACGCCGGCGGTGATCGCGCGCGCCCTGCCGGTTCCCGCGGGAACCGCCGGCGCTTGCCGGTAGAATCGCGGCCAGCCGCGTCGCGGCGCGGCCCTTTCAACCGATCAAGGACTCTCGCTTGAATACACGCCCCACCCGCCTGTTCGCCGCCCTTTCCCTGGCCCTGGCCCTGGCCGCCTGCCAGAAGCTGGGCGGCGGTGAAGCCGACACCGCCCCCAGCTTCGCCGTCGGCGACAGCGTCTCCGGCGAGATCACCTCTTCCAGCCGCCTGAACTACAACGACGGCAGCCGCCACCAGGGCTACCGGATGGCGCTGAAGAGCGGCCAGGCCGTGGCCCTGGAACTGGGCGGCGCGCTCGATGGCCAGCTGTCGGTGTTCGACGGCCAGAACCTGCTGGCCACCGCCTCGGCGGGTGGCTACGAGGGCGAGGCCGGCGACCGCGGGCTCAGCCTGGCGTTCAAGGCGCCCAAGGACGGCACCTACCTGGTGGCGGTGAACAGCGCCAGCGCGGATGCGTTCGGCCCGTTCAAGCTCAAGAGCAGCCAGGTCACGCCCTATGACGGCAAGCCGCTGGGGGCCGGCAGCGAGGCCATCGACTGGCTGGTGGACGAAAAACAGGACTACACGCTCAAGGTCGACAAGGCCGGCATCTACGCCGTCACCATGGAATCGGGCGCGCTCGATGCCTACCTGCGCCTGAGCGGTCGTGGCGTCGATATCGAGGACGACGATGGCGGCGGCAACCTCAACGCCCGCATCCGCGCGTACCTGGAGCCGGGCGAGTACACCCTCGCCGCGTCGTCGCTCAGCGGCGGCACCGGCGCGTTCACGCTGAAGGTCGCGCTGACCCCGGTCGACAAGGACCTGATCATCCGCGACGGCAGCGCGCTGGCCGTCGGCCAGACCGCGCAGGGCATGGTCGACTCGCGCGGGCGCCGCAGCTTCGTGCTCGAGCTGGACAGCGCGCGCCACCTGCAGTTCGATGCCATCGCCGACAACTTCGATTCGGTGCTGCGGGTCAGCGGCCCCGGCATCGAGGCCGAGGACGACGACGGCGGCAACGGCACCAACGCGCGGCTGGCGCTGCGCATGGGCCCCGGCCGCTACACGGTGACCGTTTCCAGCTTCGGCAGCCAGCAGGGCGTATTCGAGCTGGAGACCACCGACCTGGGCGGCGACGCCGCCGCGCCCGCCAACAGCAACCGCAAGGACGCCGCCACCGCCACCGACGCGGCGGCCGAGGCGGCCGTCGCGAACTGAAGCACCGGGGCGGCGGGTCCCTGCCCGCCGTCCCGGCGCTTTCCCCCTGGCCAGCGGCGCCAGCAGTCCACCTGCGTCGCGCCGGGCACTGGCCGTCCCCTGCAACACACCAAGGAACCCCTACGTGAAGCGACTCGCAGCTGGAGTGCTGACCCTCGCCATCGCCGCCGGCCTGAACGCCCCCGTTCACGCCGCCCCCGCCGCCCGTCCCCTCGCCAGCAACGGCGAGACCTCGGGTGAAATCACCTCCGCCACCGCGCTGAACTACAGCGACGGCAGCCGCAGCCAGCTGTTCAGCCTGCAGCTGGCGGCCGGCCAGGCGGTATCGCTGAAACTGGACGGCCCGCTCAACGGCACGCTGGCGGTATTCCACCGCGACATGCTGGTCGGCCGCACCGAATGCGGCTGCGGCGAAGGTGCCCAGCTCAGCGTGCGCGCCGACAAGGGCGGCCAGTACCTGGTCGCGGTCAGCGGCGCCGACGCCCGCGCCTTCGGCCCGTTCCACCTCACCGCCACGCCGATCGTCGCCTATGACGGCAAGCCGCTGGCGGCCGGCCAGCGCATCACCGACTGGCTGGTCGGCGACCGCCAGACCTATACCCTGCAGGTCGACACCCCCGGGCTGTACACCGTCTCGCTGGAATCGGACGCGTTCGACACCCGGCTGGAGCTCAGTGGCAACGGCGTGGCGCTGGAAGACGACGACGGCGGCAACGGCACCAACTCGCGGCTGGTGGCACCGCTGCAGCCGGGAACCTACACCCTCACCGCCAACGCCTTCTCGCGCAACGGCGGCGCGTTCTACCTGGGCGTGGAGCGGGCCGATTTCCCGGAAGGGCTGGTGTTCGAGGACGGCGGCGCGCTGCCGCTGGAAGGCCTGGCCAGCAGCTTCGTCGGCGCCGACCAGACCCGCAGCTTCGTGTTCTCGCTGGCGGACCGCCGCCGCGTGCAGTTCGACGCCAGCAGCCGCGACATCGACACCTTCCTGACCCTGCAGGGCCCCGACTTCACGCTCAGCGACGACGATGGCGGCGGCGGCGTGAACTCGCGCCTGTCGCAGGTACTGGACCCGGGCGAGTACAACGTTTCGGTGCGCTCGGTGAACGGCCGCGGCGGCATCTTCCAGATCACCACCAGCACCGCGCCGGCACCGGATGGCCCGACCCGCCCGGTGCTCGTCCCCGGCCGCGAGACCAGCGGCCAGCTGATCGCCGGTTCGCGCAGCCTGTACACGCTGGAGGTCCCGCGCAAGGGCCACTACGTGATCAGCATGACCGGCAGCAACGGCCTGGACGGCATGATCACCCTGATGCGCGACGGCGAGGAAGTCGCCTCGCAGGACGACAGCGACACCAGCCTGGATCCGCAGCTGGAGATCGAGCTGGACGCCGGCCAGTACGTGCTGATGGCGCACAGCTTCGACCCGTCCGCGACGGGCGCCTACCGGCTGCTGGTCCGGCGCCGGTAAACCCGCGGCATCGCGCAGGCCGTCGCTGGGCGGCCTGCGCACCCGGCCGCGCGGGGGGCCAGCGGCCGCGCGCGCGGCCGGCTATTCCATCGCGCCGCGCGCACGCAGCGCGGCCCGGTAGCGGCGGCTGCACGGCAGCACGCTGCCGTCGCGCAGGTGCACGCGGGCATCGCCGCTATCCAGCGGTTCGAGCGACACCACCTGCGCCAGGTGCACGATGTAGCTGCGGTGGATGCGCACGAAGCTGTCCGGGTCCAGCCGCGCCTCGATCCCGGCGATGGTGCTGCGCAGCGGATAGTCGTGGCCGCGTACCCGCAGGTTGACGTAGTTGCCGGCGGCCTGCAGCCATTCGATGTCGCCGGCGGCGACCAGGAACTCCCGGCCGAGCTTGCGCACCAGGAAACGTTCCGGGCGCTCCACCGGCTCCAGCGGGGGACCTTCGTCCGGCTCGGACAGCAGGCTGGCCTCGCCCTGCCAGCGCCGCAACAGGGCGCGGTAGGCCTCCATCGTCAATACGATGTACGCGAAGCTGCGGATGTCCTTCAGGTACTCGTAGAACAGGCCCCGCGGCCACGGCCCGAAGTCGTAGTCCATGCCCACGCTGGCGTATGCGGTCGCGCGCAGCGCCACCATGCCCAGCACGTGCACCCCGCAGACCCCCAGGCTCGCGGCGAAATAGCGCAGCGCCTGCCGCCCCCACCCGCTCCACTGGAATGGATGGCGGCGGGTGAACCAGGCCATGCCCGGCAGGATCAACAGCAGCCAGACCAGCGCACTGCTGGCCTCCCACAGCGCCGGCTCCCAGGCGGCGATATCCGAGCCGCGGCGACGCAGGTCCATCAGCGTGACCACGCTGTTGGCGACGCAGTTGCCACCGATCATCACCAGCCAGAAGCCGACCTCGACCCAGCGCCTCCATGGCAGATAGCGTTCGTACGGCAGCGGTTCGGCGTCGCGCATCGGCCGCATTCTAGCCGCTGGCGTGGTTCCGGCGGTCCCCGCGGGTCCACCGTTCGTCCCTGCACGCCCCCCGCCCGTCCCCTGGCACTGGCCGGGCGGGCCGGGCGCGGCAAGGCTGGCGGCCTTTCCAACATCACCGGATGCCACCACGATGCAACGCCGCCACGACCTGGACCGGGTCCGCGTCTTCGCCTTCTGCCTGCTGGTGCTCTACCACGTGGGCATGTACTACGTGAGCTGGGGCTGGCACGTGAAAAGCCCGGCGGCCAGCACCGCGCCGGAACCGTTCATGCTGCTCACCAGCCCCTGGCGGATGTCGCTGCTGTTCCTGATCTCCGGTGTCGCCACCGCGTTCATGCTGCGCGGCCGCGGCGAGGGCTTCGTGCGCCGGCGCTCGCGCCAGCTGCTGCTGCCGCTGCTGTTCGGGATGCTGGTGATCGTGCCGCCGCAGGCCTACCTGCAGGTGGTCGAGCAGCTGCCCGGCGGCTATGCCGGCAGCGGGCTGGACTTCTATGGCAAGTACCTGGCTGCCTACCAGGGCTTCTGCGGCAGCGACGGCAAGTGCCTGGTCCTGCCGACCTGGAACCACCTGTGGTTCCTGCCCTACCTGTGGTGCTACACGCTGCTTGCATGGCTGCTGTGGCGGCTGCCGGCACCGGCGCTGGCGGCGCTGCGCGACGCCAGCGCCCGCCTGCTGCAGGGCTGGGGCGCGCTGCTGCTGCCGGCGCTGCTGCTGGCGCTGGCACGGCTGCTGCTGGTGGCGCGTTTCGAGCAGACCCATGCGCTGGTGGACGACTGGTACAACCACGCGCAGTACGCGAGCGTGTACCTGATCGGCTTCCTGGTGGCCTTCAACGAGGGCTTCTGGCGCTCGCTGCAGCGCCTGCGCTGGCCGGCGCTGCTGCTGGCCGCCGCCAGCTACGCGCTGCTGGTCCATACCTGGTACTTCGCCGGCCATGACGATGCCCACCCGGTACCGGAACCGCTGCGCCAGTGGCTGCGCGTGGCCTGGGCGCTGGACCAGTGGTGCGCCATCGCCGCGCTGCTCGGCTTCGCCTACCGCTGGCGCGACTTCGACAGCCCGCTGCTGCGCTACCTGAGCCTGGCGGTGTTCCCGCTGTACATCCTCCACCAGACGGTGATCGTGGTGCTGGCCCACGCGCTCAAGCCGCTGCACATTCCGGCCATGGCCGAGGCCGTGCTGCTGGTGGTGGCGACCTTCGCACTGTGCCTGGGGGCTTACGCCGTGATCCGGCGCGTCGGCTGGCTGCGTCCGCTGTTCGGGCTCAGGCCCGCGGCCGCCGCCGCGCCGGCGCCGAGGGTGGCCGACAGCCGTCCATGAGCGCCGGCGGCAGCGCCATGCCTAGGCCGCCTGGCAGTGCTCCACGATCAACTGGATCGCGCCGCCACCGCGGTAATCGTCACCGACCAGGCGGTAGGCCAGGTGCACGTGGCGGCCCGGGGCGGTGCCGCTCCAGCCGCCGAAGTGGATCGCATTGAGCGGCGCGGCCAGGCCGGGCAGGCGCAGCTCCAGTTTCAGGTGGCGCTCCTTGAGCACGCGCCAGTTGGCCACCTCGAAGTGGCCGTCGAACAGGGGCTCCGGGAACCCCTGCCCCCACGGCCCGGCCAGGCGCAGCGCCTCGGCGTGGCGGAAATCCAGCTCGGCCGCGGACAGTTCGCCGTCGCTGAGCAGTTGCTGCTGCAGCAACGCCGGGTCCAGCGTCGCCAGCACCTGCTGCTCGAACGCGGTACGGAACGCCTCCAGCCGCGACAACGGCAGGCTCAGGCCGGCGGCCATGGCATGTCCGCCGAAACGCTCGATCAGCCCGGGATGGCGCGCATCCACCGCGGCCAGCGCATCGCGGATGTGGAAGCCGGGAATCGAGCGCGCCGAGCCGCGCAGCGCCTGCGCGCCCGGCTCGGCCGGGGCGAAGGCGATCACCGGGCGGTGCAGGCGGTCCTTCATCTTCGAGGCGACCAGCCCGACCACGCCGGGATGCCACTGCGCATCGAACAGGCAGGCCGCCACCGGACGCCCGCCGCTGCCGTCCAGCAGTACCCGCGACACCGCCAGCTCGGCGTCGTCGGTCATCGACTGCTGCACCGCCCGGCGCTCGGCGTTGATCTCTTCCAGCAACGCGGCGATCTCGCGTGCCTGCGCCGGGTCTTCGGTCAGCAGCAGCTCGATGCCCAGGGCCATGTCCTCGAGCCGGCCGGCGGCGTTCAGCCGTGGGCCCAGGGCGAAGCCGATATCGCTGGCGGTGAGCCGCCGCGGGTCGCGGCCGCTGGCCTCGATCAGCGCGCGCAGGCCGACGCAGCCCTGGCCGGCGCGCAACCGGCGCAGGCCGGCCGCGACCAGCGCGCGGTTGTTGTCGTCCAGCGCCACCAGGTCGGCAACGGTGCCCACCGCCACCAGGTCCAGCAGGGGGGTCAGGTCCGGGCCCTTGCCATCGGCGAACGCGCCGGCCTCGCGCAGGTGCCGGCGCAACGCCATCAGCACGTAGAAGATCACCCCGACGCCGGCCAGCGCCTTGCTCGGGAACGCGTCGCCATCCAGGTTCGGATCGACGATGGCATCGGCCGCCGGCAGCTGTTCGCCGGGCAGGTGGTGGTCGGTCACCAGCACCTGCCAGCCCAGCGCCTTGGCCGCGGCGACGCCGGCATGGCAGGCGATGCCGTGGTCCACCGTCACCAGCAGCGCCGGCTGCAGCGCCGCCAGCTCGGCCACCAGCGACGGCGACAGGCCGTAGCCATGCAGCATGCGGTTGGGCACCGCATGCACCACGTCACGGGCACCGAGCAGACGCAGGCCGCGCACGCCGACCGCGCACGCGGTGGCGCCGTCGCAGTCGAAGTCGCCGACGATCAGGATGCGCCGGTCGGCGGCGATCGCCGCGGCCAGCATTTGCACCGCCGCGTGCATGCCGCCGAGCAGGTCCGGCGGGTGCAGTTGCGCCAGTTTCGGCTGCGCCTGCTCGGTGCAGCGCACGCCGCGCGCGGCGTAGATGCGGCGCAGCAGCGGCAGCATGCCCTCGTCCCACTGCCCGGCGTCGCCGGGCGGGCGGCGGACGATCTTCAGGCCATCATTCATCGCGCAGTGCCGCCAGCGGCTTCTTCCAGAAGTGCCAGCGCTGGCCACGGTGGATGCGGAAACAGGCGCCATCCTCGAAATCCAGCCGCAGCTCGCGCAGTTCACCGCGGGCCATGGCATCGAGCAGCGGCGTGATGGCGTCGCCGGTGAGCTGTTCCAGCGAGCGCAGCTGGCGCAGGTCCACCAGCGCATCCACCGCCTGGTCGCCATCGATGCGCACTCCGGCCATGGCCGCCAGCCCCTGCAGCAGCGCATCGCGGCTGCGCACCTGGGCATGCCCGGTGCGCACCGATTGCGGCAACCGGCCGGCGCCCCAGAACCACAGCGAGTTGACCGCACGCCTGCCCTGCGCGGTGCGCTGCTGGTTCCACGGGTGCTGGTGCAGGACCACCTGGGCCTCGGTCAGCAGCGCCCGCCACTGGCGCCCGTTGTCGCCCTCGGGCAGGTGTTCGAACAGGTCGTCGCCCAGCGCGGCATCGGGCGCGGTGAATGCCGGCAGCGGCGTGTCGTCGGGCAGGCGCAGGTACCAGCGCGACGGCGACGGCGCGTCGAGCTGGAAACCGAACCCGGCGAACAGCGGCTGCAGCGCGGGCAGCAGCGCGGCCGCGTCGGCCGGCTCCAGGCGCAGGCTCTCGGCCGATGCCATCAACCGCGCGCCCTGCATGTCCGGCATCACGTTGGCCGGGTCGGCGCGCAGCCACAGGCTGCCGCTGGCATCGCCGGCATCGACCTGGCGGGTGAGCGCGGCGGCCGACCAGTCATCGGGCTGCACCTGGAAATGCCGGCGCAACTGCGCCGATTCGCCGGCGTCGCCGGTACTGCGGTCGGCGCGTCCCAGCGCGCTGGCCACCCGTGCCGGCAGGGTGCCGCCCGGGAAACGGCTGCGGGCGGGGAGCAGCAAGGTGGCTTTGGCGTGGGTCATGGAGGGCTCTGCTGTGCGCTTGCCGGCGGGAAACGCCCCGGCAGGACTGCCGGGTTGTCTCGGATCCGGCGGGTGTCGCCGGGGCATGAGCGAGGGTACGGGCGAAACCGGTGGCCGCCAAACCGCGCCTGGCCGCGGCCGCCCCTGCGATCACGGCGCCTGTGCCGCGACCCAGGGAAGCCAGGCCCTGCCCCCGCGCCTGGCGGAAGCGGGGACGGCCATGCATGCCTGGCGTCATCGCCGGCGCGTCGCGCGGGAAAAGCCCGCGCCGCCGGGCTCAATCGAGGTATTCGACGCTGACGATCTCGTACTCGCGCTGGCCGGCCGGCGCGGCGATGGCGACGGTATCGCCCTCGTTCTTGCCGATCAGTGCGCGCGCCACCGGCGAGGAGATGGCGATCAGGCCGAGTTTGATGTCCGCTTCCAGGTCGCCGACGATCTGGTAACGCTTCTCCTCGTCGCTCTCCACGTCGGCCAGCGTCACGGTCGCGCCGAACACCACCCGGCTGCCGGCGTTGAGCTTGCTGATGTCGATGATCTCGGCATGCGACAACTCGCCTTCCAGCTGCTTGATGCGGCCTTCGATGAAGCCCTGCTCCTCGCGCGCGGCATGGTACTCGGCGTTCTCCTTGAGGTCGCCGTGCTCGCGCGCCTCGGCGATCGCGGCGATCACCTTCGGACGCTTTTCGGTCTTCAGGTGGTCCAGCTCGTCGCGCAGCCGCTGCGCGCCCTTGAGGGTGATGGGGGCTCTCATGCGTTCAACTCCTTGTGCAGTTCCTGCAGCGACCAGACCGGGCCGGTGCCGCGGAATTCCAGCGATTGCACCAGCGCCTTGGCGCCGGCCACCGTGGTCGAATAGGTGACGCGCTGCTGCAGCGCCTCACGACGGATCGAGAACGAGTCGTTGATCGCGGCACGGCCTTCGGTCGTGTTGACGATGTAGACGATCTCGCCGTTCTTGATGCTGTCGACGATGTGCGGGCGGCCTTCGACCACCTTGTTGACCACCTCGCAGGCAATGCCCTGCTGTTGCAGCCACGCCGCGGTGCCGCGGGTGGCCACCACCGAATAGCCGCGCTCGACCAGGCCCTGCACCGCCGGCAGCACGCGCGGCTTGTCGGCATCGCGCACCGAGATGAACGCCTTGCCCGGCGGCGGGGTCTTGATGCCGCCGGCCTCCTGCGCGCGCGCGAACGCGGCGCTGAAGCTGCGGCCCACGCCCATCACCTCGCCGGTGGAACGCATTTCCGGCCCGAGGATCGGGTCCACGCCCTGGAACTTGGCGAACGGGAAGATCGCCTCCTTCACCGAGTAGTAGTCCGGCACCACTTCGCTGGTCGCGCCCTGCTCGGCCAGGCTCATGCCGGCCATGCAGCGGGCGGCGATCTTGGCCAGCGGCACGCCGGTGGCCTTGGACACGAACGGCACGGTGCGCGAGGCACGCGGGTTGACTTCCAGCAGGAAGATCACGTCGTTGCCATCGGCGTCGGGCTGGATCGCGAACTGGGTGTTCATCAGCCCGACCACGTTCAGCGCCTTGGCCAGTTCGCGCACCTGGCGGCGCAGCTCGTCCTGGGTGGCCGGCGACAGCGAGTACGGCGGCAGCGAGCAGGAGGAGTCGCCCGAATGCACGCCGGCTTCCTCGATGTGCTCCATCACCCCGCCGATCAGGACGTTGCCGTCCTTGTCGCAGATGATGTCCACGTCCGCTTCCACCGCGGCGTCGAGGAAGTGGTCCAGCAGCACCGGCGAGTCGTTGGAGACCTTGACCGCGTCGCGCACGTAGCGGGCCAGGTCCGATTCGCCGTAGACGATCTCCATGGCGCGTCCACCAAGCACGTAGCTCGGGCGCACCACCAGCGGGTAGCCGATCTCGCGGGCCAGCACCAGCGCCTCGTCGGCGGTGCGCGCGGTGCGGTTCGGCGGCTGCTTCAGGCCCAGTTCCTGCACCAGCTTCTGGAACCGCTCGCGGTCCTCGGCCAGGTCGATGGAATCGGGCGAGGTGCCGATCACCGGCACGCCGTTGGCTTCCAGCGCGCGCGCCAGCTTGAGCGGGGTCTGGCCGCCGTACTGCACGATCACGCCCTTGGGCTGCTCCAGCTCGACGATCTCCAGCACGTCCTCCAGCGTCAGCGGCTCGAAGTACAGGCGGTCGGAGGTGTCGTAGTCGGTGGAGACGGTTTCCGGGTTGCAGTTGACCATGATGGTTTCATAGCCGTCCTCGCGCAGGGCGAGCGCGGCATGCACGCAGCAGTAGTCGAACTCGATGCCCTGGCCGATGCGGTTGGGGCCGCCGCCGAGGATCATGATCTTGTCGCGGTTGCTCGGGTTGGCCTCGCACTCGTCCTCGTAGGTCGAGTACAGGTAGGCGGTGCTGGTGGCGAACTCGGCGGCGCACGAATCCACCCGCTTGTACACCGGGCGCACCTTGTGCGCGCGGCGCAGGGCGCGGATCGCCGCCTCGTTGGTGCCGGTCAGCTGCGCCAGCCGCGCGTCGGAGAAACCGGCGCGCTTGAGCGCGCGCAGGCGCTTGCCGTCGAGCGCGTCGATGCCTTCGGCGCGCACCTGCTTCTCGTCGGCGATGATGTCCTCGATCTGGTCCAGGAACCACGGGTCGATCCAGGACAGGCCGTAGACGTCGTCCACGCCCATGCCGGCGCGGAACGCGTCGCCCACGTAGAACAGGCGCTCGGGGCCCGGCGCCTTGAGCTCGCGCTTGAGCGTGGCGATGTCATCCTCGTTGCCCAGGTCCAGGCCGGTCGGGTCCAGCCCGATCTTGCCGGTCTCCAGGCCGCGCAGGGCCTTCTGCAGCGATTCCTTGAAGGTGCGGCCCATCGCCATCACCTCGCCCACCGACTTCATCTGGGTGGTCAGGCGCGCGTCGGCGGCCGGGAACTTCTCGAAGGCGAAGCGCGGGATCTTGGTGACCACGTAGTCGATCGACGGCTCGAACGAGGCCGGGGTCAGGCCACCGGTGATCTCGTTCTTCAGTTCGTCCAGGGTGTAGCCCACCGCCAGCTTGGCGGCGACCTTGGCGATCGGGAAGCCGGTGGCCTTGGAGGCCAGCGCCGAGGAACGCGATACGCGCGGGTTCATCTCGATCACCACCACCCGGCCGGTGGTCGGGCTGATGCCGAACTGCACGTTGGAACCACCGGTGTCCACGCCGATCTTGCGCAGCACGGCGATCGAGGCGTCGCGCAGGCGCTGGTATTCCTTGTCGGTCAGGGTCTGCGCCGGGGCCACGGTGATCGAGTCACCGGTGTGCACGCCCATCGGGTCCAGGTTCTCGATCGAGCAGACGATGATGCAGTTGTCCGCGGTATCGCGGACCACTTCCATCTCGAACTCCTTCCAGCCCAGCACCGACTCCTCGACCAGCACTTCGGTGGTCGGCGACAGTTCCAGGCCGCGGTTGACGATCTCGATCAGCTCTTCGCGGTTGTAGGCGATGCCGCCACCGCTGCCGCCCAGGGTGAAGGACGGGCGGATGATGGTCGGGTAACCGACCCGGGTCTGGATCTCCAGCGCCTCTTCCAGCGTATGGGCGACGGCGGCCTTCGGGCACTCCAGGCCGATCTCCTGCATCGCCACGCGGAACAGCTCGCGGTCCTCGGCCATGCGGATCGCCTCGCGCTTGGCGCCGATCAGCTCGACGTTGTACTTCTCCAGCACGCCGTGGTCGGCCAGGTCCAGCGCGCAGTTCAGCGCGGTCTGCCCGCCCATGGTCGGCAGCAGCGCGTCCGGGCGCTCCTTGTCGATGATCTTCTCGACGGTCTGCCAGTTGATCGGTTCGATGTAGACCGCATCGGCCATCTCCGGATCGGTCATGATCGTGGCCGGGTTGGAGTTGACCAGCACCACCCGGTAACCCTCGTCGCGCAGCGCCTTGCACGCCTGCGCGCCGGAGTAGTCGAACTCGCAGGCCTGGCCGATGACGATCGGGCCGGCGCCGATGATCAGGATGGTTTTTAGATCGGTGCGCTTTGGCATTTCAGTACTCGCATGGGGGCTGCGGCGGGCCGCAGTGAGTGAAGACGTGCGCTGGAGGGCCGCATCCGTCGCGGCCGTGCCGGAACGGGAGGCCGGTCCGGCGGCGGGATTACCTGGCCTGGGCCATCATCGCGATGAAACGGTCGAACAGCGGCGCCACGTCGTGCGGCCCGGGCGACGCTTCCGGATGGCCCTGGAAGGAGAACGCCGGCGCGTCGGTGCGCTCCACGCCCTGGATGGTCTGGTCGAACAGCGAGCGCTGGGTAACCCGCAGGTTCGCCGGCAGCGTGCTTTCATCGATGGCGAAGCCATGGTTCTGCGAGGTGATCATGACCCGGCCGCTGTCCAGGTCCTGCACCGGGTGGTTGGCGCCGTGGTGGCCGTGGCCCATCTTCATGGTGTTCGCGCCCGAGGCCAGGCCGAGCAGCTGGTGGCCCAGGCAGATGCCGAAGGTCGGGATCCGGCGATCCACGAACTCCCTGATCGCGGCGATGGCGTAGTCGCACGGCTCCGGGTCGCCCGGGCCGTTGGACAGGAACACGCCGTCGGGATTCATCGCCAGCACCTCGGCGGCCGGGGTCTGCGCCGGCACCACGGTGAGGTCGCAGCCGCGCTCGGCGAGCATGCGCAGGATGTTGGCCTTGACCCCGAAATCGTAGGCCACGACCTTGAACTTCGGCTCGGCCTGGACGAACCGGCCCTGGTCCAGGTCCAGCTGGCCTTCGCGCCAGGCATAGGGCTTGTCGGTGCTGACCACCTTGGCCAGGTCCATGCCCTTCAGGCCGGGGAACTTGCGCGCCGCTTCCAGCGCCTTGTCCACGTCGATGTCCGGGCCGGCCATCAGCGCGCCGTTCTGGGCACCGCGCTCGCGCAGGATGCGGGTCAGCTTGCGGGTATCGATGCCGGCGATGGCGACCACGCCGCGCTGCTGCAGCCAGTCCGGCAGCGAGCGCTGGTTGCGCCAGCTGCTCGGGCGGCGCGGCACGTCGCGCACGATCAGGCCCGCGGCCCAGACCTGCGACGCCTCGTTGTCCTGCTCGGTGGTGCCGGTGTTGCCGATGTGCGGATACGTCAGGGTGATCATCTGCCTGGCGTAGGACGGATCGGTCAGCATTTCCTGGTAACCGGTCATCGCGGTGTTGAACACCACCTCACCCACGGACAGGCCGGGCGCGCCTACGGATTCGCCCTCGAATACGGTGCCGTCTTCGAGCACGAGGATTGCGGCTTGGGTCACGGGAATCTCACTTTGGCTACCGAGGGGGCTCCGAAGCCACGCCTGCGCTCACGGCAAAAACCGGTTGCAAAAAAGCGCGGACGGCGGTGTTAAACCGGTCCGGCTGACGTGATTCGGCGAGCGGGAATTGTAAAGGCATGGGCGCCATCGGCGCCAGCGCCGCGTGCGTGCGCCGCCGGCCCGCCGGCTGCCGTGCCCGGCGCCTGTTCAGCTGCTGGCGGGCGCCACCAGCTCGCGCACCGAATAGCGCCCGGGCGCCCGCCCGTGCAGCTGCCGTGCCACATGCAGGGCACCCCGGGCGAAAATGTCGCGGTTGGTGGCGCGGTGCACCAGTTCCAGCCGTTCGCCCATCCCGGTGAACTGGACCAGGTGCTCGCCGATGATGTCGCCGGCGCGCAGGCTGGCGTAACGCGGCTCGGCGCCCCGTGCCGGGCCGACTCCCCGAGCGTGAGCGCGGTACCGGACGGGGCATCCTTCTTGTGCACGTGGTGCGATTCGACGATGTCGCAGTCCCAGCCCGGCAGGCTCGCCGCCGCCCGCTCCACCAGCTCGGCCAGCACCGCCACGCCCAGGCTGAAATTGGTCGCCCAGGTCAGCGGGATCCGCTGCGCGGCGGCCGCCAGCGCCGCCTGCTGCGACGCATCGATGCCGGTGGTGCCGGAAACGAACGCCACGCCGCGCGCCACGCACAGTGCCAGCACCGGGTCGAAGCCACCCGGCAGGCTGAAATCGATGGCCACGTCGAACTCGGGCGCACCCGGCATTTCACTGGCGGCGAAGTGCGGCACGCCATCGATCACGCGCTGTGCCGGCGCCTTGCGCAGCACCGCGGCGACCACCTGCAGCGCGGGATCGTCCGCCGCCAGCCGCAGCAGGGCCTGGCCCATGCGCCCGGAAGCACCGTGAATGAGCAATCGCAGGGGAGTCTGGTTCATGCCCGCAGGCTAGCGGCAGCATGCCCGCCCGGGCAAGCGCCGGCGCCGCCACGCTGAACGCTCCTTCATGCACGGGATAACCATCGCCCGATGCGTGGCGGCGCGCCGGAACCACCCGAGGTCAGCGCCGACCCGGCGTCTGGCGGCCCGCGCCGCCGCTGTCGTGGCCGGCCGGGCCCACCGCCACCGGCGCGCGTTTCAGTGCTGCCGCGGTGGATTCGGCCCGCAGCCGCCACAGCCACCACAACCGTCATCGCCGCCAGCCGCCGGCGGCGCCAGCCGACGCCCCAGCGCCTGCAGCCGCGCCGGGCGCTGGGGCTTCAGCAGCCACAGCACCAGCGCCCCGCGCAGCCGGCGCACGGTACCGGGGAACTGCTTCTTCAGCACCACCCACGCGCTGGCCACCACGGCCAGGGCGATGATCGCGTACTGCAGCAGCAGGCCCCGGTCCATCAGCCCGCCCCCAGCGCCACGGCGACCTGGTAGGTGACCAGCGAAGCCAGCCACGCCGCGGCGAACAGGTAGCCAGCGGCGAACGCCATCTGCTTCCACGAGTTGGTCTCGCGCTTGATCGTGGCCAGCGTGGAGATGCACATCGGCGCGTAGATGTACCAGACCAGCAGCGACAGCGCGGTGGCCAGCGACCAGCCATCGCTGATCAGCGGGGTCAGCGCCTGCGCCGCGGCATCGTCGTCGGCCGCCGACAGCGCGTACACCGTGGCCAGCGAGGCCACCGCCACCTCGCGCGCGGCCAGCCCCGGGATCAGCGCGATGCAGATCTGCCAGTTGAAGCCCAGCGGCGCGAAGAACACCGCCATCGCGTGGCCGATGCGGCCGGCGAAGCTGTAATCGATGGCCGGCAGGGTGGCGTCGGCCGGTGCCGCCGGGAACGACAGCAGGAACCACAGCAGGATGGTCAGCGCCAGGATGATGCCGCCCACGCGCTTGAGGAAGATCATGCCGCGCTCGTACAGCCCGACCGCCAGGTCGCGCAGGTGCGGCAGGCGGTAGGACGGCAGCTCCAGCAGCAGCGGGTGCTCGGCCTTGTCGCGGCGGAACTTCTTCATCGTCCAGGACATCGCCAGCGCGCTGAGGATGCCGGCCACGTACAGGCCGAACAGCACCAGCCCCTGCTGGTTGAACACGCCCCACACGGTCTTCTGCGGGATGAACGCGCCGATCAGCAGCGCGTACACCGGCAACCGCGCCGAGCAGGTCATCAGCGGCGCGACCAGGATCGTCGCCAGCCGGTCGCGCGGGTCCTGGATGCTGCGCGTGGACATGATGCCCGGCACCGCGCAGGCGAAGCTGGACAGCAGCGGGATGAACGAGCGTCCGGACAGGCCGGCCGCGGCCATCATCCGGTCCAGCAGGAACGCCGCGCGCGGCAGGTAACCGGATTCCTCCAGCGCGAGGATGAAGAAGAACAGGATCAGGATCTGCGGCAGGAATACCAGCACGCCGCCGACACCGGCGATGATGCCGTCCACCAGCAGGCTGCTCAGCGGCCCCTCGGGCAGGGTCGAGCCGACCAGGGCGCCGAGCCAGGCGAAACCGGCCTCGATGCCGTCCATCAGCGGCGTGGCCCAGGCATAGACCGCCTGGAAGATCAGGAACATCACCGCCGCCAGGGTCAGCAGCCCGAACACCGGGTGCAGCAGCCAGCGGTCCAGCGCATCGTCGATCTTCGCGGTGCGCGTGGGCATGCGCACCGCGGCGGCGAGGATGTCGCGCACCTGGGCATGGTGGTCGGCGGCGGCCACCACCGGCGGCGGCGCCATCGACGCCACCTGCGGCATCATCGCGTCGATCCGCGCGACCAGTTCGCTGGCGCCGTTGCGGCGCACCGCGACGGTCTCCACCACCGGCACGCCCAGCGCCCGTTCCAGCGCCGCCACGTCGATGGCGATGCCGCGCCGGCGCGCGGCGTCCACCATGTTCAGCGCCACGATCATCGGCTTGCCCAGCTCGCGCACTTCCAGCGCGAAGCGCAGGTGCAGGCGCAGGTTGGTGGCGTCGACCACGCACACCAGCGCATCGGGCGCGGGCTCGCCGGGGTAGAAACCGCGGCACAGGTCGCGGGTGATGGCCTCGTCCAGGCTCGCCGGCTGCAGGCTGTAGGCGCCAGGCAGGTCCAGCACCGCGTATTCGCGCCCGGACGGCGCGCGCATGCGCCCTTCCTTGCGCTCGACGGTGACGCCGGCGTAGTTGGCAACCTTCTGGCGGCTGCCGGTGAGCTGGTTGAACAACGCGGTCTTGCCACTGTTCGGATTGCCCACTAGGGCCAGCCGCGACACGCTTGCCGCTGCGTTCATGCCGCGTCCTCCTGCCTGATCCGGATGCGGGCGGCCTCGCTGCGCCGCAGCGCGAAGCGGGTGAAGCCGACCTGCACCAGCAGCGGCTCGCCGCCCACCGGCCCGCGCGCGACCACGCGCACGTCTTCGCCGTCGACGAACCCCAGCTCCCTCAACCGCCGCGCAATCGCATCATTGGGATGCAGGTCCCGCACCGCCTCCACCTGCGCGGGTGCATGCAGCGGCAAATCTGACAACGTCACTGAATGGCGCCTTTGAATAGGTTGATAAGAATGGTTATCAATTGTAGCACCGTCGCGCGGGGTCTTGCTGCCCCGGGCGCTCCGCTATGATCCGTGCACCAAACGCACGCATGGACCCCAATGAGCGAGGCACTGCTCGTCAGCCGCGACAACGCCGTGGCGACGCTCCACCTGAACCGCCCCGAGCTGCACAACGCGTTCGACGCCGGGCTGATCGCCAGCCTCACCGCCGCGCTGGAAGCGGCCGCCGCCGATCCGGCGGTGCGCGCCGTGGTCCTGGCCGGGCATGGCCCCTCGTTCTCGGCCGGCGCCGACCTGCAGTGGATGCGCGCCATGGCCGGCGCCTCGCAGGAAGAGAACCGCCAGGACGCGCTGGCGCTGGCGCGGCTGATGCGCACCCTGGACGAGCTGCCCAAGCCGACCATCGCCCGCGTGCATGGCGCCAGCTTCGGCGGCGGCGTCGGCCTGGTGGCCTGCTGCGACATCGCCATCGCCGCCGAAGGCGCCCGTTTCGGTCTGACCGAGAGCCGCCTGGGCCTGCTGCCGGCGGTGATCTCACCGTATGTCATCGCTGCCATCGGCCCGCGCCAGGCGCGGCGCTGGTTCGCCACGGGCGAGCACTTCGACGCCGCCGACGCATTGCGCATGGGGCTGGTGCACCAGGTGGTCGCCGCCGACGCGCTCGACGCCGCGGTGCAGCGGCAACTGCAGCTGATCGGCAAGGCCGGCCCGGTCGCCGCGGCCGCGGCCAAGGTGCTGGTGCGCGAGGTGCACGCCGCCACGGCCGACCGCGATGCGCTCGACCGCGCCAACGCCGGGCTGATCGCCGCGCTGCGCGCCTCCGACGAAGGCCGCGAGGGCCTGACCGCGTTCCTCGAAAAGCGCCCGCCGCGCTGGGCCGCGCAGGAGCCGCGATGAGCGATTTCGTCCGCATCGTCGAGGTCGGCCCGCGCGACGGCCTGCAGAACGAGAAGCAGCAGATCGCCACCGCCGACAAGATCGCGCTGATCGACCGGCTGTCGGCCACCGGCCTGCGCAGCATCGAGGCCACCAGCTTCGTCAGCCCGAAATGGGTACCGCAGCTGGCCGACGCCGCCGAGGTGATGGCCGGCATCGCCCGCCGCCCCGGCGTCGCCTACCCGGTGCTGGTGCCGAACGAACAGGGCTATGACCGCGCCCGCGCGGCCGGGGCGCGGGAAGTGGCGGTGTTCACCGCTGCCTCCGAGCAGTTCAACCGCACCAACACCAATGCCGGCATCGACGAATCGCTGCAGCGCTTCGCGCCGGTGCTGGAACGGGCCAGGGCCGACGGCATCCCGGTGCGCGGCTACGTGTCCACCGTGCTCGGCTGCCCTTACCAGGGCGAGGTGCCGCTGGCCGACGTGGTGCGGGTGGCGCGCGCGCTGTACGCCATGGGCTGCCACGAGATCTCGCTGGGCGACACCATCGGCGTCGGCACCCCGCGCAAGGCGCGCGCGATGCTGCGCGCGGTCGCCGCGGAGGTGCCGATGGCCGCGCTGGCGGTGCACTTCCACGACACCTACGGCCAGGCGCTGGCCAACATCGCCGCGTGCCTGGAGGACGGGGTGCGCGTGGTCGATTCGGCGGTGGCCGGCACCGGCGGCTGCCCCTACGCGCGCGGCGCCAGCGGCAATGTCGCCAGCGAGGACGTGGTCTACATGCTGCACGGCATGGGCATGGACACCGGCATCGACCTGCCGGCCCTGGCCGACACCGGGCGCTGGCTGGCCGGCGTGCTCGGCCGCGGCAACGGCAGCAAGGCCGGCCAGGCCATGTCGCCCCCCTGATGAACGCAACGAAAGGACGCTCGCGCATGCTCCGCACCACCCTGCTCATCGCCGCCCTGCTGCCCGCAGGCAGCGTCATGGCCGCCTCGGCCGTGGTCTTCTCCGATTCCGGCGCCTACGGTTTCGCCTACAACCAGCCCTCGGCAAGCCTCGCCCTGCAGACCGCCATCGGCCACTGCGCGCGGCGCTCGGGCAATTGCACCGAAGTGGTCAGCACGTCGGCCGACAGCGGATACTCGGCCATCGCCAGTGGCAGCGCCGCGTTCGGCCATGCGCTGGGCGAACGCGATGAGCGCGCCGCGATCGACAAGGCCCTGGCCATGTGCCGGCGCGCGGCGGACGACTGCCAGCTTGAGTTCCTGTGGCGGGAACGGCCGGTACCCGCGCCCCTGCGCCTGCCTGCGCACCCGCCGATGCCCGTCCCCGCCCCCCGTCAATACTGATCCGGTCGCCGTCCTGCTGTAGGGAAGGCGGCATCGGCTAGAATCGGCGACTCTTCACCGCAGGATCGTCCCGATGCAGCTGTCCTCCGTCCGCGCCGTCGTCACCGGCGGCGTCTCCGGCCTCGGCCTGGCCGTGGCCCGGCACCTGGTCGCCAACGGCGGCAAGGTCGCCCTGTTCGACCTCAACGAGGAAAAAGGCACCGCCGCGGTCGCCGAACTGGGCACGGACAATGCCCGCTACTTCACCACCAACGTCACCGACGAAGCCGGCGTGGCCGCCAATCTGGCCGCCGCGCGCGAATTCCTGGGCGGGCTGAACGTGGTGATAAACTGCGCCGGCATCCTCGGCGCCGGCCGCGTGCTCGGCCGCGAGGCGCCGATGCCGCTGTCCAACTTCCAGGCCACGGTGATGGTCAACCTGGTCGGCAGCTTCAACGTGGCCAAGGCCGCCGCCGACCTGATGCAGCACAACGAAGCCGGCGTCGACGGCGAGCGCGGCGTGATCATCAACACCGCCTCGGTCGCCGCCTACGAAGGCCAGATCGGCCAGGCCGCCTACTCCGCCTCCAAGGGTGGCGTGGTCGGCATGACCCTGCCGATGGCGCGCGAGCTGTCGCGCTTCGGCATCCGCGTGATGACCATCGCGCCGGGCGTGTTCTGGACGCCGATGGTGGACGGCATGCCGGCCAACGTGCAGGAGTCGCTCGCCGCGTCGATCCCGTTCCCCTCGCGCCTGGGCCAGCCGGACGATTTCGCCGCCCTGGTCGGCCACATCATCGGCAACACCTACCTCAATGGCGAGACCATCCGCCTGGATGGCGCCGTGCGCCTGGCACCCAAGTGATCCACCCCGCGGGCGCCCACAAGGCGCCCGCTTCGATTTCCCCTTACCCCAACCGACTTTCCAAGCATGAAAGCCAGCGATATCAAGAAAGGCAACGTCGTCGAATACAACAACGGCGTCTACCAGATCCGCGACATCGAGCGCAGCTCGCCGCAGGGCCGCGGCGGCAATGTCCGCTTCCGTTTCATCATGTACAGCGTGCCGGGCGGCAACAAGCTCGACGCCAGCTTCGACGCCGACGACAACCTGCCGGAAGTCGAACTGCTGCGCCGCCAGTCGACCTTCTCCTACATGGACGGCGACGCCTTCGTGTTCCTCGACGACGAGGACTACACCCCGTACACGCTGGACGCGGACGTGATCGGCGACGACGCCGGCTACATCACCGAGGGCCTGGCCGGCATCTACGTGCAGGTGATCGACGAGCAGCCGGTGGCGATCCAGCTGCCGCAGCACGTGACCCTGGAAGTGGTCGAGACCCCGCCGGAACTCAAGGGCGGCACCGCCACCAAGCGCCCGAAGCCGGCCAAGCTCAACACCGGCATCGAGATCATGGTCCCGGAGTACATCGCCAACGGCGAGCGCATCCTGGTCAACACCAGCACCGGCGAGTTCGGCGGCCGCGCCGACTGATCCACCGCTGGCTACCCCATGCGACGGCGCCCACGGGCGCCGTCGTCATTCATGGTCATCGGCGGCGGTACGTGGCCCGGCGCTGTCAGCGGGCGCGACCGATGCCGGTGCCGGAAGCCGCGGCACGCCGGTGGCGGCCGCGCCCCCGCTGCAGATCACCCTTCGGGCAGGCCGTGGACGCCGAAATCGATCACCACCGCATCCGGTCCGCGCTGCAGGTAGCTGATCGACAGGTGCGCGCCGAAGCGCTGGCCGAGCTGGTCCAGCAGCGGGATCGGGTCGTGGTCGTTGACGAAACGCATGGTCTCGCCGTTGCGCAACGCGCCCAGCGCGCCGAAGATCGCCGCGTGGCGGAACCGCCGCGCCACGCCGCGCGCGTCGAAGACGTGCACGTGCGGTGCCGGATCGAGGGAAACAGGCATTGCGGGAACTCCATCGTGGGAAACCCGGCCCATGCCAGGCCGCGCCACCGGCACCGCCCTGACCGGGGTCAAGACCCGCGCCGATGCCCCGCTTCAGTCCGGCACGGCGGCCAACGCGCGCATGCGTTCGGCCAGCCAGCGCACCCGCTCCCTGCTGCGCTCGAGTTCCTCGCGCTGCGCCGGCGGCAGCACCTGCTCGGCGCTTTCGTGCAGCGCCTGCCAGCGTGCCTGCCCGTCCTCGCCGAGCCGTGCCAGTGCCTGCGCCAGCGCGTCCAGTTCATCGGGCTGGGCGATGCCGTAGCCAGCGGCTGGCAGCAGTGATGCCGGCGCATCCAGCAGGCTGCTGAACCGCTGCCAGTCGGCCACCCGCGCCTGCAGTTGCGGCGTGGTGCCCTCCAGGTGCCGCTTGAGCTGGGCGAGCGCGCGCAGTTCGGCGCGGCGCAGCGCCGCCGTTTCTAGCACCCACCACGCCGCGGTGGCCTGCAGTGGCAGATCCGCGGTGGGCTCGCCGCGCTGCCGTGCCGGGCTGTCCAGCCAGCGTTCGAGCGGCAGCGGCGGCACCCGGCCCGCCTGCTGCAGGCCATGCAGCAAGTGCGCGTAATCGGCGCGGGCCGAGGCGAAGTACAGGCCCTCGTCCGCGCCTGGCGGCGGCGCCTGCCGCGCGGCCAGGCCGGCATCCTGCAGCCGCCGCAGCACGCCGCGCGGCGTGGTGGCCTGCAGCCGCCGGCGCGGCGGGGTCAACGCCAGGTCGAGCAGGCGCCCGCTCTCCACCGCGCAGTTGTTGCCGATGAAGCGATAGCGCCCGTCGTAGCTCCAGTGCGCGCGGGCGGCCAGCTGCAGCAGCGCGTCGATCTGCGCCGGCGACAGCGCCAGCGGCCAGGCCTGCAGGTCGCGCAGCTCGATGCGGGTGTATTCGTCGATCACCTGGTCCAGCGGCAGCACGAACAGCCGTGCCGGGTAGGCGCCGGTCAGCCCGCGCCAGTTGGAGATCTGCACGTCGTTGACGAAGGCGCGGAAGGACAGCACCCGGTGGTAGGCCAGGTCCATCCGGCAGCGCGGGCCCGGTTCGCGGCCGGGCGCGCAGACCACCAGGCGCAGCATGGAATGGCCGAACCGGCTCATCGCCGCGTCGCCGGCGCCGGCCAGCAGGTAGTCCACCGCGTAGATCCGGGCCGGGTCCAGCGTTTCCAGCTCCAGCTGCGCCGGCGCGGCGCCGGCCACCAGCAGCGGCAGCGCGGCGGCGCAGGCCACCGGCGCAAGCGGCGCCGGCCCCAGCTGCTGCCGGAACCACGCCGCCAGCGCCGGCCGCCGGCACGGATACCGCGGGTCGAGCAGGTACCACTCCAGGTTGACCGCAAATGCCTCGGCCGGGCTGTGCCGCTCATAGCCGTCGGGGCTGCGCAGCGTGTACGGGTTGGCACCGCGCCGGTCCCATCCGGCGAGCCGACGGAACGCCGGTTGCCGCGACCAGCCGCCGCCTTCGCCCCGGTCGAAGGCGTGGGCGATCTCGTGCAACACGGTGGCCCGGGCCAGGTCGTGTGCGGTGGCGGTGGCCGTCGCCGCCTCCTCAAGCAGTTCCGGCGACAACCGCAGTTGGCCACGCCGGTGGCGGCCGGCAATGTCGGCCGGCAGGCCAGGATCGAAGCGCAGCGTCAGCCGCCGCGGGTCGGCCTGCCAGCGTCCGGGCAGGCGTTCGTGGGCACGGGCAAGCAGGTCGCGGGCGCGCTGCTGCGCCGGCGGGTCCAGCCCGGCCGGATCCAGCGCCAGTTCCAGCGCCGGGGCGCCGCCGCTGGCCAGCAGCAGCGCGGCGGCCAGCACAGCCGCCAGCCGCATCAGCGGGCGAGGATGGTCCGCGCCAGTTGCATGTCGCTGGCCTGGGCGGCGCCGGCGTCGTGCTGGCGCAGGTACAGCAGCGCGGCCTGCAGCCGCGCGCCGCGCAGGCGGCCGTCGCTGGCGACGAAGCCGGCGGCCTCCTCGCGCGCGGCCTGGATCACCTTGTCATCGCCCGACGAGCTGCTCGACCCCTTGGACGAGGCGCCGGCGGAAGTACCGGCGGTGCTGCCGGCAAAGCTGGAGGCCAGCAGCGGCGCGGAGGCGAGGAGCAGGACGCAGGTCAGGAACGGACGGATCATCGGCGGAGACAGTGCTGGGGACAGGCGTCGAGCGTAACCGGCCGCCGCCTACAGGTCGAACACCTTGCCCGGATTCATCAAACCCAATGGGTCGAATGCCTGCTTCACCCCGCGCATCAGCGCGATTTCCGCCGCATCGCGGGTGCTGGACAGGTAGGGCTTCTTGACCAGGCCGATGCCATGCTCGGCCGAGATGCTGCCGTGGAAACGGTGCAGCACCTGCGCCAGCAGCTTGGTCACGTGCTCGCACTGGCCCAGGAACTCGGCGTCGCTGGTGTCGTCGGGCTTGAGCACGTTGATGTGTAGGTTGCCGTCGCCGATATGGCCGAACCAGACCACGTCGAAATGCGGGTAGGCGCCGCCGATCAGCGACTGCGCCTCGGCCAGGAAGTTCGGCATCGCAGAGATCCGCACCGACACGTCGTTCTTGTACGGCCGGTAGCGCGCCAGCGCCTCGGTGATGCCCTCGCGCAGGCGCCACAGCTGCTGCGCCTGCGCCTCGCTGGCGCTGATCACCCCGTCCAGCACCCAGCCCTGCTCCATGCAGTGCTCGAACGCGGCCAGTGCCGCGGCCTCGCCCGCTTCGTCGGCCGCGGCGTACTCGGTGACCACGTAGTACGGGTAGGTTTCGGCGAACGGGTACGGCGCGCCATGCGCGGTGACGTGCTGCACCGCGCGGTCGGTGAAGAATTCGAACGCCTCCAGCTGCAGGCGTTCGCGGAATGCCGAGAACACCCGCATCAGCACCTCGAACGAGGGCAGCGCCAGCAGCATGACGTTGGTCGCCGGCGGCGGATCGACCAGCTTCAGCGTCGCCTCGACCACGATACCGAGGGTGCCCTCCGAGCCGATCATCAGCTGGCGGAAGTCGTAGCCGCTGGAGTTCTTGATCAGGCCCTTGTTGAATTCGAGCAGTTCGCCGTTGCCGGCCACCACCTTGAGGCCGGCCACCCACTCGCGGGTATTGCCATAGCGGATCACGCGGATGCCGCCGGCGTTGGTGGCGATGTTGCCGCCGATCGAGCAGGACCCGCGCGCGGCGAAGTCCACCGGGTACTGCAGGCCGTGCTCGCGGGCGGCGTTGTGCACGGCCTCCAGCGGCATGCCGGCCTGCACGGTGAGGGTGCGGTCCACCGCGTTGAAATCCAGCGCCTTGTTCAGCCGCTCCAGGCTAAGCACCAGCTCGCCGTTGGCCGCCACCGCACCGCCGGACAGGCCGGTCCTGCCGCCGGAGGGCACCACCGCCACGGTGTTCTGGTTGGCCCAGCGCACCACCGCCTGCACGTCCTCGACGCTGCCCGGCAGCGCGATGGCCAGCGGTGCCGGCGTCCAGCGCCGGGTCCAGTCGCGCCCGTAGTGCTCCAGGTCGGCCGGATCGGTCTTCAGGCGCAGCCCCGGGCAGGCAAGCAGCAGGGTGTCCAGGCGCGGGTCGGTCATGGCGTTGTTTCGAAGGCGTGAAAGCCGGCAAGCGTGCCAGCCCCGCCGCGGCGCGTCCAGTCACCCGCGCAGCGCCGAAGACGGCCGCGGTAAATTCAGATGAAACCTTTTGTGTTCAAGGTGTTGCCGCATGGCGCAGCGCACCAAAAGCCGGGCCGGTTCTGGCATAGTGAACGGCCCATCCCCTCCACCCGCCGTGGCCGCCATGTCGCCCAAGAAGACCTCGTTCCCGAAGCAGGACATCCGCGTTTTGTTGCTGGAGGGGGTCAGCCAGACCGCCGTGGATACCTTCAAGGCGGCCGGCTATTCGCAGATCGAGTACCACACCAAGTCGCTGCCCGACGACGAGCTGAAGGCGCGCATCGCCGAGGCCCACATCATCGGCATTCGCTCGCGCACGCAGCTGGACGCCGAGGTGCTGGCGCATGCCAAGCGCCTGATCGCGGTGGGCTGCTTCTGCATCGGCACCAACCAGGTGGACCTGGAGGCGGCCGAACTGGCCGGCATCCCGGTGTTCAACGCGCCCTACTCCAACACCCGCTCGGTGGCCGAGCTGGTAATCGCCGAGGCGATCATGCTGACCCGCGGGGTGCCGCAGAAGAACGCCGAGTGCCACCGCGGCGGCTGGTCCAAGTCGGCCGACGGCAGCCACGAGGTGCGCGGCAAGACCCTGGGCATCATCGGCTACGGCCACATCGGCACCCAGGTCGGGGTGCTGGCCGAAGCGCTGGGCATGCAGGTGATCTTCCACGACATCGAGACCAAGCTGTCGCTGGGCAACGCACAGCCGGCCGCCAGCCTGGACGACCTGCTCGCCCGCGCCGACGTCGTCACCCTGCACGTGCCGGAAACCGCGGCCACGCAGTGGATGATCGGCGCACCGCAGCTGGCGAAGATGAAGCGTGGTGCGCACCTGATCAACGCCGCGCGCGGCACCGTGGTGGTGATCGAGGCGCTCGACGCGGCGTTGCGCTCGGGGCACATCGGCGGCGCCGCGGTGGACGTGTTCCCGGTCGAGCCCAAGGGTAACGGCGACCGTTTCGAGTCGCCGCTGGCCGCGCACGACAACGTGATCCTGACCCCGCACGTGGGCGGCAGCACGCTGGAGGCGCAGGACAACATCGGCGTCGAGGTGGCGGCCAAGCTGGTGCGCTACAGCGACAACGGCAGCACCCTGTCGGCGGTCAACTTCCCCGAAGTGACCCTGCCCGAGCACGAACAGAGCCTGCGCCTGCTGCACATCCACCGCAACGTGCCCGGCGTGCTGTCGCGGCTCAACGAGGTGTTCTCGCGCCACAACCTCAACATCGACGGCCAGTTCCTGCGCACCAACCCGAAACTGGGCTACGTGGTGGTGGACATCAGCGCCACCGTGGAACAGGCCAACGCGATCCGCGACGAACTGGCCGCGATCGACGGCACGCTGCGTACCCGCATCCTGTACTGAGCGCGGCGCCGACCCGCGGGCGCGATCCCGCCGCGCGCCCCGGCAAGCACCGCCGGGACCGCGGCGCGCGGCCTCAGTGCGCGTGCGCCAGCCAGCGCAGCGCCATGCGCCGCAGCGAGGCGTCGGCCTGCGCATCGGCGGCGATGGCATCGATCGCGCGCCATGCCAGGTCCAGCGACTCCGCGCTGACCAGGAAGCGCTCGTCGGTGCCGGCGCGCACCACGTAGCGCACGTCGTAGTGCCAGTGGCCGGGCACGTCGCCGCGCCCGGGAATCCAGTGCCGGTCAAGATCGAACGGCACCAGCGCCTGCAGCGACAACCCGGGCAGGCCCGATTCCTCCTGCGCCTCGCGCAGCGCCACCGCGGCCAGGTCGCGGTCACCGTCGGCATGCCCGCCCAGCTGCAGCCAGCGCCCCAGCTTGCGGTGATGGGTCAGCAGCACCCGCTGGCCATCGGCGCTGACCAGCCAGGCGCTGCCGGTGAAGTGGCCGGCAAGGCGCGAGCGCTGGAACGGGTCGGCGCCCTGCGCGTCGAGCAGGTCCAGGAATTCCGCCGCCACCTGCGCATGCTCCGGCACCCGCCGCGCGTAGTCCTGCAACGTGTCGCGCAGGCGTCCCTCGTGTTCGTACATGACTGCAGGCACATCCCATCGATCCGACCAGGCGGCCATTATCACCGGCCATGCTGCACCTGCGCTTGTCGGTTTGGCCGGGCTTTGGCAAGGTAGGCCGTTGCCGGCGGTTCAGCTTGCCACACCCCATGCGCATTGCCGGTGGATGCGCGGAAACACCACCAGGTCTGGAAAAACAGCGAATGCTCAAAACACTGTTGAGGGTCAAACCGGTCGAGCCGGCCGCACACGTGGACGCCGGCGAACCGGTCGAAGGCAGCCTGCAGGGCGAAGCCACGCTCAAGCGCACCCTCACAGCCAGGCACCTGATCCTGTTGGGCATGGGCGCGGTGATCGGCGCCGGCATCTTCGTCATCACCGGCCAGGCCGCGGCCCACCACGCCGGCCCCGCGATCATGCTGTCGTTCGTGCTCGCCGGCCTGGCCTGCGCCTTCGCCGGCCTGTGCTACGCCGAGTTCGCGGCGATGATGCCGGTTTCCGGCAGCGCCTATTCGTATTCCTACGCCACCCTGGGCGAAGGCATGGCCTGGTTCATCGGCTGGTGCCTGGTACTGGAGTACCTGTTCGCCTCCTCCTCGGTGGCGGTGGGCTGGTCGGCCTACCTGCTCAGTTTCCTCACCAGCACCCTGCACCTGCCCTTCCCCGACGCGCTGACCGCCGCGCCGATCGCCTGGGAGAACGGCCAGTTCGTCGCTTCCGGCAAACTGCTCAACCTGCCGGCGGTGCTGATCATCGCGGTGATCTCCGGGCTGCTGTACGTCGGCGTCACCCAGTCCACCTTCGTCAACGCGGTGATCGTCGCGATCAAGGTCGCGGTGATCTGCCTGTTCGTCGGCTTCGGCGCGATGTACGTCAACCCGGAGAACTGGACGCCCTTCATCCCGGACAACACCACCGGCGTGTTCGGCCAGTTCGGCTGGAGCGGCGTGTTCCGCGCCGCGTCCATCGTGTTCTTCGCCTACATCGGTTTCGACGCGGTCTCCACCGCCGCCGGCGAAACCAAGGACCCGCAGCGGAACATGCCGATCGGCCTGCTCGGCTCGCTGGCCGTGTGCACCATCATCTACATCGTGGTCTGCGCGGTGATGACCGGCCTCATGCACTACACCCAGCTCGGCACCGACAAGCCGGTGGCCACCGCGCTGGAGGCCTATGCCAACCTGGCGTGGCTCAAGACCTGGGTGGAGATCGGCGCCATCGCCGGCCTGTCCTCGGTGGTGCTGGTGATGATGATGGGCCAGACCCGCATCGCCTACACCATTTCCCGCGACGGCCTGCTGCCGCAGGTGTTCGGCCGGGTGCACCCGAAGTTCCGCACGCCGCACCTGAGCACCGTGATCGTCGGCGCGCTGGCCGCCACCCTGGCCGGACTGGTGCCGCTCAACGTGCTGGGCGAACTGGTCGCCATGGGCACGCTGCTGGCATTCGCCACGGTCTGCATCGGCGTGCTGATCCTGCGCCGCACCCGCCCGGAGATGCCGCGCGCGTTCCGGGTGCCGGCGGTATGGCTGGTCGCGCCGCTGGGCGCGCTGATCTGCCTGGGCCTGTTCGCGATGGCCTTCGCCGCCCATTGGCTGGTGTTCGTGCTGTGGAACGTACTGGGCGTGGCCATCTACCTGGGCTACGGCATGCGCCACAGCAAACTGAACCGGAACGCCTGATTCCCTTCCTTCCGGCCGGCCACGCGCCGGCCGTTCCCGTACGCACGACGAGCGAACACGCACCATGTTCAAGCAACTGTGGGCCACCAAACATCCGCACGCCGCCCATGAAGAGGCCAACGGCCTGAGCCTGCGCCGCACCCTGGGCCCCTGGGGGCTGACCGCGCTGGGCATCGGCGCGGTCATCGGCGGCGGCATCTTCGTCATCACCGGCCAGGCCGCGGCCAACCACGCCGGCCCCGCGATCATGCTGTCGTTCGTGCTGGCGGCGGTGTGCTGCGCGTTCTGCGCGATGGCCTACGCCGAGTTCGCCTCGATGGTGCCGGTGTCCGGCAGCGCCTACACCTACACCTACGCCACCTTCGGCGAACTGTCGGCGTGGTTCATCGGCTGGATGCTGGTACTCGAGTACGGCGTCTCCGCCTCGGCGGTGGCGGTGAGCTGGACCGGTTACTTCCTCAGCCTGCTCAGCCATTTCGACATCTACCTGCCGGCGGCGCTGGTCAATGCGCCGCTGGACGCCCAGCTGCGCCCGACCGGGGCCATCGCCAACATTCCGGCCGCGGTGCTGGTGCTGCTGCTGACCTGGCTGTGCTACGTGGGCATCAGCAAGTCCTCGGCGATGAACATGGCCATGGTGATCCTCAAGACCGGCCTGATCCTGCTGGTCATCGTCGCCGGCTGGAAGTACGTGGACCCGGCCAACTGGACCCCGTTCATCCCCGCCAACGAAGGCCCGGGCAAGTACGGCTTCGACGGCGTGCTGCGCGGCGCGGCGATGGTGTTCTTCGCCTACATCGGCTTCGAGGCGGTCTCGGTGGCCGCGCAGGAATCGCACCGCCCGCAGCGCGACCTGCCGATCGGCATGCTGCTGTCGCTGGTGATCTGCACCGTGCTGTACATCGCCATGGCCGCGGTGATGACCGGGCTGGTCCCGTACAAGCTGCTCGGCACCGCCGAACCGGTGGTGACCGCGGTGGCCGCGCATCCGCAGCTGGACTGGCTGCGCATCATCGTCGAGGTCGGGGCCCTGATCGGCCTGTCCTCGGTGGTGCTGGTGATGGTGATCGGCCAGCCGCGCATCTTCATGATCATGGGCCGCGACGGCCTGCTGCCGCCGGTGTTCACCAAGATCCACCCCAAGTACCGCACTCCGCACATCAACACGGTGATCACCGGCATCGGCATCGCCCTGCTCGCCGCGCTGTTCCCGCTGGACATCCTCGGCGAACTGACCTCGATGGGCACCCTGATCGCCTTCGCCGCGGTCTGCGCCGGCGTGCTGGTCCTGCGCCGCACCCAGCCGGACCTGCCGCGCCCGTTCCGCATCCCGATGGCCTGGCTGATCTGCAGCGCCGGCGTGCTCAGCTGCATCGCCCTGCTGACCGCGATGACCCTGCACAACTGGATGCTGATGGGGCTGTGGACCGCCACCGGCTTCATCGTCTACTTCGCCTACGGCATGCGCCACAGCAAGCTGCGCGACCGCCGCGGCTGACCGCGCGGCCACGCGCCAGCCTTCCGGGCCCGGGTGGAAACACCCGGGCCTTTTTTCCGCCGCCCGGCACGCGCCGTGCGCAATGGCGCCCGCGATGCGGCCGATCCGGCACGGAGGACGCCGCCTGGCCACGGGCCCGGTGTCCGGCGGCCCCTACGCGTGCCGCCGGCTGAGTAGAATGCGGGCCATGAACGCCCCCACTGTCCCCTACGACGCCCAGCGGCTGAGCGAACTGGCGCAGCTGCTGATCGACAACATCCGCGAACTGGCCCGGGCCGGCTGGACACCCGCCACCAGCAGCAACTTCTCGCACCGGCTGGACGACCGCCATGCAGCCATCACCGTGTCCGGCAAGGACAAGGGACGGCTGGTCGAAGCCGACATCATGGTCGTGGACTTCGACGGCAAGGCCGTGGGCAGGCCGCTGCGCCCGTCGGCCGAAACCCTGCTGCATACCCAGCTCTACGCGCGCTTCCCGGAAGTGAACTGCGTGCTGCACACGCATTCGCCGGTGCAGACCATCGCCTCGCGCCTGTACGGCGGCGACGGCCACGTGCGCCTGGAAGGCTACGAGCTGCTCAAGGCGCTGCACGGCAATTCCACCCACGAGACCGCGGTGGACCTGAAGGTGTTCGCCAACACCCAGGACATGGACGTGCTCGCCGCGCAGGTGGAGGCCGAACTCGACAAGGGCCCGATGTGGGGCTACCTGATCGACGGCCACGGCCTGTATGCCTGGGGCCGCGACATGGCCGAAGCGCGCCGCCACCTGGAAGCGTTCGAGTTCCTGCTCCACTGCGAACTGGAACTGCGCCGGCTGCGCGCCGGCGGCTGAATCCACGCACCGCGGGCCACGCGGGCGCCGATGGCGCCGGGTGCCCTGCTACCCTTCCCGTCCCCCACGCCTCGAGCCGCCGCCATGAGCCGACTGCGCATCTTCAACGACACCGATCCCGCCACCGTGCTGCTGGACAGCCGCGACGGCGGGGTCATCCGCGCCGAACTGGAGAAGATCGGCGTCACCTTCGAGCGCTGGCAGGCGAAACACCCGGTCGCGCCGGGCGCCAGCCAGGAAGAAGTGTTCGCCGCCTACCGCGAGGACATCGACCGCCTGGTCGCCACCCACGGCTTCAAGAGCGTGGACGTGGCCTCGATCGCGCCGGACAACCCGGACCGCGAGCAGATCCGGCTCAAGTTCCTCGACGAGCACTACCACAAGGAGGACGAAGTGCGTTTCTTCGTCGCCGGCTCGGGCCTGTTCACCCTGCACGTGGGCGACAAGGTCTACGAAGTGGAATGCGTCAAGGACGACCTGATCTCGGTGCCCGACGGCACCACCCACTGGTTCGACATGGGGCCCGCGCCGAGCTTCGTCGCGATCCGCTTCTTCACCGCGCCCGATGGCTGGGTCGGCCACTTCACCGGCACCGACATCGCCCGGCAGTTCCCGCGCTACCAGCCCGACGCGGGGTGATGCTTCGAGCCCCGCTCCGTTCGGCGTGGCAGGGGCCGTTCGCGCCCCACCGCTGCGCTGGCCCGTCAATGCCCCTGCGCCAGCGCCGGGAGCGCGGCGCCACACCGGGCACGGGGCAAGGGCACATGCAGCAAACCCGTGCGCCGTTCCCGCTGCGCCCGCCTGCCAGCCGCACTGCGCCGTAC
Source organism: Stenotrophomonas acidaminiphila (assembly GCA_002951995.1). Lineage (NCBI taxonomy): Bacteria > Pseudomonadati > Pseudomonadota > Gammaproteobacteria > Lysobacterales > Lysobacteraceae > Stenotrophomonas > Stenotrophomonas acidaminiphila. The sequence continues at coordinate 1,988,324 of CP019797.1, forward strand.
CCCTCCCGCCCTTCGGGCACCTGCACCCGGCACCTCCCCGTGCCCCACCCACCCGGCGGCTTCAGCGTACAGCGTGGCGGCCCTGCCAAACTGTCGCCCGCAAGCAAAGGAACTGGACTCCCCGCATGACCACCCGCGCCATCCTCACCGACATCGAAGGCACCACCTCGAGCATCTCCTTCGTCAAGGACGTGCTGTTCCCCTATGCCCGTGCCGCCCTGCCCGGCTTCGTCAGCGCGCACGGGCAGCAACCCGAGGTTCGCCGCTGGCTCGACGCGGTCGCCACCGAGATCGCCGCCAGCGCCTGCCAGGACGAGGTCATCGTCGAGACCCTGCAGGGCTGGATCGACCAGGACCGCAAACACACCGCGCTCAAGGCGCTGCAGGGCATGATCTGGGAGGCCGGCTACCGCAACGGCGACTACACCGCGCACCTGTACCCGGAGGTGGCCGCGGTGCTGCGCGGCTGGCATGCCGCCGGCATCCCGCTGTACGTGTACTCCTCCGGTTCGGTGCCGGCGCAGAAGCTGTTCTTCGGTTACAGCGACGCCGGCGACCTCAGCGGCCTGTTCTCGGGCCACTTCGACACCCAGACCGGTGGCAAGCGCGAGGCCGGCAGCTATGCGCGCATCGCCGCGGCCATCGGCGTGGCGGCGCATGACATCTTGTTCCTGTCGGACATCGTCGAGGAACTGGACGCGGCACGCGAGGCCGGGCTGCGCACGGTGCTGCTGGACCGCCGCGACGACTACCCGATGCCACGCACCGGCGACGCCACGCACGGCCATGCCCGGGTGGAGACGTTCGAACAGATCGTGCCCTGAGCGCCCCGCGCATCCGGCATGCATGACCCCGGCGGCCCCCTGCGGGCCGTCTTCATTGGCGCGCCGCGGCGACCGGCTGGCCCGGCCCGCCCGCATCGACGCGGCCATCACCCCGGCTGCATTGGCGCGATGCTAGCGTGCGCCGGCATCGCGTGCATCGACACGCACCCCCCCGTGCCGGAACCCTACGATGAGCATCACCACACAGGTCGGCCAGGCGCTGGCCGCCGAATTCGCCATACCCGACGTCGCTACCCTGACCGTCGTCGCCACCCGCCTGCTCACCGCCATCGTGCTCGGCGGGGCGCTGGGACTGGAGCGCGAAAGCAAGGGCCGTGCGGCCGGGCTGAAGACCCACATCCTGGTGTCGGTGGGCTCGGCGCTGTTCGTGCTGGCGCCGCTGCAGATGGGCATCAGCGGCGCCGACGTCACCCGGGTCATGCAGGGCATCGTCTCGGGCATCGGCTTCCTGGGTGCCGGCGCCATCCTCAAGCAGGACCGCGAGGAACGGGTGCAGGGCCTGACCACCGCCGCTGGCATCTGGATGACGGCCGCGATCGGCATGGCCGCGGGCATGGGCATGCAGATGGTGGCGCTGGCCACCACCGTGGCCGCGCTGGCGGTGGTCAGCGCGCTGCCGCGGCTGATGCCCGAACGGCGGAGCATGGCCGCCGACGACTGAGCCTGCGGACGCCCTCAACGGGCGCGGGCGGGCGCGGCCTTCAGTACCAGCAGGTCGATGCTGGAGGGAACGCCCAGGCGCACGCCGAAGCCGTCCCATTGCCCGGCACCACTGCTGACGAACAGGGTCATCGGCCCGACCCGGTAGTCGCCGCGGACGAAGCCGTGGTTGGCCGGCGCCACCACCCAGCGGTCGAACCCCAGCATGTGGCCGCCGTGGGTATGGCCGGATACTTGCAGGTCGAACGCGCCGGTGGCCGCGGCCGCACGCGCCTGCTTCGGCTGGTGGGCGAGCAGGATGTGCGCGTCGGCCCCCTTGCCGGCGGCGATCACCGCCGGCAGGTCGGGCGCGAGCCCGCCACGCATGTAGGCACTGGGACGCAGCGCGGCCAGGTCGCCCACGCCGGACACCGCCAGCGTGCGGCCGTGGATGTAGAGCCGCGCGGTCTGGTTCTCCAGCACGCCCAGGCCCATGCCGCGGAAGTGCGCCATCCAGCGCCGGTAGCCGTGGTAGTACTCGTGGTTGCCCGGCGCCACCCATACGCCGTATGGCGCGGCCAGTCCGGCCAGCGGGGCGACGAACGCTGCCGTGTCCCCGACCTCGCCGTCGACCATGTCGCCGGGCAGCACGATCAGGTCGGGGCGCGCGGCCATTACCGCATCGACCACCTTCCGCGTGCGCCAGGCGCGCTTGACCGGGCTGGCGTGCAGGTCGGCGATCACCGCCATGCGCAGGCCGTCCAGTTCCTGTGGCAGGCCTGGCACTACCAGCGCACGCTCATGCACCGCTGGTGGCTTCAGGCCATTGACTATACCGAGCGTGGCCAGCAGCACGATCACCGCGGCGGCCAGCTGGTTACCACGCACGCCGTGCCATGCGGTGGCCAGCACCGAAGTGCGCGGCGCCCGTCGCGACAGCAGCCAGCCCAGCTCGCGCAACGGCAGGAACACCAGCAGCATCACGAACATCGCCAGCACCCAGCCGAACACCAGCTGGATCCAGGCTTCGGCCGCGTACGCCAGGACATCCATGCGCCACAGCGCGGCCAGGGCCACGCCCAGCAGGGCCAGCACCACGCTGGTGCCAAGGTGCCAGCGGCGCTGCCGCCGGTCCGGGAACGGCACGGGCCACCACAACCACAGGGCAAGCAGCGGCAGGAGCAACGATACGATCAGGGTCATCGACGGGGGAGCAGCCGGGCCGGCGCGGACGCGGCCGTCCGGCAGCCGGAAAGGCGTTCAAGGGAGGGGAGCAATGATGCGGCAGGCGCCCGCCGTGCGGCGAGTGCGCCGGTTGCACCAGTGCGTTCCCGCGGCGCAGCGAGGGGCGGTGCCGGCAGCAGGCCCCGGTACCGGGCGACGGCGGCGGCCACGTGGCCGCCGCGTCGGTGCCCGGCGCCGCTCAGCCGCCCTGGGCGGCGATCCAGCCGTCGACCTTCTCTTCCAGCACGTCCAGCGGCACCGAACCGTCCTTCAGCACCTCGGCATGGAACTGGCGGATGTCGAACTTGCCGCCGAGCTTCTGTTCGGCACGCCGCCGCAGCTCCTGGATCTTCAGCTCGCCGGTCTTGTAGGCCAGCGCCTGGCCCGGCCATGCGATGTAGCGCTCGGCCTCGGCCACCGCATCGGGCTCGCTCACCGAGGAATTGGCGAACATGTAATCCAGCACCTGCTGGCGGCTCCAGCCCTTGGCGTGCAGGCCGGTGTCCACCACCAGCCGCACCGCGCGCCACAGCTCGCCCTGCAGGCGGCCGAAATAGCTGTACGGGTCGGTGTACACGCCCAGGTCCTTGCCCAGGCTCTCGGCATACAGGCCCCAGCCTTCGATGAAGGCGGTTTCGCCGCCGAAGCGGCGGAACGCCGGCACGCCCTGCAGTTCCTGCTGCAGCGCCAGCTGGAAGTGATGGCCCGGAATCGCCTCGTGCAGGAACAGGTCCTCCGCGTCCCAGGTCTTGCGGGTCGGCAGGTCGTAGGTGTTGACGTAGAAGATGCCCGGGCGGCTGCCGTCCTCGCTGGGCTGCATGTACTCGCCGCCGGCCGCCGACTTGGCGCGGAACGCCTCGATCGGGCGGATCTCGAAACCGGCCTTCGGCGTCAGCGAGAACAGCTTGGGCACGTTGGCGTTGATCTTGGCTTCCAGCCCGCGGTAATGCTCCAGCAGCGCCGCTTCGGAGCCGAACTCGAACTGCTTGTCGTGCTGCATGAACTTGAAGAAGTCCTGCAGCGAGCCCTTGAAGCCGACCTGCTGCATCACCGTGCGGATCTCGCCGTGGATGCGCTCCACTTCCTTCAGGCCGATCTCGTGGATCTGCTCCGGGGTCTGCGTGGTGGTGGTGCTCTCCCTGGCGTTGAAGGCATACCACGCCTTGCCGTCGGGCAGCGCGTCCAGGCCCACCGTGTCGCGGGTCGCCGGCAGGTACTCGTTGGCGATGAAGTCACGCTGCTTCCTGATCGCCGGCAGCAGCTGCTGCTCGATCAGCGTGCGGTAGGCCGCGGTCAGGCGCTCCTTGTCGGCCTGCGCGAAATCGGCCGGCATCGCCTTGATCGGCCCCCAGAACTGGCTGTCCTCGGCGCCCTTGGCCGCCAGGATCTCGTCGAACTGCGGCACCACCTTTTCCATCAGCACGCGCGGCTGCACCACCCCGGCCTTCATGCCTTCGCGCATATTGGCGATCTCGGTGTCCAGCAGCACCGGGATGCGCGCGGCGCGCGCCAGCCAGTTGTCGTAGTCCTTCACCGTCTTGAACGGCTGCGCGACCTGGCCCGAACCCAGCATCACCGCGTAACTCACGGTCGAGCCCATCTGGTTGACCGGCATCATCCAGCCGGGGAATTTCTCCCCTTCCAGCGACTGCTTCTGCTCCTGGACGAAGATGCGGTAGCTGAGCAGGTCCTGCCCGGTCAGCCCGGCATCGCCGATCTTCTCCGCCTTGGCCAGCCATTCGGCGGTGAAGTCGTGGCTCTGCCTGCGGAACTGCGCCGAGCCGAAATCCGGCAGCTGGTCGTTGTAGCGGTTGTCGCCCTGGAAGGTGGCCTGCAGCGGGTTCAGCTTGAGCACGCCCTCCCAGTAATCGGCATAGAGCTGGTTGAGCCGGGCGGCCTTGTCGGCCTGCGCCGCCTCGCCGGCGGCGTCGCCGGCGGCCGGTTGCGTGGAGGGGGAACAGGCAGCCAGCACGGTGGCCAGGGACAGCGAAACGGACAGGGCCAGGGGACGCAGCTTCATGCGGGAATCCATCGGATGCAGGAAGCCACCAGCGTCCACGCAGCACTCCCGCCGGGGAAAGGGCCAAAGGTCATTGCCGCGGCGACCATCGCCGCCGCGCCGGCAACGCGTCATAATCCGCGCCCGTTCCCGCGCCCGTTGCCGCAGGCGCCTCCCCCTTCCGCCCGACCCGGTGCCCCGGTACCCGTGGCCGCGCCCCGTTCCCTGGCTCCTGATGACTACCCCCCACCGCCCGCTGGGCTTCTGGTCCGCCACCGCCCTGGTCGTGGGCAGCATGATCGGCTCCGGCACCTTCCTGCTGCCGGCCACGCTGGCCCCCTACGGCGCCGCCACCCTGGTCGGCTGGGCCATCACCCTGTGCGGTGCGCTGCTGCTGGCGGTCACTTTCGCCCGCCTGGCGCGGCGCTGGCCGCAGACCGGTGGGCCGTATGTGTTCGCGCGCAACGCCTTCGGCGAACTGCCCGGTTTCGTGGTGGCATGGAGCTACTGGATCTCGATGTGGTGTGCCATCGCCGCCATCGCGGTGGCCTTCGCCGGCAGCATCGGTGCCATCTTCCCGTCCCTGACCGCCACCCCGGTGCGCGCGGCCGGCTGCGGCCTGGCCGCGTTGTGGCTGTGCGCCGGCGTCAACCTGGCGGGGCTGCGCGAGGCCGGCCGCCTGCAACTGCTGACCACCGTACTGAAAGTGGTGCCACTGCTGCTGTTCGGGCTGGTGGCGCTGTGGTTCGTCGATGCGCGCCACTACGTGCCGTTCAATCCCAGCGGTGAATCGCTGGGCAGCGTGGCCGCCGCCACCGTGGCGCTGACGCTGTGGGCGATGATCGGGCTGGAAGCGGCGACCGTGCCGGCCGGATCGGTCGACGATGCGCCGCGGACCGTGGCCCGCGCCACCGTGGCCGGCACCGCGATCGCCGGCATCGCCACGGTGCTGGCCTGCACCACCGTGCTCGGCCTGCTGCCGGCCGACGTGCTGGCCCGCTCCAGCGCACCGATGGCCGACGCCGCGGCGGCATTGTGGGGACCGGCGGCCGGCGTGCTGCTGGCGGTGGTAATGGCGGTGTCCTGCGTCGGCGCGCTCAACGGCTGGACCCTGCTGGCGGCGCAGCTGCCGTTGGCCGCGGCCCGCGATGGCGTGCTGCCGCGCGCCTTCGCCCGCGAGAACGCGCGCGGCGCCCCGGCGTTCGGTGTCATCGTCAGCTGCCTGCTGGCCAGCGTGCTGGTGATCAGCAACTACAACCGCTCGCTGGTGGACCTGTTCAAATTCTCGGTGCTGCTGTCCACCGCCGCCACCCTGCTGCCCTACCTCGCCGGTGCCGCCGCGTGGCTGTGGCGCGGCGACGGCAGGGGCTCGCGGCTGGCCGCCGCCGGCGCGCTGGCCTTCAGCCTCTACGCGCTTGGCGGCATCGGCACCGAAGCCCTGTTGTGGGGCGCGGGCCTGGTCGTGGCCGGGCTGCCGATCTATTTCGGGTTGCGCCACCGACGCTGAGCCATAGCCGCCGCATCCGCAGCGGCGGCCCTGGCGGCGCTCCTGCTTGCGTCCGGCGCAGCCCCCTGCAACGCTGCCGGCGTCCCACGAGAGCCGATTGCCGATGCCGGAAACACCGCGACCGCCGCGTTCCCGTTCCCTTGCGCTGCGCCGGCTGTGGCTGGCCGGGGTGATGCTGGCCGGCAGCTGGCCGGTGCTGGCGGGTAGCGCCGACCAGCCGCCGTGGGTGCCGACCACGCCGGCACTGGATGCCCCGCAACGCGCCCTGCTCGACGGCCTGCTCGCGCGGCTGCCGCCGCAACGGCCCGGCGTGACTGACCTGTATGTGCTGGGGGTGGCCGGCGACGCCGACGAGGACGTGTTCCGCAACGAAGTGCTTTACCTGCGACAGCTGTCGGCCCGGCGCTGGGACGCCGACGGCCGCATGGTCGCGCTGGTCAACCAGCCGGACACGCTGCCCGGCGAGGCGCCGCTGGCGCCGGCGACCTACGAGAGCATCGGCCGCGCACTGGACGGGCTGGGGCAGGTGCTGGACCCGCGCGAGGACGTGTTGTTCGTGTACCTGAGCAGCCATGGCCTGGACGACAGCAGCTTCTACCTGCACACCGGCCCGGACCAGGAGGACTACCTGACGCCGGAGGACCTGGCGCAGCTGCTGGAAGACGCGGGCATCGGCAATGCGGTGATCGTGGTCTCAGCCTGCTATTCGGGGGCTTCGTGCCGGTGCTGAAGGCTGCCAACCGCATGCTCGTCACCGCCGCGCGCAGCGACCGCCCGTCCTTCGGCTGCGGCAACACCGACAGCGCCACCTGGTTCGGTCGCGCGTTCCTGGTCGAGGCGCTGAACGCCACCGACGACTTCGCCGCCGCCTTCGGCATGGCCCGCGACAGCGTTCGCCGGCGCGAGAAGCAGGAAGGCGAGCTGCCATCGCATCCCCAGTTCGCCGCCGGCAGGGCGATCGCGCCGGTGCTCGCGCGCTGGCGCGCCGGGCTGCCGGCAAGTGCGCCGGTACCTTACCCGTTCGTGCATGCGCCGCCGGCCGCGCCGGGGGCGACACCGGCCAGCCACGACACACGCTGACCGTCCGGCAGACGTCGCCGGGTCAACGCAGCCGCGGACGCATGCCGTCCAACGCCTACTCGTGTGCCCATACCGACACCACGGCGGTGCAGCGTTGAGTGGCCTGCCCCGGGTGCACGGGCGCCTGCAGCGTCCGCTGCCCTGGCCCGCCGACTCAGGGCCGGGCGTCCTGCAGCCGGTAGGTGGTTTGGCTGCGGTACTCCCTGCCGTTGAGCGTGGTGCGCACCTCGATCAGGTGCTCGCCAACGTCCAGCCGGGTCGGCAACGCCGCGCGCCACAGGTGCGTGGACGGCGTGGCTTCGGGCGAGCGGTCATAACCGCGCAGGCTGTCGGCCTGGTCGTCGGCCACGTTCTCGGCCAGCAGCCGTGGGTCGGGCTGCTCGACGCGTTTCATCGGCTGCCAGTCGCCGCCATCGACGCGGAATTCCACCGGCAGGCCGTCATGGCCCATGTAGACGTTGGCGTACACGCCCCACGCCGGATACGCGCCGCGGCGCAGCACCTTGGGCGCATGCAGCGCGATCTGCTCGTCCTCGGGCGCGCGCGCGACCCGGTACTCGACGCTGTAGCGGCCCTGCGGCTGCACGTTGAGCAGACCGTAGCCATTGGGCGTGCCATCGGACATGGTGGTGTCGGGGATGCCCTGCGCGTCCTTCACTCCCGACCAGAACGCACCGCAGGCGGCGCCCACGTTGTACTCGTGCAGCGGGCGCGTACCCTTCCAGCCCTGCGCCGCGCTCCAGAACACCTGGCGCTGGTTGTGGGTGTGGCCGCTGAGCACCAGCGGGTGCGGCACCTGCTCCAGCAACGCGAACAGGCGCGCGCGGTCCGCGGCGCGGAACGCGTGGTCGAACAGCGGAATATGCAGCCCCAGCACCACCAGCCGGTCCTTGGGCACGGTCGGCAGGTAGCGCTCGAGGAAAGCGAACTGGTCCTCGCGCAGGCCGCCGACGTACGCCGGCTTCTGCCCCGGTTGGGCGACCACGTCGTCCAGGCCGATGAACACCATCGACGGCTCTTCCCAGGCATGGGTATCCGGGCCGAGCTGGCGGTGGAAGCTGTCCAGCGACGCGGCATCGCTGCGCGCGCCCAGGTCCATGTCGTGGTTGCCCGGCACGTGCAGCCACGGCACCCCGAGCGAGGTCACCGCCTTGACCAGCAACGGGTACAGCGCCGGATCGTCGTTGCTGATGTCGCCCAGGGTCATGCCCAGCCGCGCTGAGTGACGGCCGCGCAGCGGCGCGACGATGTCGCGCTCGAAGTAGTCCACGTCCAGCGCGCTGGAAGTCTGGCTGTCGGCCATCACCAGCGCCTGGAAGCTGGCCGGCGCGTCCGGCTGCGGCACCAGCGCGAACGGCCGGCACTGCCCGCCTTCGGTCTCGCCCGCGCGCGGGCGCCAGATGTCCGGCAGCCCGTCGGCGCGCGCCGCGGCGCGACGGCCCGCGGGCTTGATGACGAACACCGTGGTCTGCGCCGAGTCCGGCAGGCGGTAGCGGCCGTCGCGGCCGGTGAGCGCGATGTGCTCGCCGTCGGAAACACGGATGCCCGGCAGCGGCTGCTCGCCGGGGTCGCGCACGCCATTGCCGTTGGCATCGTCGAACACCGCGCCCTCCACGCAGGACGCGGCCGCGGTCAGCGGCGCACAGGCCAGCAACAGGCCGGCGAACAGGTAATGGCGCATGCAAGCTCTCGTCAGGCGAACGGACAGGCCGGCATTATCGCGCCGTCATGCGCCGCGCGCATGGCGGCAAGCCGCCCGGGCGCTCCGCCGCGGCGGCCGCATCACTCAGCGCGCCGCCTTCTCCGCCGCCTTGGCGTGGCGCTGCGCCAGCACCGCCACCGCATCGTCCAGCGACAGCCCGCGCGCGCGCAGCAGTACGATCAGGTGGAACAGCAGGTCGGCCGACTCGCCCAACAGCTCGTCGTCGTGCTGGACCACCCCGGCCAGCGCCGTCTCCACGCCTTCCTCGCCCACCTTCTGCGCGATGTGGCGGGTGCCCTTCTCGAACAGCTTGGTGGTATAGCTGTTGAGCGGACGGTCGTGCTCGCGCTGCCGCACCAGCGCGTCCAGCGCGCCCAGGAACTGCCCCGGCGCATCGCCGAAGCAACTGCTGCTGCCGGTGTGGCAGGTGGGCCCGTGCGGGTGCGCCGTGACCAGCAGGGTATCGCCGTCGCAGTCGGCACGGATGGTCACCAGTTCCAGGTGGTGGCCCGAGGTCTCGCCCTTGGTCCACAGGCGCTGCCTGCTGCGGCTGAAAAAGGTGACCTTGCCGTCGCGCAGGGTCCGGTCCAGCGCGGCGCGGTCCATGTAGCCGAGCATCAGTACGCGCAGTGTGGCCGCGTCCTGCACGATGACCGGCAGCAGCCCGCCGACCTTGTCCCAGTCCAGCGCGGCCGGGTCGAACGGCTTTTCAATAGACATCGCGCACCTCGATCTGTTGTTCGCGCAGGAAGCGCTTGAGTTCCGGGATGCCGATGGCGCCGGAGTGGAACACGCTGGCGGCCAGGGCGCCATCGACGTCGGCCTGCTCGAACACGTCGGCGAAATGGCGCGGTGTCCCGGCGCCGCCGGAGGCGATCAACGGCACGCTGCACACGGCGCGGGCCTGGCGCAGCTGGGCGATGTCGTAGCCCTTGCGCACACCGTCGCTGTCCATGCAGTTGAGTACGATCTCGCCGGCACCGCGCTGCTGCGCCTCGCGCAGCCAGTCCAGGGTCAGCCGCGCTTCGTCGCGGGTCCGCGCCGGGTCGCCGGTGTACGAGCGCACGCGCCACTGCCCATCGGCTTCGCGGATGGAATCGATGCCGACCACCACGCACTGCTGGCCGAACGCCCCGGCCAGTTCTCCGATCAGCGCCGGCCGCTCCAGCGCCGGGGTATTGATCGATATCTTGTCGGCGCCGGCGTTGAGGATGCCGCGCGCGGTTTCCACGTCGCGGATGCCGCCGGCCACGCAGAACGGAATGTCGATCAGGCGCGCGACGCGCTCGATCCAGGCGCGGTCCACCGAGCGTCCCTCGGGGCTGGCGGAGATGTCGTAGAACACCAGTTCGTCGGCGCCCTGGTCGCGGTAGCGCAGCGCCAGCTCGGCGATGTCGCCCATGTCGACGTGGTCGCGGAAACGCACGCCCTTGACCACCCGGCCATCGCGCACGTCCAGGCAGGGGATGATGCGGCGGCTCAGCATGCCAGCGCCTCCTGCAGCCGCATCCGGCCCTCGAGCAGCGCCTTGCCCAGCACCGCGCCGGCACAGCCGGCGGCGCGGGCGGCGGCGACGTCATCGACATCGCGCACGCCGCCGGATGCCTGCACCGCCACCCGGGCAACAACCGCGACAGGTGGGCGTACAACGCCAGGTTGGGACCGGACAGCATGCCGTCGCGGGCGATGTCGGTGCACAGCAGGTGCCGCATGCCGGCCTGTGCATAGCGCACGGCCAGTTCGTCCAGGGTCACGTCGGCGGTCTCGGTCCAGCCATGCACCGGCAGGCGCCACACGCCGTCATCGCCCTGCCGCGTGTCCAGCGCGATCGTCAGCCGCTCGGCGCCGAATTCCTGCAGCCAGGCCAGTACCCGCGCCGGCTCGCGCACCGCCAGCGAGCCGATCACCACGCGGCTGGCGCCGGCGTCGAGAATCCGCGCCACGTCGTCGCGGTCGCGCACGCCACCGCCGGTCTGCACGTGCAAAGCGGTGCTCGTGGCGATGCGTGACAGCAGTGGTGCCAGGGTGTAGCCACCGGCGCGGGCGGCATCCAGGTCGACCAGGTGCATCCATTGCGCGCCGGCGGCGGCGAAGGCCTGCGCGCGCGGCAACGGGTCGTCGCCATAGGTCGTCTGCTGCGCGTAGTCGCCCTGCAGCAGGCGCACCACCTGGCCGTCGCGGATGTCGAGTGCGGGATAGACGGTAAAGCTCATGGAAAATCGGTCTCGATGAAATTGCGCAGGATGCGCGCGCCCGGCCCGGCCGAACGCTCGGGATGGAACTGCGCGCCGCACAGGCGGCCGCGCTGCACCACCGCGGTGAACAGGCCACCGTGGTGGCACGCGGCCACGGTATCGGAGGTGACCGGTGCGGCGTAGCTGTGCACGAAATAGGCGCTGGCGCCGGGTGTCACGCCGTCCAGCAGCGGCGACTCGCGCAGCGCAAGCAGCTTGTTCCAGCCCATGTGCGGCACCCGCACGCCCACCGCCGGGTGCAGGCGCCGCACCACCCGGGCAACAGCCCCAGGCAGTCCACCCCGCCCTCCTCGGACCCCTCGAACAGCAGCTGCATGCCCAGGCAGATGCCCAGCAGCGGCACCTGCAGGTCGCGCAGCGGCTGCACCAGCCCCTGCGCGTGCAGCCGGCGCATGCCCTCGGCCGCGGCACCGACGCCCGGCAGGATCACCCGCGAGGTGCCTACAAGGTCGGAAGGCTCGCGCACCATGCGCACCGCCACGCCCAGCCGTTCCAGCGCATAACGCACCGAGCCGAGGTTGGCGCCGCCGGCGTCGATCAGCCCGACCGTGCTCACAACGCCCCCTTGGTCGAGGGCAGCTCGGTGCCTTCGCGGCGGATCGCCTGGCGCAGCGCGCGCGCCAGCGCCTTGAAGCAGGCTTCGACCTTGTGGTGGTCGTTGTCGCCTTCGACCTTGAGGTTGAGGTTCAGGCCGGCCGCATCGCACAGCGAGCGGAAGAAATGCGGCACCAGTTCGGTGGGCATGTCGCCCACCCGTTCGCGCCTGAACGCGCCGTCGAACACGAAGTACGGGCGGCCGCTGAAATCCAGCGCGGCGCTGGCCAGGGTTTCGTCCATCGGCAGGGTGAAGCCGTAACGGCCGATGCCACGCTTGTCGCCCAGCGCCTCGCGCAGCGCCTGGCCCAGGGCCAGGCCGGTGTCCTCGATGGTGTGGTGTTCGTCGATATGCAGGTCGCCGCGTGCCTGCACCTCCAGCGCGAAGCCACCGTGGCGGCCGATCTGGTCGAGCATGTGGTCGAAGAACGGCAGGCCGGTGTCGATCGTCGACGCCGCCACCCTGTCCAGATCGACGGCCACGCGGATCCGGGTTTCCTTGGTGTCGCGCTGCACGACGGCGCGGCGCGGCGCATCGGCCAGTTCGTGGGCGATGCCGTCCCAGTCCCAGTCGCCGCCGAACTGCGGGGTGCGCAGCTGGAAACCCCGGATCTTCATGTTGTCCGCGAACTGGATGTCGCTGGGCCGGTCGCCGACCATCGCCGAGCGCGCCCAGTCGATCGAGCGGTCCTGCAGGTACGGCAGCATCATGCCGATGCCCGGCTTGCGGTTGGGGCTGTTGTCGGCCGGCCAGCTCGGGTCCACCAGCACGTCGCGGAACACGATGCCCTGGCTGGCGAAGATCTGCAGCATCAGGTCGTTGGGGCCGTCGAAGCTGGCCTGCGGGTAGCTGTCGCTGCCCAGCCCGTCCTGGTTGGAGACGATCACGAACTGGTAGCCGGCATCGCGCAGGCGCAGCATCGCCGGGATCACGTTCCTGACGAAACGGATCTTCTCGAAGGCGTCGATCTGGAAATCGGCCGGCTCCTCGATCAAGGTGCCGTCGCGGTCGACGAACAGGATGGGGGTCATGGTGCGGACTCCAGCGTGGCAAGCACGCCCAGTACGCGCGCGTTCTGTTCAGGGGTACCCAGGGTGATGCGCAGCGCGTCGTGCAGCTGCGGCGCGCCGCGCTGGTCGCGCACCACCACCCCGGCCACCAGCAACCGCTGGAACGCGGCTTCGGCATCGGCCAGGCGCACCAGCAGGAAATTGGCGTCGGACGGGTACACCCGGCGCACGCCGGGCAGGCGTGCCAGCGCGGCGCCCAGGCGCTCGCGCTCGGCGCGTACCACGGCGATGCGTTCGCGCGTGCGCGCCAGCGCCGCGTCGGACAGCCCCTCCAAGGCCAGCGCCGTGCATGGCGCCGGTATCGGATAGGGCGCCTGGCAACGGCGCAGCACCGCGATCAGGCTGGCATCGGCGATCACGCAGCCGACCCGTGCCGCCGCCAGCGCATGCGCCTTGGACAGCGTGCGCAGCACGGCGATGTTGTCATGGCGCGGCAGCAGGCTTGCCGCCGAAGGCTCGTCGGCGAAGTCGGCATAGGCCTCGTCGACCACCACCAGCGCCTGCCCGCGCAGCGCCACGGCCACCTGTTCGACCTGCGCCAGCGCGATGCTCCGGCCGCCGGGATTGGAGGGCGAACACAGGAACACCAGGCGTGCGTTGCCCTGCTTGGCGGTGGCGATGATGGCCTCGATGTCCGCCACCAGCCCGGCCTCGTCGTCGCGCAGCGGCACTTCCAGCGCCGGCGCGTTCTGCAGTCGCGCACTGACCGCGTACATGCCGAACACCGGTGGCGTGTACAGCACGCCATCGCGGCCGGGCACGCACAGCGCGCGCACCAGCAGGTCGATGGCCTCGTCGCTGCCGCGCCCGACCAGCAACTGCTCGGACGTACAGCCATAGAGCGTGGCCAGGCGCTCGCGTAGCGCCTGCGGCTGCGGCTCCGGATAACGCCGGCACAGCCCGCCGGCATCGCCGGGGTTGGGCCACGCCGATTCGTTGGCATTGAGCCAGATCTCGCCCTCCAGCCGGGTGCTGCGCGCGGACGCATACCCGGCGAAGCCGCGCAGGTCCTCGCGCACCAGGTCGAGCACGCCGCTCATGGCGCCACCTCCAGCCGCAGCGCGACCGCGTTGGCGTGCGCGTCCAGCCCTTCGGCGCGGGCCATGACCAGCGCGCACGGGCCGATGCCGGCAATGCCCTGCGCGCTGGCGGCCTGCACGCTGATCTGGTTCTGGAAGCTGGCCACGCTGACCCCGCTGTAGGCGCGTGCGGCGCCGGCGGTGGGCAGCACGTGGTTGGTACCCGAGCAGTAATCGCCCAGCGCTTCGGGCGTGTAGTCGCCCAGGAACACCGAACCGGCCGCCTCGACCCGCTCCAGCCAGTCGCGCGGCTGGCGCAGCGCCAGGATCAGGTGCTCGGGCGCGTAGCGGTTGGAAATGGAGAACGCCTGTTCGATGGATGCGACCTGCAGCAGCAGCGAGGCCGCCAGCGCCTGGCGGGCGATGGCCTCGCGCGGCAGCCGCGCCACCTGCCGTTCCACTTCCCCGCGCACCGCGGCGATCAGCGTGGCGTCGTCACTGAGCAGCAGCACCTGCGAATCGGGGCCGTGTTCGGCCTGCGACAGCAGGTCGGCGGCGACGAACGCCGGGTTGGCGCCGGCATCGGCGATCACCAGCACTTCCGAAGGCCCCGCCGGCATGTCGATGGCGGCGGCGCCAGCCTGCGCCACCTGCTGCTTGGCCTCGGTGACGTAGGCGTTGCCGGGGCCGAACAGCTTGTCGCAGGACGGCACGGTCGCGGTACCCCAGGCCATCGCCGCGATCGCCTGCGCGCCGCCGATCTTGTAGACCCGGTGCACGCCGGTCAGGCGCGCGGCCACCAGCACCGCCGGGTCGGCGGAGCCATCCCGGCGCGGCGGCGTGCACAGCACCACCTCGCGGCAACCAGCCAGTTTCGCCGGCACCCCCAGCATCAGCGCGGTCGATGGCAACGGCGCGCTGCCGGCCGGCACGTACAGGCCGACGCGGGCGATCGGCCGGATGACCTTGCCGCAGACCACGCCCGGTGCGGTTTCCACCGAGTACGGCTGGGCCATGCCCGCGCGGTGGTAGGTGTCGATGCGCGTGGCCGCCTGCTGCATGGCGATGCGCAGTTCCGCCGGCACCGCCAGCTCGGCGGCGGCGAACTCGGCCTCGCTCACCTCGAAGCGCTCCAGCGTCACCCCGTCCAGGCGCGCGGTGATGTCGCGCAGCGCGGCATCGCCGCCCTCGCGGACCTGCTCTATCAAGGCCGCGACGGCGGCGCGGGTCCGGGTGGCCACGGCCTGCGCCGGCCGGGTCAGCGCGCGCGCCTGGGCGTCGGCATCCAGTGCATTCCAGTCAAGGATGTTCATGCCAGCGACTTCTCCACCGCCAGCACCATCAGCCCCTGCGCACCGGCGCGCTCCAGTTCCTCGAGCCGCTGCCAGCTCAGCGCGCCGTTGCACATGGTCTGCAGGCGCACCGCGCCGCCATCGCCGGGCAGCCGCAGCAGCGGTTCGGCGTCGGGCAGCAGCCGCGCCAGCGCGTCCACGCGCTCCTCGGCCGCCGAGAACATCAGCAGTTTGCGGTCCTGCACCCTGCTCAGGCCGTCCAGGCGGCGCAGCAGCATCGCCATCAGCCCGGCGCGGGCGTCGTCCAGTTCACGCACCGGGCCGGCCAGCACCGCCTCGCTGTCCAGCAGCGTCTCCACCGGCTTGAGCTGGTTGGCCGCGAGCGTGGCGCCGCTGGACACCAGGTCGCAGATCAGGTCGGCGGTGCCCAGCCTGGGCGCGATCTCCACCGAACCGGACAGCTCCACCACCTGCGCGTCCACGCCCTTGTCCCGCAACCAGGCGGCCAGGATGGCCGGGTAACTGGTGGCGATGCGCTTGCCGGACAACTGCGCCACGCCCTGCCACTCCCAGTCCTCGGGCACGGCGATCATCAACCGGCACTGGCCGAAGCCCAGGCCGCGCAATGGCTGGTAGGCATCGGCCAGGCCCAGCTGGCGGCGCGCCTTGGCCTGCTCGTCCAGTTCATTCAGGCCGACCACGCCCAGGTCGCAGACGCCGTCTGCGATCAGCCCGGGGATATCGTCGTCGCGCACCAGCAGCAGGTCCACCGGCAGCGATTCGCCAAAGCAGAACAGCTTGTCGCGGCTCTGCCGCCAGCTCAGCCCGCAGGCGGCCAGCAGGCTGCGCGCCGGGTCGGCCAGGCGCCCGCTCTTCTGGATGGCGATGCGCAGCCGGTCGCGGGCCGGCGCGGAGGAGGAAGCACTCATGGGTCTTGTCTCAGTTGGATTCGGCTTTGCGCGCGGACAGGCGCTCGATGGCGACGGCATACCCGCCGGCGCCATGCTCGAGCGAGCGCGCGACCCGGCCGATGGTGGTCACGCTCACCCCGGTCAGGTCGTAGATCTCGCGATACGGCACGCCCTTGCGCAGCAACGGCACCACCCGCCAGCGGTCGGCCATCGCCTCCAGCTCGGCCGGCGTGCACAGGTCGCGCAGGAAGGCCTGCACGTCCTGCGGCCGTTCCAGCGCGGCGAACGCGCGCGCCAATGCCTTGAGGGAAGCGTCGGAAGCCTTTTCGCGGTCAGAGTCGGGGCGCGGTTTCATACGTACCAATGTAATAGCGTGCTAGTACATTAGTCCAAAAAAGGGCGCCGGGTCAAACGCCGGCGCCCCCGGGAAAGCAGAAGGCCCCGCGATGCGGGGCCTTTCGTTCAGCCTGCGCGGCGCTCAGCGCGCCATGGCGCGGGCCTGCTCCAGCTCCACCTGCAGGGTGGACGCCAGCTCGTCGCGGGCGACTTCGAACTGCTGTTCGCGCAACAGGTCCTTGACCGCAACCACGCCGCGCGCCAGCTCGTCGTCGCCGGCCAGCACCACGAAGCGGATGCCGGCCTTGGCCGCGTACTGGAACTGCTTGCCGATCTTCTTCGGCTCCATCTGCACTTCGGTATTGATGCCGCCGGCGCGCAGGCGGCGGGCGATGTCCAGCGACTGCGGCATCGCCGCCTCGTCCATCAACGCCACCATGGCCTGCACGCTGCTCTCGGCGATGCCTTCGATCAAACCGGCCTCGCGCAGCTGCCAGAACAGCCGGGTCAGGCCGATGGAAATGCCCACGCCCGGCAGCCGGCTCTTGGTGTAGTGGCTGGCCAGGTCCTCGTAGCGGCCGCCCGAGCAGATCGAGCCGATCTGCGGGTGCTCCAGCAGGGTGGTCTCGTAGACGGTACCGGTGTAGTAATCCAGCCCGCGGGCGATGGAGAAATTCAGGCAGTAGGCGTCCTCCGGCACGCCCAGCGCCCGCACCAGCTCCAGCACCTCGCGCAGTTCGGCGGCGCCGCTGCGCAGCGATTCGCTGGCGGCGGCACCGGCCTCGGCCAGCACCGCGTCGATCCGGGCCAACGCGTCGGCATGCGATTGCGAACGCACCTCGACGAAGGCGAGGATGCGCTCCACCGCGGCCGTCGGCAGGCCGAAATCCGGGCCGACCAGAGTGTCGCGCACGTAATCGGCGCCACGCTTGTCGAGCTTGTCGACCTCGCGCAGCACCAGCGCCTGCTGCTGCGGGTCGGACACGCCCTGGGCCTCGAAGAAGCCACGCATCAGCTTGCGGTTGTTCAGCTGTACCGCGAAGCGGCCGATGCGCAGCTCGGAGAACACCGCATGGATCACCGCCAGCACCTCGGCGTCGTAGCGGATGCTCAGCGTGTCCTTGCCGATCACGTCCACGTCGCACTGGTAGAACTCGCGGAACCGGCCGCGCTGGGCGCGCTCGCCACGGTAGACCCGCTGCATCTGGTAGCGGCGGAACGGGAAGGTCAACTCGTGCTCGTGCTCGGCCACGTAGCGCGCCAGCGGCACGGTCAGGTCGAAGCGCAGCGCCATCTCCGGCAGGCCCTTGTCGGCCGACCCGGCGGCGTTGGCCAGGGCCCCGGTGGACTGCACGAAATAGACTTGGCGCTCGGTCTCGCCGCCGGACTTGGTCAGCAGCACGTCGGACAGTTCGAACACCGGGGTCTCCACCGGCAGGAACCCGAAGCGCTCGTAGTTGCGGCGGATGACGTCCAGCATGCGCTGGAACGCAATCTGCTCGCGCGGCAGCAATTCCATGATGCCGGGCGGGGTACGGGGCTTGATCACGGGCGAAACTCCTGCAAACAGTGGGGGTGAGCGGACGCCAATTCTAGCGCCACGCCGCCCGCGCCGACCGCATGAAGTATCATGCGCCCACCTCCCCCGCTGCGACGCCATGACCCGGTCCGTCCCCGGTTCCGAGCCAAACTCCGTACCGACCCCCGTTTCCGATGGAAGCGGCGCGCGCGAGTGCCTGCACTGCTCGGTGCGGCACCTGTCGGTGTGCTCGGCACTGTCCTGCGACGAGGTGCGGGCACTGGAGCAGATCACCACCTCCATGCCGGTGCCGATGGGGGCCACCCTGGCCCGCAGTGGCGAGCCGCGCGCGCATGTGTTCACGGTGACCGAGGGCGCGCTGCGGCTGGTGCGCACGCTGGCCGATGGCCGCCGCCAGGTCAACGGCTTCGTGCTGCCCGGCGACTACGTCGGCCTGAGCGGCAGCGACCACCACCGCTACGATATCGAGGCCATCGCCGACAGCCGGGTATGCCGGGTGCCGACCACGCAGATGCGCGACCTGCGCCAGCGCTACCCGCACCTGGAACGCAAGCTGCTGCAACGCGCCTGCCAGGAACTGGATGCCGCGCAGGACAATGCCTTGGCGCTGGCGCGGCTGCAGCCGCCGGAACGGCTGGCCGACTTCCTGCTGCGACTGGCCGCGCGCGAGGCCGCGCTGGGCCAGGTCGGCAACCGCGTAGCGCTGCCGATGGGCCGCGGCGACATCGCCGACCACCTGGGCCTGACCATGGAAACGGTCAGCCGCACCTTCACCAAGCTGCGCCAGCAGGGGCTGATCGCCCTGCCGCAGCTGAACGTGGTCGAGATCCTCGATTTCACCGGCCTGCAGACACTGGCCAACGACGACCTGGGCTGAGCCCGGACGGCGTTTGACGTCACCCGCCCCGGCCCTGCAAGCTGGGCGCGACCGCCGCGCCACCGCCGGCGGCTGACCCGGGAGGCCTCATGTCGCGCCCTATCGCCACACTGCTCTCGATCGCCATCGGCATTGGTTTCATGCTGCTGGTCCTCAACGCCTGGCCGGCCATCGCCGCCCATAACACGCTCCCCACCCGGCTCGCACAGGCCGGGCTGTCCGGCAACGCGTGGTACGCCGCATTGACCGTGCAGGACTTCGTGCTCAACGTACTGCTCGCGCTGCCCGCGGCGTGGCTGCTGCGGCGACTGGGCCGCGAGCGGCTGCGCTTTCATTGCGCGCTGGCGACGCTGACGTTCGCCACCGCATTCACGGCGGCGGCCGGGCTGCCGGTGTTCGCAGCCGGGGGCTTCGTCATCGCCGGCTGGCTGCTGATGCTGGCTGCGCTGCCGGTGGCGACCTGGCTGCTGGGCCTGTCGGGGCGCAACCGGCACCGTCCGGCCGGCCGCCTGCCGCGTCCGCGCGCCGCCTGAGGCCACGGGCCAGCCTGGCGCCATTTTCGCCACACCGGGGCCAACGCCCGCCGCCGCTGGCGCGGCGGGCACTTGTCCACAGGCTTTCCTCGCCACGCTCCACATCCGCTGTGGACAACGCGACGACCGCACGCATCAGCGCAGCAGCGCGTCGCGCAGCGCGGCGTACTCCGGCGCGCAGGGCTCGGCCTGGGCCGGGCGCCGCAGCAGTTCGGCCAGTGCCGGCGGCACCGCCACCTCGCGGCCGATCAGCGGCTCGACCACGGCCTCGAACTTGGCCGGATGCGCCGTCGCCACCACCGCCCAGTGCTCGTGCGCGGCAGCCTCGCCGCTGGCGCGCAGCTGCTCCAGCACCCGCACCGCGGTAGCGGTATGCGGGCACAGCACCTCGCCATGCCGCTGGTGGCGCGTGGCGATGGTGTCGGCGATGGCGTCGTCATCGACCGCGCGCGCGACGAACTGGGCACGCAGCACGGCGTCGTCGCCGGCATGCAGCCAGCGCAGCCGCTCGAAGTTGCTGGGCGCGCCGACATCCATGGCGTTGGCCAGCGTGGCCACGCTGGTACGGGCCTGGTAAGCGGCACCGGCGAAGTAGTCCGGCAGCACGCGGTTGGCGTTGGTGGCCAGCACGATGCGGCCCAACGGCACGCCCAGCGCACGCGCCATGACCGCGGCCATGGCGTTGCCGAGGTTGCCGGTGGGGACGACGACGTTCAGCAGCGTGTTCTGTGCGGCCTGGTGGGCCAGCGCCGCGTGGGCGTAGTACGCCATCTGCGGCAGCAGGCGGCCGAGGCTGATGCTGTTGGCCGAGCTCAATGGCACCCGCGCCTGCAGCTCGGGGTCGTTCAACGCCTGCTTGACCATGGCCTGGCAATCGTCGAACGCGCCGGCCACGCGCAGCGCGCGGATGTTGCCGCCCAGGCAGCCCAGCTGGTGCGCCTGGCGCGGCGACACCCGTCCGTCCGGGTACAGCACCACCACCTCCAGCCCGGGCTGCCCATGGAACGCGGCGGCGACGGCCGCGCCGGTGTCGCCGGAGGTCGCGACCACGATGGTCAACGGGCGCTCGTGGCCGGCACGCAGCCGCGACAGGCTGGCGGCCAGGAAGCGCGCGCCGAAATCCTTGAACGCGGCCGTGGGGCCGTGGAACAGCTCGAGCACGTGATCGTTGCGGGTGGCCAGGCGGCGCAATGGCGCGGGGAAATCGAAGGCCTCGGCGCAGATCCGCGGCAGCTCCGGCTCCAGTCCGTCGCCGGCGAAGAATGGCTGCAGCAGCGTGGATGCGGTATCGGCCAGCGAAGCGCCCGCCTGCAGGGTCCGGGGCGCCGGCATCTGCTGCGGCACGTAGAGACCGCCATCGGGCGCAAGGCCGGCGGCGATGGCCTGGCTGAGCGTGGCGGCGGGTGCGTTGTTGCGGGTGGAGATGAAGTGCATTGGGAGAGGATTCCGTGAAAGCGCCCCGCGGGAGGGCGGGGATTCAAAGCAGGCGCGCGCCCGGGCTGTCCAGCGGCGTCACCCAGCTCTGGCTGTCGAAGCCGGCAGCGGCGAAAGCGGCCCGCACCTCCGCTGCGGCGGCCTGCGCGGCTTCGGCGGTCTCGAACCATGCGAACACGCTGGGGCCGGCGCCGGAAATGCTCGCGCCCATGGCGCCGGCCGCCAGTGCCGCCTGCTGGGCGGCGGCGAAGCCGGCGATCAGCGGGGCGCGGCGCGGCTCGACCAGCACATCGCGCAGGCCCGCGCGGACCAGCCCGGCGTCGCCGGCATGGCAACCGGCCAGCACCAGCGCCAGGTTGGTGCTCTGCGCGACGAATTCCCCGAGCGCATAGCTTCCCTGCAGCGCCGCGCGCGCGCGACGGGTTTCCAGCTGCGCATCCGGATGCACCAGCAGGCTGTGCCAGTTTGGCGGCACCGGCACCGGCACCAGCCGCTCCAGGGTGGACAGTACCAGTCCGCCCAGGAACATCGGCCCGAGGTTGTCGCCATGGCGGCTGCCACTGGCCACGGCCTCGCCGTCGAGCGCATGCAGGTACAGCTGGTCCCGGCCCAACGGCGCATCCAGCAGCGCATTGGCCGCGACCAGCGCGGCCACGCACGAGGCCGCCGAGCCGCCCATGCCGGAACTGAGCGGGATGCCCTTGTCGATCTCGATCTCGAACCCGAACGGCAGCGCCAGTGCCTGCCGCAGCGCGATCAGCGCCGCGCCGGCGGTGTTGGCCGCCGCCTGTCTGGGCAGGTCCACGGCGGTGCCGCGGATCGCCGCGATGCGGACCTCCGGGGCGTCGATGCGGCGCACCGTCACCGTATCGCCGACACCGGCCACGGCATAGCCGAGCAGGTCGAATCCGACCGCCACGTTCGCCACCGAGGCCGGGGCGAAGGCGCGCGCCTCGTCCCGGCCGGCGGCGGACTGCATTGCCTGCCTGCTCACAGTCGCGCCCCCTCCCCGCAGCCACCCGCAGCACGTCGGCGAACACCCCGGCGGCCGTCACTTCCGGGCCAGCGCCCGGCCCCTGCACCACCAGCGGATTGTCACAGTAGCGGCGGGTGCGGAACTGCACCACGTTGTCGGTCAGGCGCAGATTGGCGAAGGCATGATCGCCGGGCAGTTCGACCAGGCCGACCGTGGGCCGCTGCCCGGGCTCGAAACGCGCGACATAGCGCAACACATTGCCGCGCCCGCGGGCGTCGGCCAGGCGCTGGTCGAAGCCGGCATCGACCTCGTGCAGGCGCGCCATGAAGGCTTCCACGCCGCCCTGCTGCAGGTCCGCGGGCACCAGCCCCTCCACCGCCACGTCCTCCAGGCTGAGCGCGTGCCCAGCCTCGCGCGCCAGGATCACCAGCTTGCGCGCCACGTCCACCCCGGACAGGTCGTCGCGCGGATCCGGCTCGGTGTAGCCCATCGCCCGCGCCTGCGCGACCAGCTGCGAGAACGGCACGCTGCCGTCGTATTTGTTGAACAGCCAGGCCAGCGTGCCGGAGAAGATGCCGGCGATCGCCGTCACCTCGTCGCCGGTATCGACCAGGTCGCGCAGGGTGGTGATGACCGGCAACCCGGCCCCCACGGTCGCCTCGTAACGGAAACGCGCGCCGGTGGCGGTGGTCGCCTCGCGGATCGCCTGGTAGCGCGCCAGCGGGCCGGAACCGGCCTGCTTGTTGGGCGTGACCACGTGGATGCCGGCGGCCAGCCAGCCGGCATAGCGGTCGGCCACGTCCGCGCTGCCGCTGCAGTCGATGACCAGGGTGTGCGGCAGGCGCGCGGACAGCAGGTGCTCGGTGAAGCGGTCCAGGTCGGCCGGCTCGGCGCTGGCCTCGAACGCGGCCTTCCAGTCGCCCTGCACGCCGCGTGCGTCCAGCAGCATGCGGTTGCGCGACAGCACCGCGCGCAGGCGCAGGTCAAGCTTTGCCCGCGCCAGCAACTGCGGCTGCGCCAGGTGCAGCTGCTCCAGCAGCGCGGCGCCGACGTTGCCCGGGCCGATCACCCCGACCGAGAAGGTCTGCGGCGACAACCAGAATCCGGCATGCGCGGCGCGCAGCGCCTTGGTCGCGTCGCCGGCATCGATGGCCACGGAGATATTGCGCTCCGACGAGCCCTGGGCGATGGCCAGGATATTGACCTGCGCCCGCCCCAGCGCCTCGAACAGGCGCGCGGCCACGCCCGGCTGGCCGGCCATGCCGTCGCCCACCGCGGCCAGCACGCTCACGCCCTCGGTCAGCTGCACCCGCTGCACCTGGCCGGCGGCCAGTTCGTGCGAGAACGCCTGCACCAGCGCATCGCGGGCGCGCGCCGCCTCGGCCTGGCGCACCACGCAGCAGATCGAATGCTCGGACGAGCCCTGCGAGATCATCACCACCGACACATGCGCGTTGCGCAGCGCCGCGAACACGCGCTCGGCGGTGCCCGGCACGCCGATCAGGCCGGTGCCCTCGACGTTCAGCACCGCCAGCTCGGGGCTGAGCGTCAGCCCCTTGATCGGCCCCCTGCCGGCGCTGACCGCGGTGATGCGGGTACCCGGATGCTCGGGGTGGAACGTGTTGCGGATGATGATCGGCAGGCCGCGCTCGATCGCCGGGGACATGGTCTGCGGGTGTACCACCTTGGCGCCGAAATAGGCCAGCTCGCAGGCCTCGTCGTAGCTCAGCGCCTCCAGCTGCACGGCCTCGGGCACCACCCGCGGGTCGGCCGACAGGACGCCGTCCACGTCGGTCCAGATGTGCAGCTCGTCGGCGGCGAACAGCGCGGCGAAGATCGCCCCGGAAAAATCGCTGCCGTTGCGGCCGAGCGTGGTGATGTTGCCCCGGCGGTCGCGGGCGACGAAGCCGGTGACCACCAGCCGCCGCGCCGGGTGCGCGTCGCGCCACAGCGCCAGCTTGGCGGCACTGGCCTTCCAGTCCACGTCGACCCCGAGCTCGCCGTGGTCGACCACCAGCACCTCGCGCGCGTCCAGCACGTCGGCGTCTTCGCCCAGCGCCTGCAGGTGATGGCCGAGCAGGTGCGCCGAGAACACCTCGCCCAGGCCCTGCACGCGGTCCAGCACTTCCCGGGGCAGCTCCCCGATCACCGCCAACGCGGCCAGGATCTCGCGCAGGCGGTTGAAGCGCGCATCCAGCCACTCGATGGTCGGCCCGGCGTTCTCGGCCAGCAGCGACACCGCCGCGGCACGGTGACGGGCGCGCAGCTCATGCCAGCGCTCGTCCCAGCCGGCGTCGGCGGCCGCTGCCGACCGCGCCAGGTCGATCAGTGCGTCGGTCACTCCCTTCATCGCCGACACCACGGCGACCTGCAGGTCCTCGTCGCGCGCCAGCAGCAGCCGCGCCACATGGCGGTAGCGGTCGGCGTCGGCCACCGAGGTGCCGCCGAATTTATGGACCACGCTGCGGACGACGGCGTCGGTGGCGGGAGCGGGAGCGGGGAGCGGAGCGGCAACTGGCGACATCGGATGGACCTCGGCTGGAGGCCCCGACACGCATCAGGATGGGAGCCCCCGCATCCTGATCCGGGTGCGGGGCCGTGGTTTTCGGAAATTACGCGAAGACGACGGGCCGCACCGGGCGAGTGGTGACGGTAATGGTGGTGGTGGTAATGGACAGGCCGCCGCGATCGCCCGGCAGCGCGCCTGCGGGCGGCGGGTCGATGGCGAAGAAGGGCGACGGCATGTGCATGCGACCAAGAGGACACCAGCGATGAATGCGCTGTCAAGTGCTGCGATGCAAAACACCACTTGCAAGGATCGTCGGCGAACACGCATGCATCGGTTGCAAATGTCATCAACGCCGATCATCGGCCATCAGGCCCGCAAGCACCGGCAAAAGCCGCACCCGGACACCGGAGTGACCGCAGCGGCCCTGCCCTGCGACGGGTGCACGGCTGCGCCCGGGTGGCACCTCCGCCGGCACGGCGCCCGCCGGATCTGCGCGGAACGCGCACCTGCGCCCGGGTCGTGGCGCCGTCAGTGCTGTGCCAGCGCCTCGGCCGCGGGCCGGTGCGCGGCCGCGGCCAGCACCACGCCGGCCAGGAGGCAGCCGGCGGCCAGCAGCTCCAGCGGCAACGGCCAGCGCTGCTGCCAGAGAAAGCCGTAAAGCAGGCCGAACAGCGTCTCGAACACGATCATCTGCCCGCCCAGGCTGAGCGGCAGCGCACGACTGGCGCGGTTCCAGCAGGCATTGCCAAGGATCGAGGCCAGCACCGCCACCGCCGCGGCAACCAGCCAGAACAGGCCCCACTCGGCGGCCGGACGGCCCTGCCCGCCCCGGCGAATGCCAGCGGCGCCACCAGCAGGGCCAACGCGCCGGTGGCCACCCCGGTCAACAACGACCAGTCATGCCCGGACACCTCCGGGCAGCGTGCTAGCCAGCGCGCATTGCCGACCGAATACACCGTCCACGACAGCAGCGCGCCCACCGCGCACAGCAGGCCGACCAGGCGCCGCCCGGTACTGGCATGCACGTGCGAGGACGCCATCGCTGCCCAGCCCATCAGCACCACCCCGGCCACGCACAGCGCCAGCGCCGGGGCCAGCTTCGACAGTGGCACCGCGCCCGGTTCGCGCGCGGCGGTGACCGCCACCAGCACCGGCACCATGCCCACGATCAGCGATGCCGCCGCGCCACCGCTCCACTGCACCGAAACCGACAGCAGCACGTAATACAGCAGGTTGCCCAGCAGGCTGAGCCAGGCCAGCGCGGTCCATTCGGTACGCCCGATGCGCGAACGCAGGGCCGGCCAGCGCGGCACCAGCAACAGCAGCGCCAGGGCGCCGTAGACCAGGTAGCGCGCGGCCGCGAGCTGCAGCGGCGCGAACCCGGACAGCACCGCCGGGGCCAGGAACACCACGCCCCACAGCGCCCCGGAAGCCACGCCGTTGGCGATCCCGACACTCATCGAACGATTCACGCCTGCCGCACCCTTGCCCTGGAGAACGGCGCGCAGTGTAGGCACCGCGGCGGGCCGCGTCTTGACCCGGACTACTGCCGGGCCCGCCATTGCCGTGGGGTGCGCCCGCTCTCGCGACGCAGCGCACGGGTGAACGCACTGTGCTCCGAGTAACCGGCGCGCTGGGCGATGTCGCTGATGCTGGCGTCGCTGCACAGCAGTTGCCGCCTGGCCCAGCGCAGCCGCGCGGCGCTGACCCAGGCCAGCGGCGGCAGCCCGAACTCGCGCACGAACAGCGCGTGCAGGCGGCTGCAACCGACCCCGGCCAGGGCCGCCATGCGCGCCACCGACCAGTCCAGCCCCGGCGCGGCCACCACCGCGCCGCACACGCCCTGCAGCCGCGCGCCACTGCCGGCCGGGGCGAAATGCCGCAGCAGGTGCGGCAGCGGGTCGCCCAGGGCGCGGCTGCCAGGCAATCCCTGCAGGCGCTGACGCATGGCCGCCGGCAGCGCCAGCCAGGGGCGGCGGTACAGGTGTTCGAGCGTGTCGTCGTCGAGCACCCCGGGGGCGCAATCGACGACCAGGCAGCAGTTGTCGCCGAGCACGTCCAGGTCGTGGGCCTGCCCGGGCGCGACGAAGGCGCCCAGCAAACGGTCCAGGTGGCCACCGGCGCCTCCTACTTCGAACGGCAGCTCGCCGCGCACCGGCAACACCCACTGCGCATGGTCGTGGCATTCCAGCCCGGTGGGCCGGAGATAGCGACGCAGGTGGGGGGTGCTGGCGCTGGCGGACATGCGGGCGGTCTGCGCAGGGAGCGCCGCGGGCATCGCGCGGCAGGCGGATCAATGGCGGCCCCGACACGATTCGAACGTGCGACCTGTCCCTTAGGAGGGGACCGCTCTATCCAGCTGAGCTACGGGGCCTGCGGACGCGTATTGTGGCATGCCGCCCCCGCATCCGGCATCCACCCGGGCCAAGAAGCGTGCGCGGCTCTGCTAAAATCGCCGTTCTGCACGCCGCACCCCACCGTCGCCAGCGGCTGCGCCCCCAACGCAAAGCAATCAGGAGATTTCATGTCCTTCGAAATGCTCAAGGCGCTCGGCCTCGAGGCTTCCAACGCTGGCACCTACCTGGGCAATGGCCAGTGGTCAGCGGCCACCGGCGCGGGCGTGCTCTCGCCGCGCAACCCGACCACCGGTGAAGTCATCGCCCAGGTGCAGGCCACCACCGAAGCCGATTACGAGACCGTGATCGCCCGCGCGCAGGAAGCCTTCAAGGCGTGGCGCACCAC
The DNA here is from genome assembly GCA_002951995.1 of Stenotrophomonas acidaminiphila. Lineage (NCBI taxonomy): Bacteria > Pseudomonadati > Pseudomonadota > Gammaproteobacteria > Lysobacterales > Lysobacteraceae > Stenotrophomonas > Stenotrophomonas acidaminiphila. Next base: position 2,015,409 of record CP019797.1, read on the forward strand.
CCCGGCCCCGCGCCGTGGCGAGGCCGTGCGCCTGTGCGGCGAGGCACTGCGCAGGCACAAGGACGCGCTGGGTTCGCTGGTCGCCCTGGAAATGGGCAAGTCCAAGCCGGAGGGCGACGGCGAAGTGCAGGAGATGATCGACATCGCCGACTTCGCGCTGGGCCAGAGCCGCATGCTGTACGGCTACACCATGCACTCCGAGCGCCCGGGCCACCGCATGTACGAGCAGTACCACCCGCTGGGCCTGGTCGGCATCATCTCGGCGTTCAATTTCCCGGTCGCGGTGTGGGCCTGGAACGCGTTCCTGGCCGCGATCTGCGGCGACGTCTGCATCTGGAAGCCGTCCAACAAGACCCCGCTGACCGCCATCGCCACGATGAGGATCTGCAACGAGGCGCTCAAGGAAGGCGGCTTCCCGGACATCTTCTTCCTGATCAACGATGCCGGCACCGCGCTGTCGGAGAAGCTGGTGGACGACAAGCGCGTGCCGCTGATCTCCTTCACCGGTTCCACCCAGATCGGGCGCATCGTCAATGAGCGCGTCGCCCATCGCCTGGGCCGCTGCCTGCTGGAACTGGGCGGCAACAACGCCATCATCCTGGACGAGACCGCCGACCTGAAGCTGGCCGTGCCGGGCATCGTGTTCGGCGCCGTCGGCACCGCCGGCCAGCGCTGCACCACCACCCGCCGCCTGATCGTGCACGAATCGATCTACGACAACGTGCTGGCCACCCTGGTCAAGGCGTACAAGCAGGTGGAAGGCAAGATCGGCGACCCGACCGACCCGGCCAACCTGATGGGCCCGCTGAACAGCCCCGAGGCCGTGCAGCAGTTCCTGGCCTCGATCGAGAAGGCCAAGGCCGCCGGCGGCACCGTGGAGACCGGCGGCACCGCCATCGACCGTCCGGGCAACTTCGTGCTGCCGGCGATCGTCACCGGCCTGAAGAACAGCGACCAGATCGTCCAGCACGAGACCTTCGCGCCGATCCTGTACGTGATGAAGTACACGACCCTGGACGAGGCCATCGACATGCAGAACGGCGTGCCGCAGGGCCTGTCCTCGTCGATCTTCACCACCAACCTGAAGTCGGCCGAGAAGTTCCTGTCCGCGGCCGGCAGCGACTGCGGCATCGCCAACGTCAACATCGGCACCTCCGGCGCCGAGATCGGTGGCGCGTTCGGCGGCGAGAAGGAAACCGGTGGTGGCCGCGAGTCCGGTTCGGACGCGTGGAAGGTCTACATGCGCCGCCAGACCAACACCATCAACTACTCCGACTCGCTGCCGCTGGCCCAGGGCATCAAGTTCGACCTGTGATGGCGTCGGCCTTCGCCTGCTGACGACGGCGCCGCGGCGGCATGGCCGCGGCGCCTGGTACTGCCGGTAGCGGAACCAGGCTGGTGCCGCGCCGGATCGGGGCGGCAGACGGCAGCACAAAGGCAACGGCGGGCCGCCCGCCGCTGCTTCCCTCTTCCACCGGGAGAGCGACCCCAACCCCAGCAATGGAGTCCAACCATGAGCATTCCCGCACCACGACAGACCAGCAGCTATGCCGTGATCGCCCTGGTCGCCGGCATCCTCGGCTGGACCCTGCTGCCGCTCCTGGGCAGCCTCGGCGGCATCATCTTCGGCCACATGGCGCGCGGCGAGATCCGCCGCAGCAACGGCCAACTCGACGGTGACGGCCTGGCCATCACCGGTCTGGTGCTGGGCTGGGCGTCGGTGGCGCTGTGGGTAATCGCCATCCTCGCCTTCATCCTGTTCTTCGGCGGTCTGGCCTGGCTGGCCACGCTGAACGCCTGAGGCGGGCGTGCAGCCGAACGATCCAACCGCGCGTTTCAGCAGCCGGGTGGCCGATTACGTCCGCTACCGCCCCGGCTACCCGCCGGCGCTGCTGGACTGGTTGCATCGCGACATCGGCGTCCCGGCCACCACGCCGGTCGCCGACATCGGTGCCGGCACCGGCATCTCCACCCGCCTGCTGCTCGACGCCGGCCACCCGGTAATCGCGGTCGAACCCAATACCGCGATGCGCATGGCCGCCGAGCACTGGCTGGCCGCCGATCATCCGCAGCTGACCTTCGTGGCCGGCACCGCCGAAGCGACCACGCTGGCCGACGCCAGCGTCGGCCTGGTCAGCGCCGCCCAGGCGTTCCACTGGTTCGACACCGACGCGCTGCGGCCGGAATGGCGCCGCATCCTGCGCCCGGGCGGCATGGCGCTGGTGTACTGGAACTCGCGCCTGCTCGACGCCTCTCCCTTCCTGTCCGGTTATGAGCAGTTGCTGCTCGACTACGGCACCGACTACGACGCGGTAGCCGAACGCTACCCGGACGACGCCACCATGCGCGGATGGTTCGGCCGCGGCCTGCGCGGCCAGCTGCAGCTGCCCAACACGCAACACCTGGACTTCGACGGCCTGCGCGGCCGCCTGCTGTCCTCCTCCTATGCACCGCAGGCCGGCCATCCGCGCCACGAGCCGATGCTGCACGCCCTGCGCGCCCTGTTCGACACCCATGCGGTGGACGGACGGGTCGCCTTCGAATACCGAACCCGTGCCTTCGTCGGCACGCTGGACTGAACCCCATGTATCCGCTCGTACGCCCCTTCCTGTTCGCCTTCGACGCCGAGCGCGCCCATGGCCTGGCGCTGTCCGCGCTGGAGCTGGCGTGGCGCACCGGCACCACGCCGCTGCTCGCGGCGCGGCCGGCGCCGATGCCGACCACGGTGTTCGGCCTGGACTTCCCCAACCCGGTGGGGCTGGCCGCCGGCCTGGACAAGAACGGCGAGCATATCGACGCGCTGTTCGGCCTGGGCTTCGGTTTCGTCGAGATCGGCACCGTCACCCCGCGGCCGCAGGCAGGCAACCCGAAGCCGCGGCTGTTCCGACTGCCGCAGCACGCGGCCATCATCAACCGCATGGGCTTCAACAATGCCGGCGTCGACGCGCTGGTGCGCAACGTCGAGCGCAGCAGCCAGCGCACCGGGCCGCTGGGCATCAACATCGGCAAGAACAAGGACACGCCCAACGAGGACGCGCTGTCCGACTACCTGGTGTGCCTGGAGAAGGTGTACCCGCTGGCCGACTACGTCACCGTCAACATCTCCTCGCCCAACACCGCCGGCCTGCGCGAGCTGCAGGAAGAGCAGGCGCTGCGACGGCTGGTCGGCGGCCTGCGCGACGCGCAGGAACGTCTGGCGTCCCAGCACGGCCGGCGCGTGCCGATGCTGGTCAAGGTGGCGCCGGACCTGAGCGACCGCGACATCGAAGCCGCCGCCCGGGTGCTGAGCGAGCTGGAAGTGGACGGCGTGATCGCCACCAACACCACCATCGGCCGCGAAGGCGTGGAGCATGACCGGCGCGCGGCCGAGACCGGCGGCCTGTCCGGCGCGCCGCTGCTGGGGCAGTCCACCCTGGTACTGCGCCGGCTGCGCGCGCGCCTGCCCGAGCGCATCCCGCTGATCGGCGTGGGCGGCATCCAGTCCGGTGCCGACGCGGTGGCCAAGATGTCCGCCGGCGCGACCCTGGTGCAGTGCTACAGCGGCCTGATCTTCCGCGGCCCGGCACTGATCGGCGAGTGCGTCGATGCCATCCGCCGCCGCCGCGAGGCACCTTCCCGAGGCGCCGTCGCCCCGCTATGACAACCGCTGCACCCTGGTCGCTGACCACAGACGCCCCGCTGCGATCCCTCAATACCTTCCATGTCGCTGCCCGCGCGCCACGGCTGCTGCGCGTGCACGATACGGCCGCGCTGCCCGAGGCCCTGGCCGCGGTGGCGCCATCGCCGCTGCTGGTGCTGGGCAGCGGCAGCAACGTGCTGCTCGCCGCCGACCCGCAAGGCACCGTGCTGTGCTTCGACAACCGCGACATCGCGATCCTCGAGCACCGCGCCGACCATGCCGTGGTCCGCGCCGGGGCCGGCGTGGTCTGGCACGACCTGGTGATGTGGTCGCTGGCCGAAGGCCTGTCCGGGCTGGAGAACCTGGCGCTGATTCCAGGCACCGTCGGCGCCGCGCCGATCCAGAACATCGGCGCCTACGGCGCCCAGGTCGGGGAGTTCATCCAGTTGGTCGAGGCCTGGGACACCGTGCGGCACGAATGGGTGCAGCTGGACCAGGCGGCCTGCCGCTTCGGCTACCGCGACAGCCTGTTCAAGCACGAGGCCGACCGTTACCTGATCACCGCGGTGCAGTTCCGGCTGCCGCTGCTGCACGAACTGCGCCTGGACTACGCTGGCATCCGCGAAGAACTGCGGGCCATGGCCGTGGAACTGCCGGTGGCCGCCGACGTCGCCAACGCGGTCATCGCCATCCGCCGCCGCAAGCTGCCCGACCCGGACGTGCTCGGCAATGCCGGCAGCTTCTTCAAGAACCCGATCCTGCCGCGCGAGCAGGCCGAACTGCTCTCACACCAGCACCCGGCGCTGCCGGTGTTCCCGGGGAGGACGAAGGCCACCGCAAGCTGTCGGCGGCGTGGATGATCCAGGCCTGCGGCTGGAAGGGACGGCGCGAGGGCGATGCCGGCGTTTCGCCCAACCACGCACTGGTGCTGGTCAACCATGGCAACGCCAGTGGCGCCGAACTGCTGGCCTTCGCCCGCCGCATCTCCGCTTCGGTACTGGAGACTTTCGGCGTGCCGATCGAGCCCGAACCGCGGCTGGTCGGCGCGCGCTGGTGAACGCCGTCGCGGCCGCCCCCGGCCCTGCCCCGCTGCGCGCGGCGCTGCTGATGTTCGGCAGCGCCATGGCCTTCGGCCTGATGGCCATCGCCATCCGCCTGGCGACGGCCCACGTGCCCACCCAGGAAGTGGCGTTCTTCCGCAACGCCTTCGGCCTGCTCGCGCTGCTGCCGGTGCTGCTGCGCCCGGGCCACGCGCCGCTGCGCACCCGGCAACTGCCGCGCTACCTGCTGCGCAGCGCGATCGGCCTGGCGTCGATGCTGTGCGGCTTCTGGGCACTGGGCCACCTGCCGCTGTCGCAGGCGGTCTCGCTGTCCTATTCGACGCCGTTGTTCGTGACCATCGCCGCGGTACTGTGGCTGGGCGAAACCGTGCGCGTGCGCCGCTGGGCGGCGGTGATCGCTGGCTTCATCGGCGTGCTGGTGATCGTGCGTCCCGGCGCGCATGGCTTCCAGGCCGGCAGCCTGGTCGCGGTGTCGGCGGCCATGCTCAGCGCGCTGGTATCGATCCAGATCAAGCAGCTCACCCGCATCGACGGCCCGGATACGGTGGTGTTCTACACCTATGTGTTCTGGGTGCCGCTGTCGCTGCTGCCGGCGCTGTTCGTGTGGACCTGGCCGACCGGCATCGCCTGGCTGTGGCTGCTCGCCACCGGCATCCTCGGCACCATCGGGCAGTTGCTGTGGACGCGCGCGCTGCGGCTGGGCGAAGTCTCGGCACTGACCCCGATCAGCTTCACCCAGCTGCCGCTGGTGGTACTGCTGGGCTGGCTGCTGTTCGGCGAAACCCTGGACCACTGGACCCTGCTCGGCGCGGCGATCATCCTCGCCGCCAACGCCTACATCGCCCACCGCGAAGCGGTGCTGGCGCGCCAACGGCGCAAGCTGGCGCCCTGAGTGGCCGCCTCGGAGGCGGCCCTGCGCATCGGGTTGGTACGCACTGCCATACAGGGCGGAGGCCAGGGCCTGCCGTTGGCCCCGGCTCACCCGTCCCGCGCACTACCCGGGACAGACCCTCAACCGCGGATCACTCCCACTCGATTGTCATCAAGAGAAAAATATCTTTTCACATCCACATGTTACTTACGACCATTAGCCTGATGCCATGATAAATACCATGTGACGCCAAGGCAGATTGAGTTAGCCACCATCGGATGCGGTCCAACCTCCGGCCTTGCGCCGCTTCTCCCGCTCGGCGTCGGCCAAGTCGCCGGGCCACCCCGCCAACTCTTCACTGGTGAGGCCCGCCAGGATTTGCGGCAGGTTCATGGTCCGGTGTGGAGGGGGCGGCAGGTCATTGGACGGCGGGCCGTCGGTTATGAAACATGGCTCGGTTTGGTCGTCCTGGTGCAGCTTCATCATTCTCTTTCCTCTTGGCGTTCATTTTGGCCTGCGGCCAGGGCAAATCAAGCGCGCGACGGCCTTGCCGAAAACGAACATTGCGCAACAAGGCTATCTCCCGCGACCCCGCGGGCGTGCCTGCCATGCTTCCTCGACCAATTCCGGGGTGATAGCTTCCCGAAGCACGCGCAGTGCGTTGTCGGAATACCTCGGGTGTTTTTGAGACCCGAACTCAAACACCATGACGTTGGCTTGATCTTCGTCTATACGCAGGAAGTCGCGGACAGCCTTGGCCTTATTGATTGTCAACCCCAGCTTTTCCGCCAACGCACTCGGACTCCAGTGGTATTTTTTCTGGAGATCTACGTCGCGGATAGCCGCCGCACCCTCTGGGTCATCACCCGACACGAAGCGAACCGCTGGAGCGTCTGCGGCTCGGGTGATTCGGACTCGAATCGTCGGACCGTCTCCTTCAATGTTCGTTGCTAGGGTCATCAATCGTGGAAATACCTGCTCCACGGGAGTGTCGTCTTTGATCGCCTCTTCAATTCGATCCAGATCTCGTTTGGAAACTGCAACCTCTTCACTGACATGGGCTTCCATCGCCAGGAGTGCCGTGATTCGGCCTCTAGCCTCGTCTCTCGCCCTTCGGCCCGGAGCAAGCAGGTCTCTAATCTGTGCGTATTCCCGATTCACCAGCATTAAGAAATCAGGCAGCGGTTGGGTAGACAGAGGCAGAACCCGTACCGGAAGGTTATCTGCGATCGTGTCCTGGAAGTGCGCTGTCAGGATTTCATCCAACACCGTTATCAACGCCCTCGCGTTGATGTAGAGAGCGTCTTCGGGAACCACGATCATCCAGTGCTGGGCTTGGTCACGCAGCGCGTCGACGACTCGGATAGCCCCAGCTTGTGATGCGCTCATCCACCCTTTGGACTGAGCAATGTTCAACGCCTTCTCGATACCAATCGAGGTTCCCTTTTCTTTGTCAAAGACGTCCTGCCCCTTCTGAACCAACAACGCCTTAGCCAACATTTCGCTCGCGTGCTGAAGCATAAGAAGGACTGTTTCCGGCCTCCCATCGTCGTCGTGGTTATTGAATGCCTCCAACCCACGCTTTAACGAAGCTATAGCCTTGGCCTTCAGCGTCTTGGCTTCCCTCTTCAGCTTCATAATTGCTCCAATCTTTGGCTAATTTCAGACGAACGGGGCGGCGGAGGTGAGTTCGATCTACGTCACCTTCACCAGCTTCGCAGCCTTGGGGTCGTAGACGTAGCCGGTGATGCTGCCATCCTTGATGCGTGCAACGGCCTCGTCGATCACGAACAGCGGAACGAGAAACCATTCCTCGGGCTGCACGGGGTGACCGAAGCGGTCGTTGATGGTGATGTTCAACCGCGCGGGCGCGAACAGCCTGTGGAACAGGTTTTCCATCCGGGTGCGGTTGATGCCCGCGAGCTTGTAGGTCGCTACCACTTCGACCTTTGCCAGCAGGTAGGTGGAGTCGTGCTCGGCGTTGGCGATGCGCGTCTCCACCCTGCCCCCGGTCACGCCGACCTTGTGAATGATGTCGCGGTGCTGCGCGACATAGGGATGATCGGAGAGGGAGCGCAGGACGTAGATCGTGCCGCTTTCGACATCATCGGCTTCAAGCTCTCCGCCGAAGCAGAGTTGCCCGCTCTCGGGCGAGGCCAGCCGCCGCGCGGCGGGGTCGTTGTAGAACGCACGCTGGAGCGAGCGAAGCAGCAGATTGCTTTCGGTGCCGTTGGAGAAGATGAGGCGCAGGCGGCGGTCCACTTCCCCAGCGGTGGTTTTCAACGGCTCGCCAACCTCGGCGACGTAGAGAGTAAGGCCATCAAGAACAAAAAAGTCCCCAGCTTCAATCGCGCGGCGGCCCGCTTCGATGGGCTGGGACTGGCGCATACCGGTTTTGACCTCAGCTTGCACGCGCTCGAACAAGAGTCGAAAGGTCTCGAAGTTTTCGCAAGGCTTGCGATCCGCGATCTCCTCGGCAGCGCGCTTGTCGGCGCTGGTGCGGACATGGCGCAGGACCGTGATGTCGCCCGCGCCGGCTACGCCCGCCAGCTCGGCGGCCAGGTCGTCGATGTCGATGGCTTCATCCGCCGAAGCGGCAACGGTAGGCGCCCCAGCAAGCAAGCCCTGATGGTCCAGCGGCTCCAGCAGGGCGCGGCAGTCCGGGAGCACGCGCAAGCGGTCCAGGCGCACGGCGTAAAGGCGCTCGAAGATGTCGCGGTCTTCACCGTGCTGCGGCGCACGGCCGTGCTTTTCGGTGAAACGTTGGATTTCCTCGAAGCCCGCGATGACGCGCTCCTCACTGGCCGGCCGGCCGCCCTTCTTCTCAGGCGGTGCGAACTCGGCAAGCTCCGCAGCGAGTTCGTCAAGATCGGAGTTACTCATAGCGCCCCTCCGCCTTGAAGCGCATAAAGGCGGCCGCGCCTTCGGCCATGCGTCGCTCCCAGGCATCCTGGGAATCGAGCGCCGGAATGCGGCCGCGCTCCTTCTTGAACTGGACAGCACGAACGGCCATCTCCTTCGCCTCGTCCGGCGTCAGGCTCGTGCGCTTGGCCGAGATCGCCATCGCAACCTGCTTCAAGCTGTCCTCGCTCATGGTCTTGGCGAGGATGGCGTAGGCTTCGCCGAAGGGGTTGATGCGGTCGATCAGGTCGATGTCCAACTCGCGCACGTCCATCGCAAAGCGGCGCACGCCGTCGATCAAGGCGGTGTTGGGCGACCCATCGCCCTCGCCTTCGGTGACAAGCCGCTTGGCTTGTTGCGTGAGGTTGAGGGCGGCGATGGCGTGCTGGCGCACGGCCTCCTGATCTTCGGCATCAAGCTCGGGATATTTGTCCTTGATAATCTTGCCCATGCGAACCTGCGTCAGTTCCTCGGGCACCAGCTCCTCATCGAACAGGCCGCGCTCGATGGTGGGCTTGTCCTGCACGAAGGCCGCAATGACTTCGTTCAGGTCTTCCTGACAGATTCGCGCCGCCTCCTTGCTCTTGGGCTCGGCGAGGCCCTTGATCTCGATCTGGTAAGCCCCTGTCTGCTCATTGACACCGACATTGCAACGGTCCGCGTCGTAGCCACCCTCGCCGTAGTTAAATCCCGGCGTCGGGCCGCTGTCGGGGTTCTTGGGCTTGAACTCGAAGCGCGGAGCAAGAACCTGCTCCATCAGCAGGCTTGCCGCGATAGCTTTCAACGTATCGTTGACGGCCTCGGTGACAGCTTCCTCGGCCGCATCCGGCTCGGCGATCAGGTTGGTGAACCTCGCGCGGGTCTTGCCGGGCGCGTCGCGGGTAGCTCGGCCGATGATCTGCACGATCTCGGTCAGGCTGGCGCGGTAGCCCACGGTCAGTGCATGTTCGCACCAAATCCAATCGAAACCTTCTTTGGCCATACCCAGCGCGATGATGATGTCCACATGGTCGCGGTTGTTTTTCTGCGTCGGGTCTTTGAGTGAAGCGGACACGCGGTCGCGCCTGGCGGCATCGTCATCGACGAGATCGGCGACCCGCAGCACGCGGCCATCGGGGCGCTTGACACGTTGGAAGCCGGTCGCAGGGTCGATGCCTTGCCATTCACCCAGCGCCTCGATGATGTGCTCCACTTCCCGCATCTTGTCTTTCGTACTTTCGCGCGAATTGACATTCGGGATGTGGATGATGGTCTTCTCGGCGGGATCGAGGACATTGAGGATGTCATCGACGTAAGGCCCGCTGTAGAAGAAGTAGCCAATGTCGAGCTGCTTGAGGTACTCGTAGCCGTTGAGCTGCTCGTAGTAGGTGTAGGTGACGGTATCGAACTTCGACTCATCCTGCGGTGCGAGCACGGCCTCGGCGTCGCCACGGAAGTAGGAGCCGGTCATGGCAACGATGTGCGTCTTGCCCCGTGCGAAGAACTGTCCCAGGTGCAAGCCGAGCTTGTTGTCCGGGTTGGACGAAACGTGGTGGAACTCATCGACCGCGATCAATCGGTCGTCGAACGCCTCCACGCCGTAGGCATCGACCGCGAAGCGGAAGGTCGCATGGGTGCAGACCAGCACCTTGTCGTCGCCTTCCAGGAATGCACCCAGCGACTTGACCTTGCCGCCGTTGTCGTTGCCTGGCGCATTGCACAGGTTCCACTTGGGTTCGACCTGCCAGTCCGCCCAGAAGCCGTACTTGGACAGCGGTTCGTCGTTGAAGCTGGCACCGATGGACCTCTCCGGCACAACGATGATGGCCTGCTTCAAGCCTTGGTTCGTGAGCTTGTCGAGTGCCACGAACATCAGCGCACGGCTCTTGCCCGATGCGGGCGGCGACTTGATGAGCAGGTATTGCTCGCCCCGCTTCTCGTAGGCCCGCTCCTGCATGGGCCGCATCCCAAGCGCATTGGCCTTGGTCGACGCACCGTTGCGGGCGTAGGTGACGGAAACGGACGGTACGGACTTGATCTTGTCGCTCATGCGTTGGCTCCCGCTTTGCGCTTCTTGCCCTTGGCCGGTGCAGCCGAAGCGGTCATCTTGGTATAGAGGTCAAACAGCTTTTCCAGCCGCTCGGTGTCGTTCTTGAAGCGCCGACCGATGTAGATGCGCTCCAGCACTTCGTCGTTGCGATCATGGGCGGCGCGCAGGTCCGCGGGCATGTTCTCGGGGTCGTACAGGTCCGCGATGGTCGCGGGGAAGTGATGCTCCCGCGCCAGCAAAATGTCCTCAGCGCAGCGCGTGAGGTCGGCCTTGTTCTTATCCGTCAGTGCCGGAACGGGAAAGGTGTTCCAGCCGACAGTGTTGGAGTAGGAAAAGTCGGTTCGCATGCGAACGCACACGGTCCCAATCCAAACCCAATGCAACTTCGACACAATTAGCGCCATATTCCACAGCGGGGCGTCATATAGTGCAAAACACTTGTTTGACGCTATGGCGTCAGCCGTCAAGTAGTCGCAGGGCAAGTAGGGTCGGTTCTCCGAGCTAACACCAGGAACAAGTATTTGATTCCGTCGCGCCACGCCCGCGATTTGGACGAAACGGTGTGGCTGCTTGGCGAACTGACGTGTAGATTCGGCATCTGACTGCTTGCGATTCTCCGCCACCAACCGCAAGCGCTCAGCAATGAAGACGCTTCTCTTGGCATACTCCACGTCCTTGTCCGCAATCCACAAGCAGTACCGTAGCTTGCCGTTTATTAGCTCGGTCGAACCGACAAATCGCTTGACGAAGGGGCGCGCATCAACGTCCTCGGCAATGACCTTCTCTGCCAATTCGGCATCAAGAAAAAGGTGTCCGCCATCGCGTGGCATGTTGCCGAACAGCATCGTGGACTGCTCGCCAATCGGATCATTTGCCTTCTGAACATATGCGAGGCTATCCGGCACAAGGTACGGACCGATAGCAGAGCATTGCTTGACTAACTCCTCCTGGTAGAGCCTTTTGGGTAGCGTCGATTTTTCACCCAGACCGACGATCACCACCGTCACGCCAGCGTTGTGACTGGCAAGGTTCGCCCACTTGAACGAGGTGTGTGCAAAGCGGATTTCGTAGCCACGCTGGAAGGCTACCGGCCAAACGTCAATGGCCTGCTGGCCCTGGCATATGCTGTTGGTTGCCACGAAGGCGGCAACTGCATTTGGAACGCTGTCAGCGTAGTCGAAGAAGCGCGCAAACCATCCTGTCACGAAGTCGGTCGTCTTCGCCAGCTTGGGGTGCTTGACCCAAGCGTTCGCCAAATCGGCCTTTTGTTCGTCGCTCTGCCATTTGCTGCCCTTGTACGGCGGATTTCCGCAGATGTACGTCTCGCCGCCTTCGTTCTGAAAGTCGATCTCGGCTTGATCGAGTGGAGTTTCAAAGAGGTCGTCCGCCTGCAGCTTCACGCCAGTACCGGTCGCAGGGCACACGCTCAACCAGTCGATTCGCAGTGCGTTGTGACACGTGATCCAATTCTCGTTGCGCAGAGGCAGAAACTCAGCCAGCGCCAGCTTCTGTCCCCGGTACAGCACATCGCACTGGTACTCGGCGATGACCAGTGCGAGACGGGCGATTTCGGCCGGAAAGTCGCGTAGCTCGATCCCGCGAAAGTTGGTAAGCGGGATTTCTGATGCGCGATCCGGCTCGCCGCGCCGCCGGTTGATCTCGGCCTCGATGGCCCGCATTTCCTTGTAGGCGATGACCAGAAAGTTGCCCGAGCCGCAGGCCGGGTCGAAGACCCTGATCTTGGCGATGCGCTTGCGCAGGTTGAGCAACATGCGGACGTTGTCGTCCGCTTCCTCCAACTTCTCCCGCAGGTCGTCGAGGAACAGCGGATTCAGCACCTTTAGGATGTTGGGGACACTGGTGTAGTGCATCCCCAGCTCGCCACGCTCCTCGTCCTCGGCGACGGCCTGGATCATCGAACCGAAGATGTCAGGGTTGATCTTGGTCCAATCCAACCCGCCGACGTGCAACAGGTAGGACCGGGCGATCTTGCTGAATCGGGGCACTTCGTCGCCACCAGAGAACAACTGACCGTTGACGTAGGGGAAGTCTTCGGCCCATCGGGGAATCTTGGCGGCGGCCCGATCCTCGCGCTTGGTGTTCATGGTGCGGAACAGCGTGGCGATGACCTCGTGCGTGTTGGACGAGTCCTTGGCGCTCATCTGCGCGACGGTTTCAGTGAAGCGGCCCTTGCCGACAAAGATGTCGGTGTCCTCAGCAAAGAAGCAGAAGATCAGCCGCGCCATGAGGTTGTTCATGTCGTGGCGACGCTCCGCCGCACCCCATTCGGGTTGTCTTTCAGCAGTTCGACGTACAGGCGGTTCAGGCGGCTGGTGGCCCGGATGTCGAAGGCGTTTTCGCTGATCTGGCGGACGGTGCTGATGCCCGCCAGCGGCAGGAAGAAGCCGAAGTGGTCGGGAAAGTCCTTGAAGGCACAGGCGACGGTCTCGCCGCTGGTCAGGTCTTCGGCCTCGAAGTCCGCGCCGTCCGTGGCAAGGATGAACTTCGCCTTGGCCTTGGCCGTCGCCGGACTGGCCTTGAGAGCGGCCAGCGTCTGGGTCACCCGCCCTGCGTCGCACGTCAAGATGTGGATGTTGCTGGTCTGGAGAAGGCCGCCGAGGTCAGACTTGTTCGACGCCCCCGCACGCAGGCGCTTGATGGTCGTCGCTTTGTTGCCGAACGCCTCAAGGAAGGCATAGGGGAACTCTGCGCTGTCGAACGGCTGCTCCGCCAGGTCTGTGATGGCTTGTTCGATTTCTACGGCGTTCATGGGCGTGTAGCCCTCCCTCTGAGCGAGGCCGTCTGGCTGCTGCTGTTCTGCGGGGTGCTCATGTCTTGTCCTGCGTTTTCTCGGCTATCTGCGCGGCAATCCAGCGATCCAACTCGCTGCGGCGAAACCGCCAGGTGCCGCCCAGCTTGAATCCCGGTATCTCCCCCTGCTGGGCCAACCGGTACACGGTCTTCTTCCCTGCCTTGAGGTAGACCGCCACTTCGTCCAGCGTGAGAATTTCGCTATCGGGTTGGTTCATGTCAGGCGGCTCGCTTGGTGTCGCACGGCGAAGTTTTCCAAAGTTTGGCCAAGTTTACCCTTCAACCACTTACGCAGTCTTGCAAGCCACTGGCCCGAACTTAGGCGGGAGCGGGATTTCGGCTACCTGTACGAGGGTGCTTTAGGCCGGATCGCGTGAATCGGACCCATAAGCCGCATCAGCGTCCTCCGTCCTGAACCCACGATCCCGTATGAACTGCGCACCGAACTGACCTTTGAGGAAGGCCAACGAGTGCGCAGGCAGCTCGGCCAGTGCCAGCCATGCCCATGCGGCTTCTTCATCACCGGCGTGGTCGGCAGCACGGGATTCCGCCATCAGGATTGCGTTCTCCGACATGCCGCCAGCTCGCCGCCGCGTGCGGTCTTCTTCGGTCATGTAACTTTTTGGTTTGGTGCTCATCAACGCTCTCCGAACTTCAAGGCTTGAACGGCGGCTGTGGAAGCAGGCGAGCCTGCGCGATGGGACTGTAGCCGCAAGGTGAAGCGCACCCAAGTGTCAGAGCCACCACGTTCAATCACCACGCACCACGCGCCCCATGACGTCCAGGACGCGGGTTTGCAGGGCGCGGAACTCGATCATGAGGCTTTCGACCTCCACCGGACGTCCGCCCTGCCCGCGTTTCTCGGCCAGCCAGAGTTTCAGCAGGCCCGCCACCCGGCCAAGGTCGCCGTTGACGTGCCCGAGGTCGGCCACCGCTTTCAGGTCAACCACTGACCGCACCGGCTGGTTAAGGCCTACCGCTCGCAGGTAGCCCGAGTTGGACAAGCCGGCCTGTGCAGCCAGGTCGGCAATGGTCGCTTCTTCCTCTGGTGTCACCCACACCTCTATGCGCCGCCCACGCGGCCGCCCACCCCGCACCTTGGGAGGCAGGGCGGCCGGCTCTTTGGGGGGGCGCTGGGGCAGCTTTGGCATCGCTTGGCTCGTTCGGCTTAGGGCTTGGTCGCGGCAGCGACGGTCAGCCTCGCAGAGCAAGATTCCGTCGAACCGAAGGCGAGTAAGGGGCGGTGGTGGACAGGTGCGGGCGCAGCCCGTACCGGTACAACACACATCTTGCCGTCACTTACGACGCAAAGTAGTGCAATTGAATGCAAGAGGTTCTTTCTTTTCAGCCAATTGCATTGAATTGCGCTCTCTTGCGCAAAATTGCGCTTGCGGCCGTCGATTAACCGCTGAATTGCCTTGTTTTGCATAAAGTTGCCTAAAAAACACCGCTTCCACGAAAGTTCAGCCAGCCCAAATGCTGCGCGCTGTCCATGTTGTCCACAGCCGCAATGCGTTAAAGAGCTTTTAAAGTTAAAAAAGCAGTTAAAGCGCGCGCGCGTTACACTTTTGGAAAGCCTTGTGCCGCAAGGGTTTGAGGGGTGGTTGCGTTCCTGAAAGCACGAAGTGAGCGTTCCTGAAAGCACGTGTCTGGTGTTCCTAAAAGCACGTGGCTATCCACAGAAAGCGTTCCTGAAAGCACGTGGCTATCCACAGGTCAGAGCTGCCTCTTGGGCTTCCTCGCGACAATCCTCTTGTGAGCCGTCAGCGTGGCATGTGGCCGTCCGGTCTGAATGTCGCAGGCCTCCGCCCTCCGGCCCTTGGGGCCGATGGCATAGATTGTCACCACGTCCCGTTCCACATCGAAGGCCATCAGGTAGTCTGGCAACCCACCACTCTCCGCCAACGCTTTCACGTCAAAGCGGAATCGACGCAGCGACGCCATGCTGCCGCTCTTTTGGTGCAGAACCGTCATCGAGACGCGCCAACGCGATTGCGAACCGCAATGCTTGCGGGCCAACTCGTAGATGCGGCGATCCAACGCCTTGCGCAGACCCCAATAGTCATCCGATAGCGTTAACACTTTCCCAGCATCCACCGAACGGAAGAGCCAGCGTGGCAAATCCACCTCGACGGCTACCATTCGATCATCGACGGGAGACTTCTCGACCACCCGCCAACTGTCGATCAAGCCAAAGCCACGTCGTTCACGCTGCCCATTCGTCTCGATGTTGGTTTCGACCACCGTGCCTTTCAGGCGGCGCAGCATGTCTTCCATGCGTTCGTAAGCCCGACCGCTGGCACCACGTCCCGTTGCGATCAGGAAGTCATAGGCGGTAAAGCGCACGGTCGGCGCGATGACGCGGCCCCGGTTCCTGGCTTCCATCAACTGGCTGATGCAGTAAATCCACAGGTCTTTGTCGTGGATGGTGGCGCAGCCACAAGACCCGGGCATCACAGTCACGGTATTGCCATTGCGCTCGTAGGTACGCACGCGCTTGTCGCCAGCCTTCAACGCGAACAACGGATACTCCATGCTGGCAATATCATCTTTCGGCGAGGCACCAAAGATGTCCGCTATGAAGAAATCGCCTTGCTGGCAGCGGCCTGATGCGAGCCGCATGGCAACCTCGCAGTCGATGCGCTCCGCTCGGCTGGTGTTCGGCGCGATGAGCACGAACTAGCAGCTCAGTGCCCGACTCCAGGGCGTATGGCTTGGACACCCGACAACCTGCGGGCATCAACCCATGCTTCAACCTCCGCCAGATCCCATGCGACGTTTCTGCTGGTGAGCACGATGCGACGGGGAAACTCTCCGCGCTGCTCCATGTTGTAAATCGTGCGCTCTGCCAGCGGGATCATCGCCAACAGTTTCTTGCGGTTGATGAGCGTCCTGTTCGTTGTTGTCAGCATGCCGTGTTTCCTTCAGCCACTTTAAAC
Source organism: Stenotrophomonas acidaminiphila (assembly GCA_002951995.1). Taxonomy (NCBI): domain Bacteria; kingdom Pseudomonadati; phylum Pseudomonadota; class Gammaproteobacteria; order Lysobacterales; family Lysobacteraceae; genus Stenotrophomonas; species Stenotrophomonas acidaminiphila. The sequence continues at coordinate 2,031,640 of CP019797.1, forward strand.
GTGCCTGATGGTGCCCCGTGATGCCAGTTGCGTCGGCGTATTAGTTGGCTAAAATGGTTGACATGAGGAATCCTTCAATCCCGATCTGGGAAGGCTGCTATCCAGCCATTTCGGAAGCCATAGGGCGATTCCAAGGTCGTTGGCGGGCATCTTCAACGGACAAGCACAGCGTCCGATTGTTGAAGGAACTGATTGATCCCGTTGTGACCGCCTATGCAGCCACCCTTCCCTTGCGCTATTTGGGCCATGTACCGGGTGTCGGGCCAGACGTGAAGCCACTCAGCGAGATCGCACGACTGATCGGGTTCAACGCAATGGCTCGGCTGCAACGGCAGCTACTGCGCGCTTTCACGCTCACGAACAACCGGTGGTCTGCGCGCGAAAAGCAGTTTGTCGCAACGCTCGAAACATTGATTGAGTTGGTCAGCGCCTGTGCCCGCAAGCGACCAACAAAGTCGAAGATTCGTGACACGAATTTGAAGAGTGGGCGCACTCGGGGTTTTGCCGATTTTGCGGGGCAATGGCCGAACTGACTCTATTCGGAAATGGAAGCGAGGCACCAAAGGCAAATGACCCGGAAGACGTACTGAGACTAAGCAACCTGTACTGTCCTGAACACCGGCCAAGATTGCCAACCGGCGAATGGAATCCCGCATATCGAAGAGCCAAACGGTCACTGGCGCAGTTCGATCAGGAACTAGCCAGACTCGACCTGCAATCCACAAAAATGCAAGCAGGCCAAGCGCAGTCAGGCGACGCGCTTATCGACAGCTACGTCTTTCACTATGTCCGCAAGTATGGCTTTCAGCCTGCGGACGAGGCCGAACTGCGCCATCATGCGCGATGGATGGTGGACAACAAAGTGACGGATCGGAAGAAGCAAATGGTGATTCTGCACCGGTACGGCATGAGTCAGTCAGACATAGCGCGAAAGCTGAGCATCAAGCGCCAAGCTGTGTTCAAGGCGCTTGCGTCGATCCCGGAGGACGCCCGCCAACTACCCATGCTCCCCGGTTTCCCATCTCATTTTCTTTCGTCAACCAAATCGTACAATTAGTTTGCATCAAAATTCACGCCGGCAAACGTGACTTGAGCGTCCACTCGTCGATCATGTCCGCCCAGTCTTGCAACATGGCCGTGCGTTGCTCGCGATATTCAGCCTTGTTGTAAACCGCCCTGACACCCCGTTGCTCGTGGGCGAGGCACTTCTCGATCCAATCGGTGTTGTAGCCGGCTTCGTGAAGTAGCGTGCTGGCCGTGCGCCGCAAATCATGCGGCCCGAAGTTTGCAAGAGGCCTCCCCTCTTTTTGCGCCAGCCGATAGGTCAGCGTCAGCACGCGATTGAGCGTGGCACTGCTCATCTGCACGTCGGCATCGTAGCGCCCCGGAAACACATAGTTCGAGCCGCCGGCAAAGATTTTCAGCGCGATGAAGATATCCAGCGCCTGCCGGGAAAGAAACACCAGATGGGGGTTGCGTCGCTTCATCCGCTCTTTCGGGATCGTCCAAAGCGCCTCGCTGAAATTGATTTCGTCCCAGGTCGCATCGGTCAGCTCGCTCTTGCGCACCATTGTCAGAAGCAGCAATTTGACCGCCGCCCGAATAGTTGGCGTCGTGCCAATACGCTCCATGTACTGGTACATCAAGCCGATTTCATCAGGCGTCAACGCACGGTCGCGCGGCTCGAATTTGGCGATGGAAGTCGGGCGCACCAGCTCGGCTGGGTTCTCGACCTTCTGACCACGCTCGATAGCCCAGCGATAGACCTGCAATACGATCTCCCGAACATGCACAGCCGTCGCTGGCGCACCGCGGCCGACGATGGCATCGGTCAATGCCCGCAAGTCCTCGTGGGTGATCTCAGTCAGCTTCCAGTTGCCGAACTTGGTCTTGAGGTCGCGCTCATAGACGGAGCGGCGCATGTCGCGGGTGGAATCGGCCATCTGGTAGCCGCGCAACCACTTCTCGGCCCATGCCCCGAACGTCTCGGCATCCTTGGTACGCGCCTTGTCGCGTGCCTTCTCCTTTGCCGGCGACTTGCCCGCCGCGATCATCTTCTTGGCCTCATTAAGCCGCTCGCGCGCTTCTGCCAAGGTGATGCCGCCAACTCCGTAGCGGCCGAAGGTCATCGTCTCCTGCCGGCCATTGATCGCGTAGTTGTAGCGAAAAGAGATGGCACCAGCCGGCGTGACGGCCACATAGAGGCCGTCACGATCGACGGCCTTGTACAGCTTGTCCTTCGGCTTGAGGTTGCGCAGCTTGGTATCGGTCAACATGACAAGGTTCCAGAGTCCGGACTGGATACCATGATCAAGAACTGCCAAAAAATCCCACTTTAATCGTTAAAAATCAACAATTTATCAGAATTAAATACCATGCAAACAACCGCCGAGCGCACATGGTATCGAGGCAACATCATGGCATCAGGCGGGATACTACCATCGCCCATGCCATCAGGAGAAATTGCTTGCTGGTGCCAGAACCTGCCAGACAGCACCAGGCAGAACAATCAAAATGTCCACCTAAAACATCCACTTAGGCGGCATTTATTGCCCGTAGTTGCCAGTGCGTACCAGACGCAAAATCACTCCCACTCGATCGTCGCCGGCGGCTTGCCGGAGATGTCATAGACCACGCGCGAGACGCCGCGCAGTTCGTTGATGATGCGGTTGGACACGCGGCCGAGGAAGTCGTACGGCAGGTGCGCCCAGTGCGCGGTCATGAAGTCGATGGTTTCCACCGCACGCAGCGCGATCACCCATTCGTAGGCGCGTGCATCGCCGACCACGCCGACCGACTTCACCGGCAGGAACACCGCGAACGCCTGCGAGGTCCTGTCGTACAGGTCGGCCGCACGCAGTTCCTCGATGAAGATCGCATCGGCCCTGGCCAGCAGCTCGGCATATTCGCGCTTCACTTCGCCGAGGATGCGCACGCCCAGGCCCGGGCCCGGGAACGGGTGGCGGTAGACCATGGCGCGCGGCAGGCCGAGCTCGACGCCGAGGCGGCGCACTTCGTCCTTGAACAGCTCGCGCAGCGGCTCGACCAGCTTGAGCTTCATGTCTTCCGGCAGGCCGCCCACGTTGTGGTGGCTCTTGATCACGTGCGCCTTGCCGGTCTTGCTGCCGGCCGACTCGATCACGTCGGGGTAGATCGTGCCCTGCGCCAGCCACTTGGCGTTCTTCAGCTTGGCCGATTCCTCGTCGAAGATCTCGACGAACAGGTTGCCGATGATCTTGCGCTTGGCTTCCGGGTCGCTGACCCCTTCGAGCGCTTTGAAATAGCGGTCGGCGGCATTCACCCGCACCACCTTCACGCCCATGTTCTCGGCCATCATGCGCATGACCTGGTCGCCTTCCTGGAAGCGCAGCAGGCCGGTGTCGACGAACACGCAGGTCAGCTGCGCGCCGATGGCCTTGTGCAGCAGCGCGGCGACCACCGACGAATCGACGCCGCCGGACAGGCCGAGGATCACCTCGTCGCTGCCGACCTGCTCGCGCACGCGGGCGATCTGGTCGTCGATGATGTTGGCCGCGGTCCACAGCGTGGCGCAGCCGCAGATGTCGGTGACGAAACGCTTGAGCAGCGCCGAGCCCTGCCTGGTGTGGGTCACCTCCGGGTGGAACTGCACGCCGTACCAGCGCTTTTCCTCGTTGGCCATCGCCGCCACCGGGATGCGGTCGGTCACCGCGGTGATGACGAAGCCCGGCGGCACGTGGGTGACGTGGTCGCCATGGCTCATCCACACGTCCAGGCGCGGTTCGCCGTTATGGTCGGACAGCCCGCCGAGCAGGCCGTCGTGGCCCAGCAGCTTCACTTCGGCATGGCCGAACTCGCGCTGGTCGGCGGCTTCGGTGCCACCGCCCAGCTGCTTGGCCATGGTCTGCAGGCCGTAGCAGATGCCCAGCAGCGGCAGGCCGCTGTCGAACACTTCCTGCGGCGCGGCCGGCGCGCCGTCCTGCGTGGTCGATTCCGGGCCACCGGACAGGATGATGCCCTTGGCGCCGAACGCGGCGATCTCGGCCGGATCGTGGTCCCAGGCCCAGATTTCGCAATACACGCCGAACTCGCGGATGCGACGCGCGATCAGCTGGGTGTACTGGGCGCCGAAATCGAGGATGAGGATCTTGTCGTTGTGGATGTTGGTCATGGGGCCTGGAACGATGAGTCGGAAAACGGGGGCGATGCGGATGCCGGCGGCGTATAGAGAAAGAGGAACGGGACAGCGTCCTCGTTCCTCTTCGCTCGTTCCGCGTCAGGCGCGGTAGTTCGGCGGTTCCTTGGTGATCTGCACGTCGTGGACGTGGCTCTCGCGCTGGCCGGCGCCGCTGATCTTCACGAACTTCGGCTTGCTGCGCATCTCCTCGATGGTGCCGCAGCCCACGTAGCCCATGGTCGCGCGCAGGCCGCCGACCAACTGGTGGATGATGCCACCGACCGGGCCTCGGTACGGCACTCGGCCCTCGATGCCTTCCGGCACCAGCTTGTCGGCAGTGGCCGCGTCCTGGAAATAACGGTCCTTGGAGCCTTTCTCCATCGCCGCCAGCGAACCCATGCCGCGGTAGCTCTTGTAGGAGCGGCCCTGGAACAGCTCGGTCTCGCCCGGCGATTCCTCGGTGCCGGCCAGCAGGCCGCCGATCATCACCGTCGACGCGCCGGCGGCCAGCGCCTTGCCGATGTCGCCGGAATAGCGGATGCCGCCGTCGGCGATCAGCGGGATGCGGTCCTGCAGCGCCTCGGCGACCAAGTCGATCGCGGTGACCTGCGGCACGCCGACGCCGGCGACCACGCGCGTGGTGCAGATCGAGCCCGGGCCGATGCCAACCTTGACCGCGTCCGCACCGCAGTCCAGCAGCGCCAGCGCCGCCTCGCCGGTGCAGATGTTGCCGCCGACGACCTGTACCTGCGGGAAGTGCTTCTTGACCCAGCGCACGCGGTCCAGCACGCCCTGCGAGTGGCCGTGGGCGGTATCCACCACCAGCACGTCCACCCCGGCGGCGACCAGCGCCTCGACCCGGCGGTCGGTGTCGCCACCGACGCCGACCGCGGCACCGACCAGCAGGCGCGTGGCCGCGTCCTTGGCCGCGTTGGGGTTGTCGGTCTTCTTCTGGATGTCCTTGACCGTGATCAGGCCGCGCAGTTCGAACGCGTCATTGACCACCAGCACCTTCTCGATGCGGTTCTTGTGCAGCAGCGACAGCACCTCGTCCGAGGCCGCGCCCTCCTTCACCGTGACCAGCCGGTCCTTCTTGGTCATGATGTGGCGGACCGGATCGTCCAGTTCGGTCTCGAAGCGCATGTCGCGGTGGGTGACGATGCCGGCCAGCAGGCCGTCGCTGCCCACCACCGGTACGCCGGAGATGTTGTGCGCGCGGGTCAGCGCCAGCACTTCGCGGATGCTGGTCTCCGGGCCGACCGTGATCGGGTCGCGGATCACCCCGGATTCGAATTTCTTGACCTTGGCCACTTCGGCCGCCTGCTGCTCCAGCGGCAGGTTCTTGTGGATGATGCCGATGCCGCCGAGCTGGGCCATGGCGATGGCCAGGCGCGCCTCGGTGACCGTATCCATGGCCGCCGAGACGATCGGCAGCCGCAGCCGAAGGTCGCGGGTCAGGCGCGTGCCGAGGTCGACATCCTTGGGCAGGATCGTGGAGTGGGCGGGGACGAGCGAAACGTCGTCGTAGGTCAGTGCTTCAGCCTGGATGCGCAGCATCGGCATACCCGAGATGTGGGGAAGCGCGTCATTTTACCCTTGTTCGGGCGCCGATGGCAGGGGGCCGGTGCGACGCAGTGTCGCGCCGGCACCGATGGTTCAGGGCCGCGGCCACGGCCGGCCGGCGCCGCCCGTGCGGCGGGCACCGGTATGACCCGGCAGGGCGATGGCCGCCGCCGGTGGCCGTTCAGCCGGCCGCGTCGGCCGCCTCGATGGTGTTCTGCATGAGCGTGGCCACCGTCATCGGGCCGACGCCGCCCGGCACCGGGGTGATCCAGCTGGCGCGACGCGACGCCGCTTCGAACCCGACGTCGCCGACCAGGCGGCCATCGTCCATGCGGTTGATGCCGACGTCGATCACCACCGCCCCCGGCTTGACCCACTCGCCCGGCACCAGTTGCGGGATGCCCACCGCCACCACCAGGATGTCGGCGTTGCGCACCGCCCGCTCCAGCTCCTCGCGCGGGGTGAACTTGTGGCAGCTGGTGACGGTGCAGCCGGCAATCAGCAGTTCCAGCCCCATCGGCCGGCCGACGTGGTTGCTGACCCCGACGATTGTGGCGTTGCGTCCGCGCACCGGCTGGTCGGTATGCGCCAGCAGGGTGATGATGCCGCGCGGCGTGCACGGGCGCAGGCCGAACTCGCGCAGCGCCAGGTGCCCCACGTTCTGCGGATGGAAGCCGTCCACGTCCTTGCGCGGGTCGATGCGCTGGATCAGCCGGTTGGCGTCGGCGATGCCCGGCAGCGGCAGCTGGATCAGGATGCCGTGGATCTTGGGGTCGGCGTTGAGCCGGTCGATCAGCTCCAGCAGCTGCGCCTCGGTCGTGCCCTCGGGCAGGTCATGGTCGAAGGCCTCGATGCCGACCTTCTGCGCGGCACGGCGCTTGTTGCGCACGTACACCGCCGAAGCCGGGTCGCCGCCGACCAGCACCACCGCCAACCCCGGCCGCGAGCGCCCGGCCGCGATCCGCGCGTCCACGCGCAGCTTCAGGTCGTCGAGCAGTTCTTCGGCGATGCGGCGGCCATCGAGGATGCGGGCAGTGGCCGCGGAGGCGTCGGCAGGCAGGGTCATGGGCGTGGAGGCGGGAACGGGCCGGCTATTGTCCCCGATTCGGCGCGGCGCGACATCCCGCCGCGCGCCCGGCAGCCGCGATCAGCCGCGATGGGCGCAGAATGCGGCGTAGTCGATATAGCCGGGAAACGCGCGGCCCGGCGCGCAGACCGGGCAATCGGGATCCGGATGCACGCGGGTCTCACGGAAGCGCATGCCCAGGGCGTCGAAGCGCAGCAGCCGCCCGACCAGGGGCTGGCCGATCTCCAGCAGCAGCTTGAGCACTTCGGTGGCCTGGATCACCCCGGCCAGCCCGGGCAGCACGCCGAGCACCCCGGCCTGGGCGCAGTTGGGCGCGAATGCGGGCGGCGGCGGCTCCGGAAACAGGCAGCGGTAGCACGGCGCCTGGCCACGCCGGCGGCCGGCATCGAATACCCCGACCTGCCCGTCGAACCGCTCGATGGCGGCGTACACCAGTGGCCGCGCGTGCCTGATGCAGGCGTCGTTGAGCAGGTAGCGCAGCGGGAAGTTGTCCGAACCGTCCAGCACCACGTCCACGCCCTCCATCAACGCGTCGACATTGGCCGACGTCACCCGTTGCGCGATCGCCTCCACCTCGATGTGTGGATTCAGCGCCAGCAGGCGCGCGCGCGCCGACTCCACCTTGGCGCTGCCGATGGCGGCATCGGTGTGGATGATCTGGCGCTGCAGGTTGCTGCGCTCGACCACGTCGTCGTCGACGATGCGCAGCCGCCCCACCCCGGCCGCGGCCAGGTAGAACGCGGCCGGCGCGCCCAGCCCACCGGCACCGACCACCAGCACGCGGGCGCGCTGCAGGCGCCGCTGCCCGGCCTCGCCCACCTGCGGCAGCAGCAGGTGCCGCGAATAGCGGTCGTAGAAGTCGCGTTCGCGCGCGTCGAGCAGCGGCTGCACCAGCGGCAGGCCCGCCGCCCGCCACGCGAGCGTTCCGCCGGCAACCGAGGCCAGCTGCGCGTAGCCGGCCGTCTGCAAGGCCACCGCCGCATCCAGCGAACGCCTGCCGCTCTGGCAGATCAGGATGATGTCCTGTTGCGGCGACGGCAGGGCGCTGGCGGGCGCCGCCAGCAGTTCGCCAGCGGCAACCCCGTGCGCGCCTTCGGCCATGCCGGCGGCGCGCTCGTGCGCTTCGCGCACGTCGATCATCACCGCGCCGGCCAGTTGGCGGGCACGGGCCTGTTGCGGGGTCAGCTCGCGGATGCTCATGGCGCGATTATCGGCCATGGCTCCGGCGCGCGCCGGGATTCATCCCGCCATCGGCAGGGCACAAACGAAAAGGGCGGCCCTGCGGCCGCCCCTGCGTGATCACTTCCTGCCTTTGACGTGCTTCATCAGCCGCCGCTTGGCCTTGACCTGGCGCTCGGTCAGCACGTTCTTCTTGCCCTCGTAGGGGTTGGCGCCCTCGCGGAACAGGAACGTCACCGGCGTGCCCACCAGCTTGAAGCGCTTGCGGAAGAAGTTCTCCAGGTAGCGCTTGTACGAGTCCGGCAGCTCCTTCAGGCGCGTGCCGTGCACGATGAAGGTCGGCGGGTTGGTGCCGCCCGGGTGCACGTAGCGCAGCTTGGAGACATGGCCGCGGATGCTCGGCGGCGGGTTGCTCTCGTAGGCGATTTCCAGCGCCTTGTTCACTTCGCTGGTGCTGAATTCGTGGGTGGCCGAGGCATGTGCGCGGTGCACCGCGCGGAACAGCTCGCGCAGGCCCGAACCGTGCTTGGCGGAGATCCGCACCACCTCGGCCCAGGGCACGAAGCCGAGCTTGAGCGAGAGCAGGGTTTCGGCCTGTTCGCGCTGGTAGTCGGTCAGCCCGTCCCACTTGTTGATCGCGATCACCAGCGCGCGCCCGGCATCGAGCACCGCGCCCAGCACGCTGGCGTCCTGGTCGGTGACGCCTTCGCTGGCATCGAGCATCAGCACCGCGACCTGGCACTCCTCGATCGAGCGCAGGGTCTTGACCACCGAGAACTTCTCGACCACTTCGTCCACGCGCGATTTGCGGCGCAGGCCGGCGGTATCGATCAGCCGGTACAGGCGGCCGTCACGCTCGAGGTCCACGGAAATCGAATCGCGGGTGGTGCCGGGCACGTCGGAGGCAATCATGCGCTCCTCGCCCAGCAGGCGGTTCACCAACGTCGATTTGCCGACATTGGGACGGCCGACGAAGGCGATGCGCACCCGTGCCGGGTCGTCGTCCAGGGTCTCGGTCGTGCCCTCTTCCGGCAGGCGCTCGACGATCTCCTCGAGCAGGTCGTCCAGGCCCTGGCGGTGCGCGGCCGAGACCGTGAGCATCTCGCCGAAGCCATAGCGCGCGAATTCCGAGCGCACGTCCTGCTCGTCGGTGCCGTCGATCTTGTTGATCAACAGCAGCGTCGGGCGCGACAGCTTGCGCAGCCACGCCAGGATCTCGTCATCCAGCGCCGAGGTGCCATCGCGGGCATCGACCACGAACAGGATCAGGTCCGCCTCGGCGGCGGCGGCGCGCGCCTGCCGCGCGGTGGCGCCGGCCAGGCCCTCCTCTTCCTCGGCGATGCCGCCGGTGTCGACGATCAGGAACGGGTTGTCCTCGTCGAGCCGGCACACGCCGTAGTTGCGGTCGCGGGTGACGCCGGGCTGGTCGTGGACCAGAGCGTCACGCGTACGCGTCAGGGCATTGAAGATGGTCGACTTGCCGACATTCGGCCGTCCAACCAGGGCGACCAAAGGCAGCATCGCTTGGACTCCTTAATTCGCCAACCGCCAGGCGGTCAGCTTGCCGTCCACGTTCTGCACCAGCAGCACGCCTTCGGCGACGATGGGTTGCGCAACCACGGGGTCGCCCCCGCTCTTTTCACGGGCCGCCAGGGCACCATCGCCCATCTGCAGCCAGTGCAGGTATCCCTTGTAATCGGCGACCACGACGTAATCGCCCTGGATCGCCGGGCCGGTCACCGAGCGCCGCGCCAGCGCCTGCTGCGACCACATCGCCGCACCCGAGGTCTTGTCCAGGCCATAGACCGTACCCTTGCCGTCGGTGACCACCACGTGGCCGGAGGAGACGGCCAGGCCGCCACCGCCGCCATGGTCGCGCGACCACAGCGGACGCCCGCTCGGGCCTTCGATCGCCAGGGTCTGGTTCTTGAAGCTGGTCACGTACAGGTTGTTGCCTTCCAGCACCGGGGCGCCGTCGACGTCGGCCATGCGCTCCAGTTCGGTACGCCCTTCCGGGGTGCCGATGGTCTGCTCCCACAGCGGGCGGCCGTCCTGCATGGCCAGCGCCGCCAGGGTGCCATCGTCGTTGCCGATGAACAGCACGCCCGGGCCCGCCACTACCGGCGCGTTGCCGCGCACGGTCAGCGAGGGCAGCTCCTGCGCATTGAACCAGCGCCGTTCGCCGCTGCCGGCATCCAGCGCGGTGGTACGGCCGTCGTTGCTGCGCACGAAGACCAGCCCCTGCGCGACCGCCGGGGCGGCGATGATCTCGCCGGGGACGCGCGCGCGCCACTTTTCGCTGCCGTTGGCCGCGTCCAGCGCGATCACCTGGCCGTCCAGCGTGCCGATGACCACCAGCCCCTCGCCCACGCCCGGGCCACCGGACAGGCGCAGGTTGGCCTTCTTCTTTTCCTTGGCGGGCGTGTATTCCCACACCTGCTTGCCGGTCTGCAGGTCGAGCGCGTGCACGCCGCCTTCGACCGCCGCGGCGTAGACGCGGCCATCGGCCACGGCCGGTGCCTGGCGCACGCCGATGCGGCCTTCACCCTTGCCGACGTTGGCCGACCAGATGCGGTTGACCTTGAGCGTGGGCTCGAACTTGACCAGTTCGGCCGGCTCCAGGGCCTTCTTGGCCTCGGCATCCTTGCCCGCGAACCAGCCCTTGACCGTCGAGCAACCGCTCAGCGCCACCGCGACCAGCGCGATGCCCGCCACATGCTTGAGTTTCATCAGTTCTTCTCCGCCGCAGGGTCGGCGACGGTACCGCCGGCGTCCATCAGCTTGATTTCGAGCAGGCGACGCTGCGGCGCGGCGACGTCGAGCTTGGCCAGCGACTGCGCGTACAGCTCGCGCGCCTGCTCGCGCTTGTCCTGCGCCACCAGCGCGTCACCGCGGATCTCCAGGCTGGCGCTGTCATCGGCCTTGCCAAGCAGGGCCTGTGCTTCGGCCGCCTTGCCGGTTTCGATCAGCAGGCGGGCAATGCGCTGGTCGATCAGCAGCTTGAACTCGCCTTCGACCTTCAACCCGCGCAGGGTCTTGATAGCATCGTCGTTCTTGCCCGCCTCGACCTGCGCCTTGGCCAGCTCCAGCGCCGCGAGGTCGGCATAGATGCCGGCCTTGCTGCCTTCCAGCGCCGCCACTTCCTTGGCGGCCTCGTCCAGGTTCTTGGACTGCAGGCTGCGGCTGACCGCGTCATAGCGGCTGTTGGCCTGCGCCAGCTTGCCCACCTGGTCGTTCTGCCACCACTTCCAGCCCATGATCAAGGCCAGCGCAAGCACCACCCCGCCAATGATCCCAGCGCCGTTCTGGCGCAGCCAGGTGCGGACACGTTCGCCTTGTTCATGCTCGTCGAGCAGGTCGTCAATCGCCATGCGTAACTCTCGCTCCACTCCTGCCGGGGGAGCCTTGATGTTTTGATCTGCGCTCGTTTCAGTGCGAAACCGGCGCCACGGAGCCGTCAGAGGATACCGTAAAGCGGGCCACATTATTACCGCTTGTAAACGGCGCCAGGTCGACATTGCCACCGCTCTGGCGGAAGTCCACTTCCGAGGCGTTGCCTACTTTCATGCGGCCGACCTGACCGGGACTGTAACTGCGCTTCTCGCCGGCGCGGATCAGCGCCTTCTCGACGATGGAACCATCCGGCGCGGAGACCTCGACCCAGCTGTCGCCGCGGAACTCCAGGCTCATGCCCGCCGACGCCAGCGCCTGCGGCTCCGCCGCCTGCCGCGCGAGGGGCGCCATCGATGCGATGTAGGGCGCCCGCTCCTGCTGCGGGCGTGCCGCCGCTTCGTCGCTGCCGGCGCTACCGGCAGCGGCCACCGACGCCGGGTCCGGTACCACGTCCAGCGACGCGGTACTGGGTGGCGCGTCGCCGAACTTGCTCTGGAAGGCGTACCAGACCGGCACCGCCAGCACTGCGGTGATCACCACGTACACCGCCCGGCGACCGAGACTCTCGGCGACCCGGCGCACGCGCGGGGTATGCGTATGGCTGACCAGCTTGGGCGGCTCGACCGGCGCGATCCGCGCCTGCTGCAGCAGCCCGTCCAGGTTGACGCTGAGCAGCCGCGCATAACTGCGCAGCTGGCCACGCACGAACACCGGCGCGCCCAGGCGCTCCCAATGCTCCTGCTCCAGCGCGGCAACCACCTGCACCGGCATGTGCAGCCGCCCCGCCACTTCCTCCAGCGACAGGCCAGCCGCCTGGCGCGCCTGGCGAAGCTGCTCCCCGCAGCCCACCGCCCCTCAAAAGCGTTCATACCCGGATCATTGCTCACAATGCATCAGCCCTGGGAATTCGGGGTTGCGCCGGCAGGAAATTCCTCACGCAACCGCTGCTGGTATCGGCTGACGGCACTGCTGTCGCCCAGCCGTTCTTCAATCTGAATGGCAAGTTGTAACACGGAAACCGTGGCCGGCGCAGCCGCCAGGCGTCGCTGGTAGAACGCGCGCGCCTCGAAATAGCGCCCCAGCCGGAACTCGTTGCGCGCCATCGCCTCCAGCGCATATGCGTTGTCCGGGTCAAGTTCCAGCGCCTGGCGCAGGTCCTGCCCGGCGCGTTCGCCCTGCCCCGCTTCCAGCGCGCAGCCGCCCGCGTTTGCCAGCGCGTCGGCACGTTCCTGGTAGCCGGGATCGGCCACGGCGCGGTCGAACCAGACCAGCGCCTCGGCCGGATGGCCGTTGGCGCACAGCCAGGCACCATAGTTGTTGAGCACGTCGCCCTGGCGCGGCGCAAGCTCGGCGGCGCGCCGGTACAGCCGGCCGGCCTCCTCCATGTTGCCCCGCCGCCCTTCGATCACCGCCTGCAGGGTGTAGGCCGCCGGATCGTCCGGCGCCAGCCTCTGCGCCGAGCGGGCGTGTTTGAAGGCGCCATCGAGGTCGCCCCGGCCCAGCCGGTCGCCGACCAGCCGCAACAGTTCCTGGTAGCGCAGGCGCGCGCGCACCTGGCGGTCGTCATGCACCTCTACGGACTGCGCCATCTCCGGGCCCCAGCGGACCCTGGTCGCCTTGGTGCCATGCCCGCAGCCGGCAAGCAGCAGCAGGACCAGCACCGACGCGAGCAGGCGCTCAACCAAGCGCGTCCCGCTGCGCCGGGGGCGCGTCCTGGGCCTGCAGCAGCCGGTTGAACTCGGCCTGGCGACGGGTGCGATCCATCACCTGGCCCTTGAGCTGGCCGCAGGCGGCATCGATGTCGTCGCCGCGGGTGCGCCGCACCATCGTCAGTACCTGCGCGTCGAGCAGGATCTTCTGGAAGGCGCGGATCTGCTCCTCGTCCGAACGCTCGTAGCGGGTGCCCGGGAACGGGTTGAACGGAATCAGGTTGACCTTGCCCGAGTCCTTGGCCTGCACCGCGTTGTCGAACTGGCGCATCAGCCGCGCCAGCTGGCGGGCGTGCTCGGGCTGGTCGTTGATGCCCTTCATCAGGGTGTATTCGAAGGTCACCGAATCGCGCTTCTTGTTGCCGCGCAGGTAGCGCGCGCAGGACGCCATCAATTCGGCGATGGGGTACTTTTTGTTGAGCGGCACCAGGGTTTCGCGCAGCGCGTCGTTGGGCGCATGCAGCGACACCGCCAGCGACACGTCGCTTTCGACCGACAGGCGGTCGATCTGCGGCACCAGCCCGGACGTGGACAGGGTCACGCGTTTGTTGGCCAGGCCGTAGCCCAGGTCGTCGCGCATGATGCTCATGGCACGCACGACATTGTCAAAATTCATCAGCGGCTCGCCCATGCCCATCATCACCACGTTGGTGAGGCGGCGCATCTGGTGCGGCACGTTGCCCAGGTGGCGCGCGGCGACCCACACCTGGCCGATGATCTCGGCGGTGGTCAGGTTGCGGTTGAAGCCCTGGGTGGCAGTCGAACAGAAGGTGCAGTTCAGGCCGCAGCCGACCTGCGAGGACACGCACAGCGTGCCGCGGGTCTTGTCCGGGATGTACACGGTTTCGATGGCATTCCTGCCATCCACGCCCATCGCCAGCAGCCACTTGTGGGTGCCGTCGGCCGACGGTTTGTCGAACACGACATTGGGGACGACGACCTCGGCATGCTGCTGCAGCTTGGCGCGCAGCGACTTGCCGAGGTCGGTCATCTGGTCGAAATCGGTGACGTAGCGGTGGTGGATCCACTTCATCACCTGGTGGGCGCGGAACTTCTGTTCGCCGAGCGTCTCGACGAAGAACGTCTCCAGGCCCGCGCGATCGAGGTCGAGCAGGTTCTGCTTGCCAGCCGCCGGCGTGGTTTTCGGCAGCGGCTGGATGGCGGGGGACTGTACGACCTCGTTCACGGCTTCAACCTTCTACGTACTGCTCAGCGCGAGACCACTTCGGTGGCGGCGAAGAAGTAGGCGATCTCGATCGCGGCGTTCTCGACCGAGTCCGAGCCGTGGGCGGCGTTGGCGTCGATGGATTCGGCGAAGTCGGCGCGGATGGTGCCCGGCGCGGCTTCCTTCGGATTGGTGGCGCCCAGCAGTTCGCGGTGGGCCAGCACGGCATTCTCGCCTTCCAGCGCCTGGATCATCACCGGGCCGGAGATCATGAATTCAACCAGCGCGTTGAAAAACGGACGCTCGCGGTGCACGGCGTAGAAGCCTTCGGCCTCGCGGCGCGACAGCTGCTTGTACTTGGCGGCCACGATCTTCAGGCCGGCCTTTTCGAAGCGGGCGTAGATCTCGCCGATCACGTTCTTGGCGACGGCATCGGGCTTGATGATGGAAAGGGTGCGCTCCAGCGCCATGGGAATTCTCCGGATTTGGGGCCGGTCGGCCCGAGGGTACATGAAAAAAACCCGCGTGCGGACGCGGGCTTAGCCTGAATTGCGGTTGCCAATTCTAACGGGTGCCCGGGGGCTTTGCACAGCGCCAGATAAATGATGCTGCAAAGCAGCATGACCCTGCGCCCCGCCGGGCGTAGCATCCAAACAATCGTTTGATTGACTGCATCGCCATGGGCAAACCCGCCAGCTTCTCCACCAAGGACCGCATCCTCTGCGCCGCCGAGGAACTGTTCGCGCAGTACGGCTTCGCCGGCACCTCGCTGCGGCAGGTGACCAGCCACGCCGACGTCAACATCGCCGCGGTCAACTACCACTTCGGTTCCAAGGAAAACCTGGTCAACGAGGTGTTCCGCCGGCGCATGGACGAAATGACCGCCGCCCGCCTGGCCCAGCTGGAGCAGGCCCGCGCCATCCGCCCCGGCGACCTGCGCGCGGTGCTGGCCGCCTTCGTCGAGCCGGCGCTGGCGATGGCGCAGGACCGGCAGAGCGGGGGCGCGTTCGTGCGGGTGATCGCCCGCGCCTACGCCGAGAAGAACGACAACCTGCGCAAGTTCCTGTCCGACCACTACGGCCACGTGCTGCGTGAGTTCGGCAAGGCCATCGGCGCCTGCGTGCCCGGCCTGAGCAAGGAAGAGCTGTACTGGCGGCTGGACTTCCTCGCCGGCGCGCTGACCTATGCGATGGCCGATTTCGGCCTGATCAAGCGCCCGCACGGCATCAGCGAGGCCGCGCACCGCAGCAAGGCTGCCAACGAACTGATCCATTTCGCCGAGGCCGGGTTCCGCGCCAGCGCACACGGCGCCGCCGCGCCCGCCTCCCCCTGATTCCACCCGGTACCAACAAAGGCCCTACATCATGTCCAATTCCCTGCTGATCCGCCGCGCCGCCGTGCTGGGTGCCGGCGTCATGGGTGCCCAGATCGCCGCCCACCTCACCAACGCTGGCGTCGACACCGTGCTGTTCGACCTGCCTGCCAAGGAAGGTCCGGCCGACGGCATCGTGCTCAAGGCAATCGCCAACCTGGGCAAGCTGAGCCCCGCGCCGCTGGCCAGCAAGTCGCTGGCCGAAGCCATCACCCCGGCCAACTATGAGTCCGGCCTGGAGCAGCTGAAGGACTGCGACCTGATCATCGAGGCCATCGCCGAGCGCATGGACTGGAAGCAGGACCTGTACAGGAAGATCGCCCCGTTCGTGGCCGACCACGCGGTGCTGGCCTCCAACACCTCCGGCCTGGGCATCAACAAGCTCGCCGACGTGCTGCCCGAACAGCTGCGCCACCGCTTCTGCGGCGTGCACTTCTTCAACCCGCCGCGCTACATGCACCTGGCCGAGCTGATCCCGGCCACCACCACCGACGACGCCGTGCTGGAAGGCCTGGAAGCTTTCCTGGTCACCACCCTGGGCAAGGGCGTGGTGTACGCCAAGGACACCCCGAACTTCATCGGCAACCGCATCGGCGTGTTCTCGATCCTGTCCACCATCCACCACACCCAGCAGTTCGGCCTGGGCTTCGATGAAGTGGACGGCCTGACCGGCCCGCTGGTCGGTCGCCCGAAGTCGGCCACCTACCGCACCTCCGACGTGGTCGGCCTGGACACCATGGCGCACGTGATCAAGACCATGGGCGACACCCTGCCGAACGACCCGTGGCATGAGTTCTTCAAGTCGCCGAAGTGGCTGGACGCGCTGATTGCCAAGGGCGCGCTGGGCCAGAAGACCGGCGCCGGCATCTTCCGCAAGGTTGGCAAGGACATCGTGGTGCTGGACCTGGAGAAGCAGGACTACCGCCCGGCCGATCGCGCTGCCGCGCCGGAAGTGGTCGAGATCCTGAAGATCAGGAACCCGGCCGAGAAGTTCGCCAAGCTGCGCGAAAGCCAGCACCCGCAGGCGCAGTTCCTGTGGGCGACCTTCCGCGACCTGTTCCACTACAGCGCCTACCACCTGGCCGACATCGCCGAGACCGCGCGCGACGTGGACCTGGCCATCCGCTGGGGCTACGGCTGGTCGCTGGGCCCGTTCGAAACCTGGCAGGCCGCCGGCTGGAAGCAGGTCGCACAGTGGATCGCCGATGACATCGTGGCCGGCAAGAGCATGAGCAACGCCCCGCTGCCGGACTGGGTGTTCGATGGCCGCGACGGCGTGCATGCCGCCGAAGGCAGCTACAGCCCGTCGCGCAACGCCAAGCTGCCGCGTTCGTCGCTGCCGGTGTACCAGCGCCAGCGCTTCCCGGATCCGCTGTTGGGCGAGAAGTTCGCGCCGGGCGAGACCGTGTTCGAGAACGACGGCCTGCGCATGTGGCACGACGGTGATGGCATTGCCGTGGTCAGCTTCAAGACCAAGATGAACACCGTGTCCGACCAGGTGCTGGACGGCCTGCAGGAATGCGTCAGCCGCGCCGAGAAGGACTTCCAGGGCCTGGTGATCTGGCAGCAGAAGGAGCCCTTCTCTGCCGGTGCCGATCTGGCCGGTGCACTGGGCCTGCTGCAGGCCGGCAAGGTCGACCAGTTCGAAGAAATGGTTGCCAACTTCCAGCGCACCAGCCAGCGCATCAAGTACTCGCTGGTGCCGGTGGTGGCCGCGGTGCGTGGCCTGGCGCTGGGTGGCGGCTGCGAGTTCCAGATGCACAGCGCCAAGACCGTGGCGTTCCTGGAAAGCTACATCGGCCTGGTCGAGGCCGGCGTCGGCCTGCTGCCGGCCGGTGGCGGCCTGAAGGAACTGGCCGTGCGCGCCTCACAGGCCGCGGGCCCGGGTGGCGACGTGTTCGCCGAACTGAAGAAGACCTTCGAGACCGTGGCGATGGCCAAGGTCTCCAACTCGGCGGTCAACGCCAAGGAACTGGGCCTGCTGCGCAGCACCGACAAGGTGGTGTTCAACAGCTACGAGGCGCTGTACATCGCCAAGGCCGAAGCGCGTGCGCTGGCCGAGGCGGGTTACCGCCCGCCGCTGCCGGCACGCCGCATCCAGGTGGCCGGTGACGTCGGCATCGCCACCTTCAAGATGATGCTGGTCAACATGCTGGAGGGCCGCTTCATCAGCGCGTACGACTACGAGATCGCCGAGCGCATCGCCACCGTGCTGTGCGGCGGCAAGGTCGACCGCGGCACCGTGGTGGACGAAGAGTGGCTGCTGACCCTGGAGCGCAAGCACTTCGTCGAACTGGCCCAACAGGAAAAGACCCAGGCCCGCATCGCGCACATGCTCAAGACCGGCAAGCCGCTGCGCAATTGATCGCCCTTCCCTGCTTTCGGTGGGTGCCGGCCATGGGTCGGCACCCCGGCTAAAAATTCGAGAGATCACCACAATGACCAAGCAAATCCAGGACGCCTACATCGTCGCCGCCACCCGCACCCCGGTGGGCAAGGCGCCCAAGGGCATGTTCCGCAACACCCGCCCCGACGACATGCTTGCGCACGTGCTGCGCAGCGTCGTCGCCCAGGCCCCGGGCGTGGACGTCAACCGCATCGATGACGCGATCATCGGCTGCGCCATGCCGGAAGCCGAGCAGGGCATGAACGTGGCGCGCATCGGCGTGCTGCTGGCCGGCCTGCCGAACACCGTCGCCGCGCAGACCGTGAACCGCTTCTGCTCCTCCGGCCTGCAAGCCGTGGCGCAGGCCGCCGACGCGATCCGCCTGGGCAACGCCGACCTGATGTTGGCCGGCGGCACCGAATCGATGTCGATGGTGCCGATGATGGGCAACAAGATCGCCATGGCGCCGAGCGTGTTCGACAACGATCACGTGGCCATCGCCTACGGCATGGGCATCACCGCCGAGAAGGTCGCCGAAGAGTGGAAGGTCTCGCGCGAAGACCAGGACGCCTTCGCCCTGGCCTCGCACCAGAAGGCCATGGCCGCGATCCAGAACGGCGAATTCAAGGACGAGATCAGCCCGTACGAGATCGTCTCGCACCTGCCGGACCTGGCCGATGGCCAGCGCATCATCACCCGCAACACGATTGCCGACACCGACGAAGGCCCACGCCCGGATTCCTCGGCTGAAGGCTTGGCCAAGCTGCGCCCGGTGTTCCGCAACGGCCAGTTCGGCGGCACCGTCACCGCCGGCAACTCCTCACAGATGAGCGACGGCGCCGGCGCCGTGCTGCTGGCCTCGGAGCAGGCGATCAAGGATTACGGCCTGACCCCGCTGGCGCGTTTCGTCAGCTTCTCGGTGGCCGGCGTGCGCCCGGAAGTGATGGGCATCGGCCCGATCGCCGCGATTCCGAAGGCATTGAAGCAGGCTGGCCTGACCCAGGACCAGCTGGACTGGATCGAACTGAACGAAGCCTTCGCCGCGCAGGCGCTGGCGGTGATCCGCGATTGCGGCCTGGACCCGAGCAAGGTGAACCCGCTGGGCGGCGCCATTGCCCTGGGCCACCCGCTGGGTGCGACCGGCGCGATCCGTACCGCCACCCTGCTGCACGGCCTGCGTCGTCGCCAGCAGAAGTACGGCATGGTGACCATGTGCATCGGCACGGGCATGGGTGCGGCGGGTATTTTCGAGGCGCTTTAAGGTTCAGAGCGTTGCCGGTCGGGATGTCGGTGTACTGAAGGGCCCGGGTGGGTGAGACTGCCCGGGACACGCCGCAAGTACATCCCCGTAGGCTTGGCAGCGGCATCCATGCCGCTGACAGTCCCGGTCAGCCTCACCCACCCGCGCTACCCGGCATTCCGCGTGGCGGCGGGCTGAGCAAAGGCAAGATCAAAATCGGGGTCAGAGCCCTTTGCTGCGCAAAGGGATCCGACCCCAACAAGCAACCCCAAAAGAAAAAGGCAGCCATTGGCTGCCTTTTTTGCTTTTGCCTTTGCCCTTGATTCCGCCCTTCCCGTCCGCGCCGCACGGAAACTGTCGAGAGGGGGCGGAAGGCCCTCTCCAAGACCGTTGGCGCCATGGGCCCGAGGCATGCCTCGGGCGGGTTGGGCAGGACGCCCAACCCCGGTCTTGCCGTGTACGCAGGACAGCGCACACGAGCAAGGCGCCATCGAGCACCATGGAAGGGCTTTGGCGTGTTTTGGAGAGGGCCATCCGCCCCCCCCTCCCCACGCATCAATCAAAGCGCGAACGGAACGCTGGCTAAACCTTATTCGGCCAACATCGCCGCCAGCTTCTCCCGCGCCGGGCCAGCCAGCTTCGGGTTGTCCAGCGCGAAGCGGATCGTCGCCTCCACCAGACCCAAGTGCGTGCCGCAGTCGAAGCGGGTGCCCTCGAAACGGTAGGCATCGACCTCTTCGGTCTTCAGCAACTCCGCGATCGCATCGGTCAGCTGGATCTCGCCACCGGCACCTGTCCGGGTCTGTTCCAGCAGTTCGAAGATCTTCGGGCTCAGCACGTAGCGGCCGACCACCGCCAGGTCGCTGGGCGCATCCTCCGGCTTCGGCTTCTCGACGATCTGCGAAATACGGCCCTTGCGGCCATCGAAGGCCTCGGTCGCGACGATGCCGTAGCTGGCGGTCTTGTCATGCGGCACGTCTTCGACCGCGATCACGCTGGCGCCACTGGCTTCGTTCAGATCGGCCATCTGCTTCAGCGCGCCGTCACCCCGGTTCCAGATCAGGTCATCCGGCAGCAGCACCGCGAACGGCTCGTCGCCGATCACCGCCTTCGCGCAGAGCACGGCATGCCCCAGGCCCAAGGCTTCGGCCTGGGTCACGAAGATCGCGCGTACGCCTTCGGGCAGCACGTGGCGGATCATCTCCAGTTGTTCCTGCTTGCCGGCGCGCTCGAGCTTCTGCTCCAGTTCGTAGGCCTTGTCGAAATAGTCCGCGACCGCGTGCTTGTAGCGGTTGGTGATGAACACCAGCGTGTCGCAACCAGCTTCGATCGCCTCATCGACGGCGTACTGGATCAGCGGGCGATCGATGATCGGCAGCATCTCCTTGGGAACGGTCTTGGTGGCGGGCAGGAAGCGCGTGCCGAGACCTGCGACAGGGAAAACCGCCTTGCGAATGCGTCGGGACATCAGTTCCTACCAGCCTCTTTGGGAAACGGGACAATATTGGTCCTGGTGCTTTGCTCCACCGTTTCGCGCAAGGGCGAATACTCGGGGATGACGGCAGACAGGATGGCCTGCATGGCCTCGGTATCATAGCCGGCTACCGCCTCGCGCAGCCGCGGCAGGCTACCCAGCACGCGCTCGGTGGAGAACTCGCGCACGCCCGCCTCCAGCACCTTGGGATGGGCGGTGGGGCGGCTGTTCTCATCCGAATAGAACAGGCTTTCGTGCAGCTTCTCGCCCGCGCGCAAGCCGGTGTAGACGATGGCGATATCGGCACCCGGCTGCTGTCCGGCAAGGCGGATCATCTGCTCGGCGAGCACCCGGATCAGCACCGGTTCGCCCATGTCCAGCATGTAGATCGCGCCACGCGAGGACGAAGCCGCCGCCTGCAGGATCAGCAGGCAGGCTTCGGGAATCGTCATGAAGTAGCGGCTGACCTCGGGATGGGTCACGGTGACCGGGCCGCCTTTGCGGATCTGTTCGCGGAACAGTGGAACCACGCTGCCCACCGAGCCCAGCACGTTGCCGAAACGCACGGTGACGAAGCGCGTGCCCTTCTTCTCGTTGAGGCTCTGGCAGATCATCTCGGCGTAGCGCTTGGTCGCGCCGAGCGCATTCGCCGGGTCGACCGCCTTGTCGGTGGAGATGAACACGAAATTGTCCACGCCCTGCTCCTGGCAGGCACGCGCCATGCATTCCGTCGCCAGCGTGTTGTTGCGGACGGCTTCGCGCAACTGCCCTTCCAGCAACGGGACCTGCTTGTAGGCCGCAGCATGGAACACGGTGTCCGGGCGATACAGGCCAAGCGCATGGCGGGCGACTGCGGGGTCGCCACAGTCGCCCAGCACGCACTCGATCTCCAGGTGCGGGAAGTTGCGGCACAACTCGCTCTGGATGTTCAGCATGAGGATCTCGCTGATTTCCAGCAGCACGATCCTGCCCGCGCCATGACGCGCGCATTGCCGGCAAAGCTCCGAACCGATCGATCCGCCGGCGCCGGTGACCATCACCGTGCGCCCGCGCAACCACCCCCGGATCAGCGCCCAGTCCGGCTGGATGGGCTTGCGGCCGAGCAGGTCCTCGATCGCCACCTCCTTCAACTGCCCGGGCAGAGAGTTTCCTTCCAGCACATCGCTCAGCCTCGGTACGGTCCGGAACGGCAGCCCGGTGCTCTCGCACAGCGCCACGATCCGCTGCATGCCGGCCGCATCCAGGGTGGGAATGGCGATCACCAGCAGTTTCGCCGCCGTTTCCCGAGCCACCGACGCCACGTCGGAGATGGTTCCCAGGATCGGAATGCCCTGCAGCTTGGCGCCCTTCAGGTGCGGAGAGTCGTCAAGCAGACCCACGGGCTCGTAATCGCCCGATCGGCGCAGGTCCTTGACCAGGGCTTCGGCGGCGTGACCGGCGCCCAGTACCAGCACCCGGCGCGCGCGCGCATCGGATTGGATCGACTGATGATCCTTCCACGCGCGGTACAGCAGACGCGGCCCACCCAGCATGGCCGCGAGTGCGAACGGATAGATCGCCAGCACCGACATCGGAATGCCGTTCAGGCGCCGGTAGCTGAATACCAGGACGATCGCACCGACGCCGAGGAAGCAGGCCTTGAAGATGTTGACCAGGTCGGTGACGCTGGCAAAGCGCCACAGCCCGCGGTACAGGCCCACGTAATGGAACGCCATGGCCTGCAGCAGCATCACGATGGCGACATCGAAACTGAACAGGGGAATGGCCGGCGCGCCCGCCAGCATCGCATAGCGGGCCACGTGCAGCAGCTGCCAACACGCCCAGACCATGACCAGGTCGTGCAGCATCACCGCGATGCGTGGAAAATTTCCTGCCAGCCGTCGCCAGACCGCCATGGTCATCCTTCCCTATTGATCGACTTGTTGCGCAGAACGAACCAGAGACCCGCTGCCGCCGCCGCCCACGCGGTGGCCGCCAACTGGCTCCACGGCGAAGGCAGCCGCACGGAAACAACGGTCAGCACGACTCCGGCAGCCCCGAACAATGCGTAGCCCAGTGTGACTGTGACGTGACTGTGGCCGGCTTTCACCCAGCGCTGGTAAAGGTGCTGGGTGTGCGCCTCCATCCAACGCTCGCCCCTCAGGATGCGGCCCGCCAAGGTGAACCCGGCATCGACCAGGAATGCGGCAAGCGGGATCAGCAGCACCGCCGGCGGGGCGCTGTGGCTGGCCAGCCCCAGGGCCACCAGCGCGGCGAGCAGGTACCCCAGGGCGCCACTGCCGACATCGCCCATGAAGATCCGCGCCCGGGGAAAATTGAATGGGATAAAGCCCGCCACGCCCGCCGCCAGGACCAGCGCCAACGCGGCGACCGGCGCCGGCAGCACCAGAGCGTAGGCCAGCGCCGCCAGCAGCGCCTGCGTGGCGGCCAGGCCATCGATGCCGTCCATGAAGTTCCAGACGTTGACCAGCCCGATGGCCAGCAGCGCACTGAAACCGCCCAGCAGGAGGTCACCGGTCCCGTGCCAGACCAGCCCCCCAGCAACATGCCGGCCAGCGCATGCACCGCCAGGCGCGGGAGCGCCGGCAGTGGCCGGTGATCGTCCCACCAGCCGATGCCCGCCACCAGCAACAGTCCCGCGGAAAACACCGCGAGCGGCGGCGCGGCCGCCGGGGACAGGACGCCGATGCACAGGCAGGCCAGCAGTTGCGAGGCGACGATGGCGATGCCGCCACCACGCGGTGTCGCGACTGCATGGCTCCTGCGCTCCCCAGGCTGGTCCAGCAACTGTAGGCGCCGCGCATAGCCACGCGCCAGCGCCGTCAGCAGCGCCGCAACCACGAAGACCAGGAACAGGCCCGGTATCATCCATGCCGGCTGCATGGATCAGAGCACCGCGTAATTCAGCAGCGGCTTGACCGTCCCCCATTCCTTGCAGCTCGGGCACTGCCAATGGTGGGTACGCGCGCCGAAACCGCAGCGGGTGCAGCGATAGGCCGGGTTGCGCACCAGCAACTGGTCGGTGATGTGCTTCAGGTCCTGCAGCGTCGCCACCGGGTCCGCGCCCTCGGCCAGGGTCAGGTCGATGAGCGCCGACTCGCCACGCACGGAGGGACGGTCCTTCAACTGGCGGCCCAGGTAGGCCCGCGCGGGGCCGGCGCCTTCCTGCTCCTCCATCAACCGCGACAGCGCCAGCACCGGGGCGATGCCGCGGTAGTGTTCGGTCATTTCCGCCAGGAACGCGCGCGCGCCGGCCAGATCACCCACGTTGCGGTAGTTCTTGAGCAGCTGCGGCAGGATCTCGGGCAGGTAATCTGGATCGTTGCGCGCCGCACGTTCGAACGCGCGCACGGCCGCCTCATCGTTGCCGAAGTCGCTTTCCAGGCGACCCTCGATGATCCCGGCCCGCACGCTCATCGCATCGGCGGCATTGGCACGCCCGATCGCCGCGCGCGCCTCGTCCAGCCGCCCGGCGGCGCGATGGCGCTCTGCCAGCTCGCACTCGAACTGGCCGATCAGCTTGCCCATCGGCTCGTCGGTGACCTGTTCGTAGCGGGTCGCGTTCTCGATCGCCTTTTCCCAGTCGCGCTCGGCCTGGTAGATGCCGATCAGGTGCTTCAACGCCTGCGGTGCGCGCTGGTCGATGCGCGCCAGGTCGGTGAACACGGTCTCGGCACGGTCCAGCAGGCCCGACTTCATGTAGTCCTCGCCCAGCGCGAGCAGGGCCTGTACCCGCTGCTGGTCGGACAGGTCCTGGCGGTTGGCCAGCCCCTGGTGCAGGCGGATGGCGCGATCCACCTCCCCCTGCGCCGGAACAGGTGGCCGAGCGCAAGCTGGGTCTCGAAGGTCTCCCGATCCAGCTCGGCAATGTGCAGGAACAGCTCGATCGCCTTGTCCGGCTGCTCGTTGAGCAGGTAGTTCAGGCCGCGGAAATAGGTGCTCGACAGGCGGCTGACCTGGTTCTCGCTGTGGCGCTGGCCGCCACGCCGGCCCACGACCCAGCCGCCCAGCGCGGCGATCGGCAGGAACAGGAAGAACCAGAACCACTCACTGATGAAAGCCATCGTCGATCAGCGTCCGTCGAAGGGGGAAGGCGCCTGCGGCGCCGCGTCGCCGGCCGCGCCTGCTGCGGCCTTGTTGGCACGCCGGAGCCGGGCATACAGCGGGATGGCCACGCCTGCCAGCACCAGCCCGCCGCCCACCAGCGCGCCCAACAGCAACGACACGATGATCGCGATCCCGGAGGTGGTGCTGAGCGCCCAGAACGCCAGCCGGATATCGACGGGCTGCGAATTGAGCGAGCCTATCACCAGGCCACCGACCAGCACGGCCAGCAGAATCAACAGACGGACAGCCTTCATTCGGCAGCCTGCTCCATGTCCACAGAGCCACTAGCTTAACGGCCGTGGCGACGATCCGCAGCAGGCGGATCAAAAAACCACCCCGAACGGTTGCCGGGGCCACTTGTCGATGGATCCGGGGGATGCCGCCGCGGATCGCGGCGACCAGGAACTCAGGCCGGGTCGCTTTCCAGCGGCACGACGTCGCTCACGCGCTCGCGCAGCTCCTTGCCGGGCTTGAAGTGCGGGACATGCTTCCCCGGCAGGGCGACCGATTCGCCGGTCTTCGGGTTGCGCCCCATGCGCGGCGGCCGGTAATGCAGCGAAAAGCTGCCAAAGCCACGGATCTCGATGCGGTCGCCGGAAGCCAGCGCGCCGCCCATCATCTCCAGCAACGACTTCACGGCCAGATCGACATCATCGGCCTTCAAGTGCGCCTGGTGGCGCGCAAGGATTTCGATCAGCTCGGATTTGGTCATTGCGGACTCGTCACGAAGGTAAAACCCCGAAGCGGCCCGGATTTTCGTCCGGGCCGCCCAGGTTGCATCTACGACAAGCTCAAGGCCGATTACTCGGACTTGTTGCCACCCAGCTGCGCGCGCAGCAGCGCACCCAGGCTGGTGGTGCCGGCAGCGGCTTCGGTCGAGGACTTGTTGTACTCGGCCAGCGCTTCGGCGGTCTCGGCTTCGTCCTTGGCCTTGATCGACAGCTGCATGGTACGGCCCTTGCGGTCCATGCCCACGAACTTGGCTTCGACCTTGTCGCCCACCTTCAGGTGCTGCGAGGCGTCGTCGACGCGGTCGTGGCTGATGTCGCGGGCCGAGACGTAGCCTTCGATGCCGTCGGCCAGCTCGATCACGGCGCCCTTGGCGTCGACTTCCTTCACCACGCCTTCGACCTTGGAGCCCTTCGGATTGGCCGCCATGTACTGGCCGAACGGATCCTGCTCCAGCTGCTTCACGCCCAGCGAGATGCGCTCGCGCTCCGGATCGACGGCCAGGACGACGGCGTCCAGGGTATCGCCCTTCTTGAAGTTGCGGACGACGTCTTCGCCGGTGGTGTTCCAGCTGATGTCGGACAGGTGGACCAGGCCGTCGATGCCGCCGTCCAGGCCGATGAAGATGCCGAAGTCGGTGATCGACTTGATCTGGCCGGACACCTTGTCACCCTTCTTGTGGGTGGCGGCGAAGGTTTCCCACGGATTGGCGGCAACCTGCTTCATGCCCAGCGAGATGCGGCGACGCTCTTCGTCGACGTCCAGCACCATCACTTCGACTTCGTCACCGACCTGCACGACCTTGGACGGGTTGACGTTCTTGTTGGTCCAGTCCATCTCGGACACGTGCACCAGGCCCTCGACGCCCGGCTCGATCTCGACGAACGCGCCGTAATCGGTGACGTTGGAGACCTTGCCGAACACGCGGCTGTTGGCCGGGTAACGACGCGAGATGTTGTCCCACGGATCCTCGCCCAGCTGCTTCAGGCCCAGCGACACGCGGTTGCGCTCGCGGTCGAACTTCAGCACGCGCACGTCCAGCTCGTCGCCGACGTTCACGACTTCGGACGGATGGCGCACGCGCTTCCATGCCATGTCGGTGATGTGCAGCAGGCCGTCGATGCCGCCCAGGTCCACGAACGCGCCGTAGTCGGTCAGGTTCTTGACGACACCCTTCAGGATCGCGCCTTCCTGCAGCTTGTCCATCAGCTGCTCGCGCTCTTCCGAGTGCTCGCTCTCGACGACAGCGCGGCGGGAAACGACCACGTTGTTACGCTTGCGGTCCAGCTTGATGAGCTTGAACTCCAGCTCCTTGCCTTCCAGGTAGGCCGGGTCGCGCACCGGGCGCACATCGACCAGCGAACCCGGCAGGAACGCGCGGACATCCTTGATGTCGACGGTGAAACCACCCTTGACCTTGCCGCTGATGCGGCCGGTGATGGTCTCGTTCTTCTCCAACGCTTCTTCCAGCTCGTCCCACACCATGGCGCGCTTGGCCTTCTCGCGCGACAGGACGGTTTCGCCGAAGCCATTCTCGATCGAGTCGAGCGCGACCTTCACCTGGTCGCCCACGCCCACGTCGATTTCGCCAGCGTCGTTACGGAACTGTTCGATCGGCACGATGCCTTCGGACTTCAGACCGGCGTTGATCACCACCACGTCGCCGCGGACGTCGACGACGGTGCCGACGACGATGGCGCCCGGCTTCAGCTTGGCCAGATTGGCCTGGCTGGCTTCAAACAGTTCTGCAAATGATTCGGTCATTGGATTTACTCAGTTGAACACATGGGCAGGCCGCTCCCTTCGGGGAATGCGTGCCGCCCGCCTGTTGGTCGACCCCGTGCCGGCGGCCGTGTGTGGAGTGGAAAAACCGCCGTGCACCCTGCACGACGGAGCCTTGTACAACTTCGATTTGCGCGACGGCGGCCGTCACCGGCCGCTCTCACGGAACCGCGGGTCACGCTTCCGGCGAAGGAAGCAGGCCCAGCACCCTGGCAACGACGTCGTCGATGCCGATACCGCTGGTGTCGATGAGAACGGCGTCATCGGCCGGCCTCAGGGGCGCCACTGCGCGTTGTGCATCACGGGCGTCGCGGGCCATGATCTCGCGCAGGAGGTCATCAAAGTTAACCGAAACCCCTTTTTCTTTCAACTGTTTATGCCGCCTGTGCGCCCGCTCCTCGGCGCTGGCGGTCAGGAATACCTTGAACGGGGCGTCCGGGAAGATCACCGTCCCCATGTCGCGGCCGTCGGCGACCAGCCCCGGCGGCATCCTGAATGCGCGCTGGCGCTCCTTCAGCGCCGCCCGCACCTCCGGGATGGCGGCGATCGCCGAGGCCAGCGCCCCGGTGGTCTCCAGGCGCAGCTCGTCGGTGGCATCGGTATCGTTGACCAGCACCCGCAGGCTCTCGCCGCGCTCGACGAAGCGGATCCGGGTATCGAACGTGCAGCGCACCAGCGCCGAGGCGTCAGAGGTATCGATGTCGGCCCAGCTGGCGGCCACCCCCACCGCCCGGTACAGCGCCCCGAATCCAGGTAGTGCCAGCCCAGCCGGTGCGCGACGATGCGGCTGACGGTACCCTTGCCGGCCCCGGACGGGCCGTCGATGGTAAGAACGGGGGGAAGTGGACTCATCTGCGGCCTGCGCTGGAACGGGAATCCGCCCATTCTAGCGCCGCGCCCGGCCCGCCTGCCGCCGATTGCACGCAACCACTTGAACCCACATGGAATTGCCCGGTAGAATGGCGGGCTTGAACGAGCGTCAACCTGCATATCCGCGGCTACGCTCCCTGAAGAACTCCAACGTATCCGCCGAGGTATGCCATGAAAGTCCTGTCCTCCCTGAAGTCGGCGAAGGCCCGTCACCGTGACTGCAAGGTGGTTCGCCGTCGCGGCAAGATCTTCGTGATCTGCAAGTCGAACCCGCGCTTCAAGGCTCGCCAGCGCTGAGCCGACTGGCGTTCGCCGCCAGCGGAATCCGCGAGGATTCCGGATCTTCGCAGAAAGCCGCCCCGGGCGGCTTTCTGCATCTTCGTGCCCCGCTCACGGCCGGCCGCGTATCCTGCACCCGCCGTGTCCGCCGCACGCATGCCGCGCCCGGCAGCGCGGAACAGGGCTGCCTGCCACTTTATCGACGCTGTTTTTTTGCTGTAATCGCCACTTGTCCTCCGGGGAGAAGCGACCATGAAGCAGACCATCCGGGCCCTGGCCCTGAGCGCCGCGATCATCGCGGCACCCACCACGGCGCTGGCCGACACCCTGCTGATCGAGCGGGCCCAGGAAAAGCCGGCGGGCACGCTGCCGGCGCGCGGCGAGTCGATGGGCCAGGTGCAGGCGCGCTTCGGCGCCCCGCAGGAACGGCTGGAACCGCGCGGCGGCCAGAAGCGCCAGTGGCCCACGATCAACCGCTGGGTCTACCCGGCCTTCACCGTCTACTTCGAGAAGCAGCGGGTGATCGACGTGGTCGCCAACCAGGCAGGCCCCGACGAGATCGGCCCCAAACCGCCGGTCCGCTGATCTCCGCCACTCCGGGGCTGCAATGGCGGCCCCGGGCGGCGCCCTCCCCCGCGCCTCCCGGCACCGGCAGGCGCGCCAACGCACCGGACTTTCGCGCCGGGCATGATCCGAGCACTTACCCGCAATGACCGATGCACTTCGTTTTCCCGCCGAATGGGAAGCCCAGTCCGGCGTCCTGATCGCCTGGCCGCATGCCGATACCGACTGGGCCGAACGCCTGGCCGAGGTCGAGGAGACCTATATCGCGCTGGTCGCCGCCATCACCCGCTTCCAGCCGGTGCTGATCTGCGTGGCCGACGACGATATCGAGACCTACGCGGAGATGCGCCTGCGTTCCAACCGCATCGATATGGCGCGCGTGCGCTTCATCACCGCAGCGTACGACGACACCTGGCTGCGCGACTCCGGCCCGATCACGCTCAGGCGTGCCGACGGCGGCTTCCAGCTGCTGGATTTCCGTTTCACCGGCTGGGGCGGCAAGTTCGAGGCGAGCCTGGACGACCAGCTGGTCGGGGTGCTGCATGACGCCGGCGTGTTCAACAACGCCCAGGTGCGCAGCATCGCCTTCGCGCTGGAGGGCGGCGCCATCGACACCGACGGCGACGGCACCCTGCTGACCACCTGGAAGTGCCTGCACGAACGCCACCCGGAGCGCGACCGCGCATCGCTGGCCGCCGACATGGCGCAGTGGGTGCACCAGGAACGCGTGCTGTGGCTGGACCACGGCTATCTGGAAGGCGACGACACCGATGCCCATGTCGACACCCTGGCCCGCTTCGCCTCGGCCGACAGCATCGTCTACCAGGACTGCGACGACCCGCAGGACTCGCACCATGCCGAACTCAAGGCAATGGGGGCCGAACTGGCCGCGCTGCGCACCCGCGATGGCCGGCCCTACCGCCTGTTCCCGCTGCCGTGGGCGCAACCGGTGATCGACGAGGGGCGCCGCCTGGCCGCGTCCTACGCGAACTTCCTGATCATCAACGGCGCCGTGCTGATGCCGGCCTACGGCGACCCTGCCGACGACACGGCGCGCGACGTGCTCGCCCGCGCGTTCCCGGACCGCGAGATCGTGCCGGTGCCGTGCCGGCCGCTGATCTGGCAGAACGGCAGCCTGCACTGCATCACCATGCAGCTGCCCGCCGGCCTGCTGGGCTGAAGCCCGGCGCCCGCTTGCCCTGTGCCTGCCTGGCAGGCACGGGGCCCGGCGCCCTCCTCTTTCCCATGCCCGGCGCGAAGCGCCCCTTGTGCAGGGGCCATTGCTCCCCCAGGTTTACAATGCCCGCATGAATACACATTCCCTGACTGTCGCCCTGATCCAGGAACGCAACCACGGCGATGCCGCCGCCAACCTGGCCGTGATCGAGGCCCGCGTCGCCGAAGCCGCGACGCAGGGCGCCAAGCTGGTGCTGCTGCAGGAACTGCACAACGGCCCGTATTTCTGCCAGCACGAATCGGTGGACGAGTTCGACCTGGCCGAGCCGATCCCCGGCCCGAGCACCGCGCGCCTGGGCGCACTGGCCAGGCAGCATGGCGTGGTCATCGTCGGCTCGCTGTTCGAGCGCCGCGCCGCCGGCCTGTACCACAACACCGCGGTGGTGTTCGAGAAGGACGGCACCCTGCTGGGCAAGTACCGCAAGATGCACATTCCCGACGACCCGGGCTTCTACGAGAAGTTCTACTTCACCCCGGGCGACATCGGCTTCAAGCCGATCGACACCTCGGTCGGCCGCCTGGGCGTGCTGGTGTGCTGGGACCAGTGGTATCCGGAAGCCGCGCGCCTGATGGCGCTGGCCGGCGCCGAGCTGCTGCTCTACCCCACCGCCATCGGCTGGGATCCGGACGACATGCAGGACGAGAAGAACCGCCAGCGCGACGCCTGGGTGCTTAGCCACCGTGGCCATGCCGTGGCCAACGGCGTGCCGGTGCTGTCGTGCAACCGCGTCGGCCACGAGCCGTCGCCGCTGGGCGCGTCGGGCATCCAGTTCTGGGGCAACAGCCACGTGCTCGGCCCGCAGGGCGAGTTCCTGGCCGAGGCCGGCACCGAGCCGACCGTGCTGGTCTGCGAGGTGGACCTGCAGCGCAGCGAGCACGTGCGCCGCATCTGGCCGTTCCTGCGCGACCGCCGCATCGATGCGTACGGCGACCTGCTCAAGCGCTACATCGACTGACCGGGAACCCTGCGCATGGCCGTGCACATCCGTGATGCCGGTGCGGCCGACATCGCCGCCATTACCGCGATCTACGCGGTCGAGGTGACCGACTTCGTCAACACCTACGAGTACGAGGTGCCGGACGAAGCCGAGATGCTGCGGCGCATGCAGGACATCATCGCCCGTGGCTTTCCCTACCTGGTCGCCGAGATCGACGGCCAGGTCGCCGGCTACGCCTACGCCAACACCTATCGCAGCCGCATCGCCTACCAGTGGACGGTGGAGAATTCGGTCTACGTCGATGCCCGCTTCCAGGGCCGCGGCGTGGGCAGCACGCTGCTGCAGGCGTTGATCGACGCCTGCACCGCGCGTGGCTACCGGCAGATGGTCGCGGTGATCGGCGAGCCCGCCAATAGCGCCTCCATCAGGCTGCACGAGCGTTTCGGGTTCCAGCTCGTGGGCGTGTTCCGCGGCCTGGGCCGCAAGCACGGCCGCTGGCTGGACACGGTGCAGATGCAGCGCGCGCTCGGCGATGGCGCCGGCAGCGCCCCCTCCAATGAATGACGCAATGACCGACACCCACTCCGAAAACGGCAGCGAACTGCTCGCCGGCCAGCCGCTGCGCATCGTCGAACGCGATGGCGTGCGCTACACCCTGCTGGGCACCGCCCATGTGTCCGCCGCCAGCGTGCAGGCGGTGGAACAGGCCATCGGCAGCGGCCAGTACGACGCCGTCGCGGTCGAGCTCGATCCGCAGCGGCTGCAGGCCCTGACCAACCCGGACGCGCTGGCGCAGCTGGACCTGATCGAGGTGATCCGCAAGAACCGGGTCGCGCTGTTCGCCGCCAACCTGGCCCTGGCCGCCTACCAGCGCCGGCTCGCCGAACAGCTGGGCATTGAACCGGGCGCAGAGCTCAAGCGCGCGGTGACGCTGGCGCAGGAACGTGGCCTGCCGGTGCACCTGATCGACCGCGATGTCGGCCTGACCTTCCGCCGCGCCTCGCAGCGCCTGGGCTTCATCGGCAAGCTCAAGCTCGTCGCCGGGCTCGGCGCCGGCCTGTTCTCGTCCGAGGACGTGGGCGCGGACGAGATCGAGAAGCTGAAGCAGGGCGACATGCTCGAATCGAGCTTCGGCGAATTCGCCAGCGAAAGCCCGGCGCTGTACGAGAGCATCATCGGCGAGCGCGACCGCTACATGGCCACACGCCTGCGCGAAGAGCGCAGCGACAGCCAGCGCAACGTACTGGCGGTGGTCGGCGCCGGCCACCTCGCCGGGCTCGCGCGTTACCTGGAAACCGACACCGAAGCGCCCGGCCCACTGCGCCAGGCGCTGGAGGCGGTACCGAAGAAGCGCAACATCCCGTGGATCACGCTGACCATCCTGGCCGTGGTCCTGGCCGGCATCGGCGTCGGCTTCTGGAAGGGCGGCATGGGCATGGGCGCGGACATGCTCGCGACCTGGGCGCTCTACACCGGCGGCCTGGCCGGCCTTGGCGCGCTGCTGGCCGGCAGCCACCCGTTGAGCATCCTGACCGCGGTGCTGGTGGCGCCGTTCAAGCCATTCCGCCTGAGCATCCCCACCGGCGCGTTCGCGGCGCTGGTGGAAACGCGCCTGCGGCGGCCGGCCTACGCCGATTTCCTGCGGCTGCGCGACGACGCGCAATCGCTCAAGGGCTGGTACCGCAACCGTGTCACCCGCATCGTGCTGACCTTCATGCTCACCAACCTCGGCAGCATGCTCGGCCTGTGGCTGACCGGTTTCACCGTGTACGGCAAGCTGGTGTGATGCGCCGGCGCTGGCGCGGCCCTCAGGTCCGCGGCCAGCGCCAGGACAGGCCCACGATCAACAGGCACAGCACGATCTCGATACTGCTGTAGGCCAGGTAGAACCACCATGCCCCCGGCATGGTGAGCGCGACGAAGGCGGCGTAGAACAGGGCCAGGCCGATACCCAGCCAACGCACCACGCGCGCCGGCAGCGCCAGCGACAGGAACACCATGAGCCCGGGCACCGCCAGCAGCAGCGCGACGAACAGCAGCGAGCCCTGGCTGCTCGGCCCCATCGGACCGCCGCCGTCGAGCATGTACTTCAGCTTGCCGGGCCGATAGAGGCCGAAGTAATCACCGTAGAGATAGCAGAAGGTCAGGCTGGCCCACAGCGCCGAGAGCTTGATGCGCGGCGACAGCGGCGGGTCGGATAGCAGGGAACGGCTTTGCATGGGACGTCTCCTCAATGGACAGCGGATGGCACGGCATCGCGGCCCCGCGTGCGCAGGCCGAACAGCAGCAGCCACAGGCAGGTACCGATCTCGCCGACGGAGGCCGGCAGGGTCAGGTGGGCGGAAATCCACCAGTCCGCGTAGCCCGGCACCAGCAGTTCCGCCAGCACATCCAGTACATAGCCCAGCCCGCCCAGCACCAGCAGCGCGCCGAGCAGGCGCGGCAGGCGGCGCGAGCGCAGCAACAGCCAGCCCAGCGGCAGCAGCCACAGGCCCCAGAACACGCGCACCAGCTGCATGCCGCCGCGGTACGCCTTCAACGCCGCGTGCGCAAGCTGCTGGCGTTGTTCCAGCGACAGCAGCTGCGCGCTGTCGGCATCGGTCAGCAGCGCCAGCGCCTGCAGCCGGTGCGACAACGCCGCCAGCGCCAGTGGCACGCCCATCGCCACGAACGCCAGCATCAGCGTCGCCGCGCCGCGGCTGACATCCTGGAAGGCGCGGTACAGCACCAGTGCCAGCAGCAGGTAGGCCACCTGTTCGACGACGAACGCCGCCACGCCCTGTTTGAACAACGCCTGCCTGGCGACCACGTTGTCCAGCAGTGCACCGGCGTCGGCGCCGGCCAGCTGCGCCGGTACGTAGGCCAGGCAGAAAATGCCGGTGACGACGACGATCAGGTACAGGACACCGGCAAGCCGGCCGCCCGGGTGAAGTACATGTGGCATCCGCGGTTCCCCTGGAAAAGGCCCCCGCCGGCATGGCGGGAGCACGATGGCGTTACTCCTGCACCGGCGCCGGCCCCACCTCCGGCAGTGGCGACAGCCCGCGCGCGCGCCGCACCAGGCGCGCCGTGCCGGTGCGCAGGTCGTCGAGGATCGCGTAGATGGTCGGCAGGAACAGCAGGCTGACCACGGTCGAGAACGCCAGCCCGCCGGCGATGGCGCGTGCCATCGGGTAGTACGGCGGCATGCCGTCGGCGGTCTTGGTGTTCAGCGCGATCGGAATCATCGCCAGGATCGCCGTGCCCATGGTCATCATGATCGGGCGCAGGCGTTCGCGGCTGCCTTCCACCAGCGCATCGGTGCGCGCCATGCCGCGCCGGCGCAGGTTGTTGATGTGCTCGATCATCACGATGCCGTTGTTCACCACCACGCCCATCAGCACCAGGATGCCGATCACCGCCATGATGTTCATCTCGGTGCCGGTGATCCAGAACAGCCAGTACACGCCGAAGATCGAGAACAGCACGCAGGACATGATCGCCGCCGGGAACAGCAGGGATTCGAACACCGCGGCCATGATCACCACCATCAGGATCAGCGCGATGAAGATGCTGTTCACCATCTGCTGCATGCCGTCGAAGTTGATGTTGAAGCCGGCGCCGGCGAAGGTGTAGCCATAGCCGGGCGGGAACTGCACGCCGTCCAGCGTGGTCTCGACCGCCTTGCGCGCCTGGTCCATCGGCACGTCCTTGGCCAGCCCCGCCTCGACCCGCAGCATGGTCTGCCGGTTCAGCCGCTGGATCGAACTGGCCGCCGGGGTGACGTTCACGTCCACCATCGCCAGCAGCGGCACCTCCTTACCGCCGGCGGTGCGCACCATGAACGAGGACAGGTCCTCGATGCCATAGTTCTCCGAGCCGGCGAAGCGCACGTTGACCGGGATCTCGACGTCGTCGCGGTGGAAGTCGCGCAGCGACGAACCGCGCAGCGCCATGCCGACGAACTGCGCCACCTGCTGTGCGCTGAAGCCGTAGGCGGCGGCACGTTCGCGATCCACCCGCACCGCCAGTTCGGTGTTGGCGTCGCCGGTGTCCACGCGCACGTCGCGCAGCTTCGGATCGCGGGCCAGTATCGGCACGATGTCATCGGCCAGCTCCTTCAGGGTCTGGGTCGAATCGCCCACCAGGCTGAAGCGGATGCCCTGGCCGTCGCTGCCCATGCCACCCGGCCAGCCGATGCCGATCTTGGCGCGCGCCGACTGCGGCAGCCCCTTGCGCACCTCCTCCTTGATCTTTTCGCTCAGCGCCGGGTCCTCGGTATCCAGGAACAGGCGGGTCTGTGCCCAGCCCTGTTCGCTGTAGCGGCTGAACACGCGGTCGATGTGGAACTGCTTGCGGTTCGCATTGACGAACGCCTCCACCCGCGCCACTTCGCGGCCCATCTCCTCCTTGGAGTAGGCGCCACGCCACTGGTAGAAGATGTTGATCTCGCTCGGATTGTCGTCGTCGCCGCCACCACTGGTATGCGTCATCGGATACACGCTGGCCAGGGAAATGGCGAGGATGCCGCCCACCGCCCAGCCGCGGTGCTGCAGCGTCCAGCGCAGCGCACGCGCATAACGTTCCTGCATCCGGTTGATCAGCGGCGACTTCAGCGCCGGTGGGGTCTTCATCCGCGCCGACAGCATCGGGATCAGGCTCACCGCCACCAGCCACGAGGCCAGCAGCGAGACCGAGATCGTCACCGCCAGCTGCGACAGGTAGATGGTGATGATGTTCTTCTCGCCGAACATCATCGGCAGGAACACCACGCAGTGACACAGGGTACCGGCCGACAGCGCGATGGCCACGTGGCGGGTACCGATGATGGAGGCCAGCGAAGGCTGGTCGGGGTACTTCTCGCGCTCCTGGTAGATGCTCTCCACCACCACCACCGCGTTGTCCACCAGCATGCCCACCGCCAGCAGCAGGCCCATCATCGAAATGATGTTCAGGGTGATGCCGGCGAAGTACATGAACCCCAGGGTCATGATGAAGCAGATCGGGATGGCCAGCGACACCATCAGCGTCGACGGCCAATGGCGCAGGAAGGCGTACAGCACGATCACCGACAGCAGCAGGCCGATCGCGCCGGCCTCGGCCAGCGCCAGCAGCGAACTGGTCACCGCCTGTCCCTGGTCGTCGGTGACCTCGATGCCGACACCACGCATCGCCGGGTCTTCCTGCAGCCGCTCGATCTCGGCGCGCACCGCGCGCGACAGGTCCACCAGGTTGGCCGAGCGCTCCTTGTATACGTCGACGCCGACACTGGGCCTGCCCTCCATCTGCCGCACGTAGTTCATGCGCTGCGGCTGCAGGCTGACGTCAGCGATGTCCGACAACCGGGTACCACGCTTGTCGACCGGCAGGTTGCGCAGCGCCTGCAGTTCCAGCAGCTCGCCGCGCGGCTGCACGCGCAGGCGCCGGCCGGCCTCGGTGATCTGCCCGGCCGACACCGAGAAGTTGGCCGCCTGCAGCTTCTGCACCAGCTCGTTGAGCGCCACCCCGTGCGCGCTCAGCCGGTCCTTGTCCAGCGCCACCAGTACTTCCTGCTTGGCCACGCCCTCGACCTCGACCCGCGCCACCCCGGGCAGGCGTTCCAGGCGCTGCTTGATGCTGCGTTCGATCAGGTCCGCGCGCGCGGTCAGGTCCTCGTCGCTGGTCAGGCGCAGGCTCATCGCCTCGCGGTCGCTGGTACTCCAGCGCTGCACGTAGTAGCGGCGGAAATCGTCCGGCAACTGGTCGCGCACCGCGTCGATGCGCTCGCGCGCTTCGGACGCGGCCATGGCGATATCGCGGTTCCAGTCGCTGAATTCGACCTGGATCTGCCCACCCTCGGCATTGGCGCGGGCGTTCATCGACTTGATGCCGGGCATCGTGGCGATGGCTTCCTCGACCGGCCGCAGCAGGTTGCGCTCCACTTCCTCCGGCGTCGACCCCGGGTATGGCAGCGACACGAAGAAGAAGGGAATAGTGGCTTCCGGCTCGGCTTCCAGCGGCAGCCGGAAGGCGGCGATCAGGCCGATCGCCACCATCGACACGAACAGCATGATGGTGGTGACGGGGCGGCGGATGGACAGCTCGGTGATGTTCATCCGTGTCAGCCCTTCAGCCCGTCGCCGCCGGTGGCGCCATCGCCCAGCGCGTCATGCTCGTGCGCCAGCACCTGCTCGACCTGCTGCGCCTGCTGCCGCGCGCGGCGGCCACGCTCGGCATAGAACGCGTCGGCCTTGCGGTCCAGCAGGTCGTACACCACCGGGATCACCAGCAGCGTCAACAGGGTCGAGACCAGCAGGCCGCCGATCACGGTGATCGCCATCGGCGAGCGCACTTCCGCACCTTCGCCGAAGGCCAGCGCCAGCGGCAGGAAGCCGAACACCGCGCACAGCGTGGTCATCATGATCGGGCGCAGTCGCGAGCGCGCGCCCTCCACCAGCGCCTGGCGCTTGGGCACGCCTTCCTCGCGCAGCTGGTTGACCTTGTCGATCAGGATGATGGCGTTCTTCACCACCAGCCCGACCAGCAGGATCAGGCCGATGAACACCACCACCGACACCGGCGAGCGCGACAGCAGCAGCGCCGCGACCGCGCCGACCAGCGCCAGCGGGATGGTGAACAGGATCACGAACGGGTGCAGCAGCGATTCGAACTGCGACGCCATCACCAGGTACACCAGGAACACCGCCAGGGCGAAGGCGAATAGCAGCGAACGGATCGATTCGCCCAGCTCCTGGCCCTGCCCGCCGATGTGCATGCCGACATCGGTGCCGAGCGGGTTGTTGGCCACCATCTTCTGCACTTCGGTGATCGCCGTGCCCAGGTCGATGCCGCGCAGGTTGGCCGAGACGATCGCCACCCGGCGCAGGTCGGCGCGGTGGATCTCGCTGGGGCCGGTGGTTGCCACCACCTCGGCCACGGACGACAGTTCCACCGGCTTGCCGCCGGTCGGGTGCACGATCAGGCGGCGGATGTCCTCGACCGAGGAACGCTCGGACTCCTGCACGCGCACCAGCACGTCGATCTTGCGGTCGCGGAAGCTGTAGCGGGTGGCGACGTTGCCGCGCACCTTGTTGACCACCGCATCGGCGATCTGGCGCGTGGTCAGGCCCAGCGCCGCGGCGCGGTCCTGGTCGAACACCACCTGGATTTCCGGGAAGCCCTGCTCGACCGTCGACTTGACGTCGGCGTAGTGCGGGTTCTGCCGCAGCATGCCGGCCAGGCGGTTGCCGGCCACCCGGATCGCGTCGAGCGTGTTGCCCTCGATCTCGATCTCCAGCGGCGGCGACAGTGCGAACAGTTCCGGGCGCGCGAAATCCACCTGCGCCGCCGGCCATGCCTTCATGGTCTGGCGCAGCTTCTCGGTCAGCTCCGGTTCGCGCGAGGTGTCGCTCATCACCACCGACAGCTTGCCGATGTTCTCGCCGCTCTCGGTCGGGCTGGCGTCCAGCCGCGTGCCGGTGCCGGACACGCCGTACAGCAGGCGTATGCCGTCCTCGCCGGCATGCTTGCGCTGCACTTCGCGCACCAGTGCATCGGTCTGCGCCAGCGGCGTGCCGGGCGGCAGCTTGGCGGTCATCTCGAAGCGGTCCTGCGCCAGCTGCGGGATCAGGTCCACGCCCAGCATCGGCAATGCCGCCAGGGTCAGCGCGAACGCCAGCGCCGCGCCGCCGAGCACCGGCCACGGCCGTGCCAGCGCGGCGGGCAACAGCCGCAGGTAGGTGCGTTCGGCACGGCCGTACGGCGCCATGGCGATGTCGCTGGCCTTGCGCATGACCGGCCCGACCACCGCGGCGATGCCGCGGAAGATGCGCACCACCAGCCACGCCGCGGCATAGAAGCCGTAGCGGAACATGGCGCCGATGCCGCGACCGGCGAACGCGGCCGGCTTCTGCCAGCGGCGCTCCGGGCGCCACGGCTGGCGCGGATCCTCGGCCGGGAACTCCAGCGGCGGCCGGCCCTTGAGCGCGCTCAGCATCGGGATCAGGGTCATCGACACCACCAGCGACACCGCGATGGCGATCGACACGGTCAGCGCCTGGTCGCGGAACAGCTGCCCGGCGATGCCTTCGACGAACACCAGCGGCAGGAACACCGCGATGGTGGTCAGGGTCGAGGCGACCACCGCCATGAATACCTCGCGGGTGCCCTTGATCGCGGCCTCGAGGATGCCCATGCCGCGTTCGCGCGCCTTGGCGATGGATTCGAGCACCACGATCGAGTCATCCACCACCAGGCCGGTGGCCAGCGCCAGGCCGCCGAGCGACATCACGTTCAGGCTCAGCCCGAGCTGGCCCATGAAGAAGAACGTGGCGATGATCGAGATCGGCAGCGACAGCGAAATGACGAACGTGCTCCAGCCATCGCGCAGGAACAGGAAGATGATCAGCACCGACAGCAGGCCGCCGATCACCGCGTCGATCTTGACGTCCTTGATCGCGTGGCGGATGAAGACCGACTGGTCCTCCACCGTGGTCATCTCGATGTCCTTGGGCATCTGCTTGCGGATCGCCTCGAGCTTCTTCTCCAGCGCATCGGCGGTGGAGACGGTGTTGGCGTCGCCTTCCTTGTAGATCGCCAGTTCGACCGCTTCGTGGCCGCCGGCGCGGATCACCGCCTCGCGCTCCTTGTAGCCCTGGCGCACGTCGGCCACGTCCTTCAGGCGTACCGGCGAGGTGCCGCCGCCACTGCCATCGCTGCGCAGCGCGGCGATCACGTTCGGATCGCGGCTGCCGAGGATCGCGGTCATCAGCTGGCGGTTCTCGCCGGCCGAGGAGGCACCCGAGCCGGCGGCGGTGTTGAGCAGCATCTCGCGCATCTGCTCGACCGTGGCGAACTGGTTGACGGTACGCACCAGGTAACGCTGCGAGCCCTCTTCCAGGCGGCCGCCGGACAGGTTCACGTTCTCCTGCTGCAGGCGCTGGATCACGCTGTCCAGCGACAGCCCCAGCTGCGCCAGCTTGCGCTGGTCGATATCCACCTGGATCTCGTCTTCCAGACCACCGCCGACCTTGACCGCGGCCACGCCGCTGACCGGCTCGAGCTTGCGCTTGAGGTCGTCGTCGGCATAGCGGCGCAGTTCCATCAGCCGGCGCACCGCATCGGCCTCGCTGCCGCCCTCCTGCTTGGAGGACAGCGCCAGGCGCATGATCGGCTGGGTCGACGGATTGAAGCGCAGCAGCAGCGGCGGCTTGGCCTCCAGCGGCAGCTGCAGCGTCTCCATCTTGTCGCGCACGTCCAGCCCGGCCTGCTGCATGTCCGTGCCCCAGGCGAACTCCAGGACCACGTCGCTCTGCCCGGTGCGCGAGATCGACTTGAGCTTGCGCAGGCCCTTGACGATGCCCAGCGCTTCCTCGGCCGGCTGCGAGATCAGCGTCTCCACCTCGGCCGGCGCCGCGCCTTCATAGTCGGTGCGCACGGTGAGCGTGGGGTAGCTCAGGTCGGGCAGCAGTTCGACCTTCAGGCTCGACAGCGAGATCAGGCCGAACAGCACCAGGGTCAGCGTCATCATCGCGATGGTGACGCGACGGCGCGTGGCGAACTCGATCAGGTCGAAGCCGCCACCGCCGGGAACCGACGGATCGCGCGCACTCATTGCTTGGCCGCCTGTGCGGCCGGTGCCTTGGCGGGCGCCGCGGCGGCGACCGCCTTCTCCTTGCCGATCACCTGCACCGCGCTGCCCTCGCGCAGCGCCGCCTTGCCGGCGATCACCACTTCTTCGCCCGGCTGCAGGCCTTCGCGCACCTCGATCCAGCCGGCATCGTCATAGCCGAGCTTGAGCCGGGTACGGGTCGCCTTGCCGTCGCGCACCACGTACACGGCGGGCTCGCCACCGTCCTCGAGCAGCGCGGTACGCGGCACCACCAGCGCGTCGGCGCGCTGGTCGTAGTTGATGCTCAGGCGGCTGAACATGCCCGCCTGCAGATCGCCCTCGCCCGAGAACGAGGCCACCACGCGGAACGTACCGGTGCCGGTGTCCACCACCGGCGACACGCGGTCCACGACACCGTCGAACGTGCGCCCCGGCAATGCGTCGGCGACCAGCGTCACCGCCTGCCCTGGCTTGAGCTTGGCGATCTCGCGCTCGGGCACGTTGAGCGTGGCCTCCAGCTTGCCGGCGTCGACGATGCGGATGATCGGCGAATTGATCTGCACGAAATTGCCCGGCTTGATGTCGCGCGAGGCGATCACCCCGGAGATCGGCGCCACCACCGTGGTGTAGGACAGCTCCAGCGCCGTCATCCGGTATTGCGCGCGCGCGTTCTCCAGGTCGAAGCGCAGCTGGTCCACGTCGGCGGCGCTGACCAGCTGCTGCTGGACCAGCTTCTGTGCGCGCTGGTAGCTGTTCTCAAGCTTGCGCATCTGCGCTTCGCTCTGCGCCACGGCCAGCCGCGCGCGGTCCGGGTCCAGCCGTACCAGCGGCTGCCCGGCGCTGACCTGCTGGCCTTCCTCGACCATCACCGCCAGCGCCACGCCCGAGGTCTTGGCGACCACCTGCGACTCGGCGCGCGGCTCAAGCGAGGCGGTACCGGTGTAACTGGCGGCGATGGCGCGGCGTGCCGCCTTGGCCACTTCGACCGGGACCGCGTCGCTTGCCTTCTGCTCTTCCTTGGGCTTGTCCTTGGCATCCTCGCCACCGGCCTTGCAGCCCCCGAGCAACAACACCGAAGTGACGAGGAGAGCGGCGGCGCAGCGTCCGGTGCGGCCGTACGGGGTAAGGATTGGCGACATCGTGGGTTCCCTGGAGATGCAGTGGCTGGTGTTGTAGCAAAGTATTGCACCACCCCACGACGACACCATGCCCCAAAGGTCATGCCCGCATGCCGCGTCGCAGCATTCATGAATGGTTCCGAACCGGTGAATACGCGGGCTATACTCGGGCGGTTCCGTGTCCCCACGGCGGAACGAACAGACCCGCATACCGGACAAGGAAACCATGCGCCCGCAGCCGTTTGCCGTATGTCTCGCCCTGGCTCTGGCCCTGCCCTTCGGGGCGGCCGCACAAGCCGACCCGCAGCAGTCTGAACCTTCCGCCCCCGCACCCGCCGCCACGCCCGCTCCCGCGGCGGCGCCGGCCACCGGCAATGCCGAGGCCGGGCGCACCCTGGCCTACACCTGCCAGGGGTGCCATGGCATCACCGGCTACAAGAACGCCTATCCGAGTTACCGCGTGCCGAAGATCGGCGGGCAGTCGGCGCAGTACCTGGGCCAGGCGTTGACCGAATACCGCGAAGGCAAGCGCAAGCATCCGACCATGCAGGCGCAATCGATGAGCTTCAGCACGCAGGAAATCGCTGATCTCGCCGCCTACCTGTCCACTCTCAAGTAAGCACCGCTCATGTCGAAAGCCAAGCACGCTTCGCGTCTCGCCATCGCCCTGTTCGCTGCCTGCACGGTGGCCGCCTGCACCCAGTCGGAAGTGGAGTCCAGCGCCAAATCCGCCGCCGACCCCGGCCATGCCAGCGGTGAACATGGCTCCAGTTCGTCGGCCGGCCTGCCGCAGGGGCGCATCGCCGCCGGCGAGCAGCTGGCCAACAGCAAGGGCAAGGCCACCGGCCAGAGCTGCATCGACTGCCATGGTGCCGACGGCAACGCGCCGATCGATCCGGGCTATCCACGGCTCGGTGGCCAGTATGGCGACTACCTCGCCCATGCCCTGCAGGCGTATCGCAGCGGCGATCGCGAGCACATGCTGATGTCGCCGCAGGCGGCCGGCCTGAGCGACCAGGACATCGCCGACCTGGCGGCCTACTTCGGCTCGCGCCCCAGCCAGCTGCGGGACCTGCACGGCCTCAAGTAACGGCACCGCGCCGGCACCTGCGCGTGCCGGCCCCGCGCGCCGGACCTGGCCGGGCCGGGCGTGAGCGCCGCGCGACAGCCCTTGTCTGGAAAACGCCGGGTCGCCGCGCGGGTTGCGCGGCCGGCAGCCACGGCCGGATTCCCCGGTATCCGCGCGTAACCGGAGCGGCTCATCATCGATCCCGCCCGGATCGGTCCCCGGGGCGGCATCTGGAACCCTCGCGTCGCGCGTCTGCGGCATGCCGCTGTTCCCCGCCTTGGCGCGCACCATGCGGCACCACAGGAGCCGCTAGCTGTGTAAACCCAGCAGGTTGTTCAGTGGTATGCGGGAGATGGGTGGTTTGTAGCCAAGACTGGCGTGAGGGCGGTGCCAGTTGTAGTGGTGCAACCAGCCATGGAGGGCATCGGCGCGCTGCCCGGAGTTGTCATAGGCGCGGGCATAGGCCCATTCGCGCAGGCTGGTCTGCACCAGACGTTCGGCCTTGCCGTTGGTGCGGGGCGTATAGGGACGCGTGCGCAGGTGGCGCAGGCCGAGCCGACGGACCAGGCGCTGGAAGCGGCGCGACCTGTAGCAGGTGCCATTGTCGGTCAACACCCGCTCGAAGCACACGCCCAGGCTGCGGTAGTAGCGCACCGTACGGATCAGGGCCTTGCAGGCACTGGTCCCGCGCTCGTCCGGCTCGATGGAGGCGAAGGCCACGCGCGAGTGATCGTCGATGGCCAGGTGGACGTATTCCCAGCCGATGCCCCGGTGCCGGCGCGACCGGTCGCCGGTGACACGGTGGCCGGGGAGCCGATCCGCCCCAGCTTCTTGATATCCAGATGCAGCAGTTGGCCCGGTAGGGCGTATTCGTAGCGGTTGTGCGGCAGCGCCGGTTCCAGTTCGGCCAGCCGATGCAGGCCGGCGCGGCGCAGCACCCGGGCGATGGTGCTTGGCGCCACGGACAGGCGCTGGGCGATCTGGCGATAGGTCTGGCGTGAGCGGCGCTGCTCCAGCACCTGCGCCACGATCACCGGGGATAGGGCGTGGGGACTGGAATGCGGTCGGGAGCTGCGGTCCGTCAAACCACCCGGACCCTCCTCCCGGTAGCGCTTGAGCCACTTATAGGCCGTGCGTACGCTCACGCCGGCCGCGTGGGCGGCCTCTTCGATGCGCAGGCCCTGTACCAGGATGCGGTCCACAAGCAGGGCTCGACCGCGTGGGCTCAAACGGGCATGTTTATGCAGGTTCATCCGGGGCTCCTGGGGGCTGGTTGGCTTCGTAACCCCCATCTTCCAGCGATGCCCCGGATGAACAACCTACTGAGAGATCACAGCTAGCGCCCCGGCGGCGGGCGGCAGGGCGACGGCAACCACAGCTTCGCCCGCTCAACGGCTGCCGTTGTCGTCCTGCAGTTCCTGCTTGAACGGAATGTCCGGCGGCGGCCGCGCCGTGGCCGGCTGCTCCTGCATGTTCGGGTTGCGCAGGCCACAGCCGCCGCCGAACTGCAGGACCGACACCACGCAGGAGATGCGGGTACCGGTACCGGGGATGGGGATTTCAATGCTCTTGATGCCCTTGCGCACCCACTCGGCCAGCAACGATTCGTTGGGTACCCAGTACTTGTCGAACGAAGTCGGCGCATGCTCGTA
The DNA here is from genome assembly GCA_002951995.1 of Stenotrophomonas acidaminiphila. Classification (NCBI taxonomy): domain Bacteria; kingdom Pseudomonadati; phylum Pseudomonadota; class Gammaproteobacteria; order Lysobacterales; family Lysobacteraceae; genus Stenotrophomonas; species Stenotrophomonas acidaminiphila. The sequence goes on from CP019797.1 coordinate 2,076,276, forward strand.
GGGCGGACGCTTGAGCCAGGTGCCGGCACGATCGAGCTGCTCCCTGCTCCAGTTGTCGGATTCGCCACCCGGCGCGCCGCGATCGGGCGACGCCGCATCCTTCCCGGCATCGCCCGCCAGGCGCACGCTGCCATCACGGTTGTACAGGCCACGCCCGGCGTCGGAGGCAGCCCGTCCCTCGCCCGCCGCCTGCCGCTGCGAGGCTCCCCAGTCGTCCGAGCGGACCGGTGCCGCCCAACCGCCGCTGCGATCCCGCGGCTGTGGACCGGCGCCGGCACTGGCGCCCGCCTGCGGCGCGTTGTTGGCCGCGCGCCCGTCCGCAGCCGCAGCCGGCGATGGCCGTGATCCCTGCGCCGTGGCGCCACTGGTGGTCGCGGTCGCCACACCGGCGCCGGCCGCCGGCGCCGGAGCGGCATCGGCCACGCCCGGCACCTGCCGCTCGCGCACCACCAGGTCCGCCGCCTTCACCTGCACGCCGCTTTCGCGTACCGGCACCGTGGACAGCGCCACCGGCTGCCGCGGCGCGGTCTCGATCTGCCGCTCGCGTACGGCCGGCGCGACACTCTCCACGCGCACCTGGGGTTCGCGTGGACGCACCTGCGCCATCGCCACCGGCTGCACCGGCGCGGTCTCTACCGGGCGCTCGCGCACCTGCACCTGCGGCATCGCCGGGGTGCGCATGGCGACATCGGGCAGCGGCAGCGCGCGCACGTTCGCCGGCCGCTCCACCACGCTCTCGACGGTACGCTCGCGCACCTGCGGCACCTGCACGCGCAGCGCCGGCTCGGCCAGCGTGGGCGCGGGCAGAACGAAATCGGTGGTGGGCCGCGCCACCTCGGTGACCTGCAGCGGCTGCTGCGCCACCGCGTCGGGTGCCGGCTGCGGGGTGTCCGCCGGTGCGGGATCGACACTGCCGTCCTGCACCGCCGGTGGCGGCTGCGACTGCGGCGGTGCCTGTGGCGACGAAGCGTCGGCCAGCGCGCCGGCCGCCGCTGCCTGCGCGTGATCCGCCGACGCGCCCGCATCCCGCGGTGCACCGCCACCTTCTTGTTCCGGGGTGCCCCGGCCCAGGTACTCGACCCGGACCCGTTCCCCCTCGTCCGCACCCGGCTCGGGCACGGTGCTGCGCACCAGCGCCACCCACACCAGCAGTACCGCGAACAGCAGATGCAGGGCCACGCTGCACAGCGCGGAAAACCAGCGGATGCGGCGCTGGTCATCTGCCGGCGGGTCATCCCCGGCCCAGCGCAACAACTGCAGCAAGGCACGCTGGAACGAAACCGGACGGCCGCTTCCGCGGGAACGCGGGCCACGCCAAGGCGGCGCTGCGGCAGCGGCATCGGCGCCAGCGAAGGCCAGCCCTTTTGCCTGGCCGCCCCCTCGCAGCCAGGCACTCCAGCTGTAGGGGAAGCCGGTGCGGCGGTCATGCAGGAGGCTGCCCTTGCGGCGGGCAGCCAGCAGGTCGATCAGGTCGGCAACCGTCGTCACCGGCACGTGGCGGGTCGCTCAGCCCACGCTGCCGCGCGGAATGTAGGGCGCCTGGCCACTGGCGTGGTCGGTCGCGTCGCGCACCGCGGTAACGCCGGGGACACGGGCCATCAGGGTCTTCTCGATGCCCTGCTTCAGGGTCACGTCGGCCATGCCGCAGCCATGGCAGCCACCACCGAAACGCAGCAGCACCACGCCATCGGCGGACACTTCCTGCACCGCCACGCGCCCGCCGTGCGAGGCCAGCTGCGGGTTGACCTCGTTCTCGATGACCCAGTGCACGCGCTCGACCATCGACGCCGCCTCGCCGGGCGCTTCGCCCTTGATCCTGGGCGCCTTGATGGTCAGCTGCTGGGTGCCGGCCGCCTGGGTGACGTAGTCGATCTCGGCGCCATCCAGCCAGGCCACGCTGGTGGCCGCCACGTAGAGCGTGAAGCCATCGCAGTCCACCGCCCACTCGTCACCCAGCAGATCGGCCGGCTCGGCGAACTCCAGGCGCGCATCGGCGCGCGGCGTCCCCGGTTCGACCGCACTCAGGCGCACGCCCATGCCGGGCACGGCCTCGCGTTCGATCAGCTTGCGGAAATGGCGCTGGGCAGTATCTGAAATCTGGATCATGCGGGGTATTCTAGCCGTGTCTTGGTGGCTGCTGATGGGACAGTGATTCCACGCGCGGCACCGTTCAGCCCCTTCGATGGAGATTCCCATGGCCGATCTGATTCCACTCGCGCAGGCGCACTGCATTCCACGCAGGGGCAGCGAGCACCGGCTCGGCGCGGCGCGGCTGGCCGAACTGCTGCCGCAGGTCCCGGGCTGGGAACTGGCCGAGGACGGCCACGCCCTGGTGCGCACGTTCAGCTTCGACAACTACCACGGCACCATGGCGTTCGTGAATGCCCTGGCCTGGGTCGCGCACCGCGAGGACCACCATCCCGACCTGGGGGTGCACTACGACCGCGCGATCGTCCGCTTCTCCACCCACGACGTGGGCGGCCTGAGCGAGAACGATTTCATCTGTGCCGCCAAGGCATCCGCACTTGTGGAGCAATGACATGAAAGCGCATCTCCTGCCGGGTTCCCTCGTCACCGCCCTCCTGCTCAGTGCCTGCGGCCCTTCCGGACCGGCCGCGCCGGTGGTCGCCCCCACCGAAGTGGCCGCGGTGCAGACACCGCCACCGGACTACCCGGTCGAACTGGCCTGCAGCGGGGTCGGCGGCCAGAGCGTGCTCAAGGTCGTGGTCGGGCCGCAGGGCACCCCGACCGAAGTCGCGCTGCTCACCAGCAGCGGCAACAGCCAGCTCGACGATGCGGCGATCCAGCGCGTGCGCGAATGGAAGTTCAAGGCCGCCACCCGCAATGGCCAGGCGGTGCCGACCACCATCCAGGTGCCGGTGAGCTTCAACCCGCCGCAGCCGAAGCCGGACAGCTGCTTCGCGATCGAGGAACGGATGCGGCGCGGCGGCTGAGCCCCGCTCGCATCCCCGGGGGCGGCCCCCTGCCGGCCGCCGCCCGCGCGTCGGCGCGGGCATCGGACCGGGCGCCATCCACCCGCGGGAACCGCGCGCGGTCAGCGCAACCGGTCCAGCGCCTCCACCAGCTCCGGCGCCAGCGGCGCATTGAGCACATAGGGTGTCTTGCCGGCATCGAGGGCGAACTCCAGCGAGGCTGCATGGAGGAACAGCCGCTTGAGGCCGATCTGCTCGCGCAGCCGCTTGTTGACCGCTGGATCGCCGTACTTGTCGTCACCTGCGACCGGATGGCCGATGTGCTGGGCGTGCACGCGGATCTGGTGGGTGCGCCCGGTGTCGATCTTCACTTCGCAGTACGAATGGCCACCGCGCCGCTCCAGCACCCTGAAGTGGCTCAGCGACGGCTTGCCCGCCGCATTCACCTGCACATGGCGCTCCCCGCCCTGGCGCAGGCCCACGTGCAGCGGCGCGTCCACGCTCATCACCCCGTCGGGCATGCGCCCGACCAGCAGGGTCAGGTAGCGCTTGCGGATGCCCCCCGGGCCGGCACCGTCATGGTCTTCGCGCAGCAGCGCCTGCAGCTCGGACAGCGCCGAGCGCTTCTTGGCCATGACCAGCAGCCCCGAGGTGTCGCGATCCAGCCGGTGGACCAGCTCCAGCCCCTGGTTCGGGCGCAGCGCGCGCATGGTCTCGATCGCGCCATGGCTGATGCCGCTGCCGCCATGGCTGGCCACGCCGGACGGCTTGTTGATCACCAGCAGCCGCGCATCCTCGAACACGATGGCCTGCTCCATGCGCTGCAGGAAGCCGGCCGGCGGCGGCGCCTTGTCTCCAACCTCGGCGAGATTGACCGGCGGCACCCGTACCTCCTCGCCGGCCTCCAGCTTGCGCTCGGCCTTGGCCCGGCCGCCATTGACCCGTACCTGGCCGCTGCGCACCAGCTTGTAGACCAGGCTGCGCGGCGCCCCCTTGAGCTGGCCCAGCAGGAAGTTGTCCAGGCGCTGCCCGGCCCGGTCTTCCGGAACCTTGATCATGCGCACGCTGGATTTGCCCGCGGAGGGTGCGCGGCGGTCTTCGGAGTCAGTCATCTGCCTGTTTATTCTGCTACACTCGGGGAGCGATATAAGGGTTTGATTTCGTTGGAAGTTGACCAGGGCCAGAAGCCCGGCTTCCGACGGATCCGGCACAGTGCGCGGCCACCGCCCCCGGGGCGGCCATGTTAGCGGCTCGTCGGCGCTCCCGGCCATCGCCGGATGCCAAAAGCATCCGTGCTGGACGAAACAACATGTCCCGTGCGACGCCCCGGCCACGGCCGGAGCGGCCGCCGGCCCCGAAACACCTGAAACCAAGAACACAAGCGCTCCCGCGGCCTGCCGTGGTGTCGTAGCGCTGGAAACCCAAGCCGCCCTACCCGCGCCTGCGCGAGGGGCGGCGACCCGTGTCCAGAGGCGAAACGCCATGGCGTTCCGCGCGGTAGCAGCGCGCGAGGAACGCACAATGAAGCGAATGCTGATCAATGCCACGCAGGCCGAAGAGCTGCGCGTGGCCATCGTGGACGGCCAGACCCTGTACGACATCGACATCGAACAGCCGTCCAAGGAACAGAAGAAGTCCAACATCTACAAGGGCCGCATCACCCGGCTCGAACCTTCCCTCGAAGCGGCTTTCGTCGAATACGGCGGTGACAAGCACGGCTTCCTGCCGCTGAAGGAAATCTCCCGCGATTACTTCCAGGCCGGTGTCGACCACAACAAGGCCGGCATCCGCGAGCTGCTGCGCGAGGGCCAGGAAGTGGTGGTCCAGGTGGACAAGGAGGAGCGCGGCAACAAGGGCGCCGCGCTGACCACGTTCATCTCGCTGGCCGGCCGCTACATGGTGCTGATGCCGAACTCGCCGTCGGCCGGCGGCGTCTCGCGCCGCATCGAGGGCGAGGACCGCGCCGCGCTCAAGGACGCGCTGGACAAGCTGAACATCCCCGACGACATGGGCGTGATCATCCGCACCGCCGGCGTCGGCCGCGATGCCGAGGAGCTGCAGTGGGACCTGGACTACCTGCTCCAGGTCTGGCGCTCGATCGCCGAAGCCGCGCTGGCCAAGCCGGCGCCGTTCCTGATCTACCAGGAGTCGCGCCTGATCGTGCGCGCCCTGCGTGACTACCTGCGCGCCGACATCGGCGAGATCCTGGTGGACACCGAGGAACTGTACGAGACCGCGCGCGAGTTCATGCAGCAGGTGATGCCGCAGACCCTGCGCAAGCTCAAGCACTACAAGGACGACATCCCGCTGTTCAACCGCTTCCAGATCGAATCGCAGATCGAGGCGATCTACGAGCGCAACGTGCGCCTGCCGTCCGGCGGCTCGATCGTGGTCGACCAGACCGAGGCGCTGACCGCCATCGACGTCAACTCGGCCCGCGCCACCAAGGGCAGCGACATCGAGGACACCGCGTTCCAGACCAACCTGGAGGCCGCCGAGGAAGTGGCCCGCCAGCTGCGCCTGCGCGACCTGGGCGGCCTGGTGGTCATCGATTTCATCGACATGTCCTCCAACAAGCACCAGCGCGAGGTCGAGAACCGCCTGCAGAACGCGCTGAAGTACGACCGCGCGCGCGTGCAGCTGGGCCGCATCTCGCGCTTCGGGCTGATGGAAATGAGCCGCCAGCGGCTGCGCCCGAGCCTGGGCGAGTCCAGCCAGATCGTGTGCCCGCGCTGTGACGGCCAGGGCCGCATGCGCAGCGTCGAGTCGCTGTCGCTGTCGATCATCCGCGTCGCCGAAGAGCACGCGATGAAGGAGAACACCGGGCAGGTGCTGGTCCAGGCCCCGGTCGAGATCGCCAACTTCCTGCTCAACGAGAAGCGCAGTGCGCTGCGCGAGATCGAGCGCCGCCATGACGCGCCGATCATCATCGTCGCCGACGAGCAGCTGCACACCCCGCACTATGAAGTCACCCGCCTGCGCGAGAACGAGCTGGGCGAGGAATCGGGCAGGCCGAGCTACCAGCGCGGCACCCCGCGCAAGCTGCCGGTGCACGCCCTGACCAAGGCGCAGCTGAACATCCCGCCGGCACCGGCGGTGACCCACGTCAAGCACAGCCAGCCGGCCCCGGTGCGCGAGATCCCGGAACCGGCGCCGGCGCCGGCCCCGGTCGCCGCGCCCGCCCCCGCGGCACCGGCCGGCGGCGGCGTGATGGGCTGGCTCAAGCGGGTCTTTGGCGGCGAGACCGCCCCCGCCGCGGCACCGGCCCAGCCGCAGCCGCGCCAGGACGGCGGCCGCGGCAACCGCAATGACCGCAACACCCAGCGCCGCGATGGCCGCAATAACAACGGCGGCAACAACGGCCAGCAGGCGCGTGCCGGCGGCAATGGCAACGGCAACCGCCGCGAGGAGCAGCGCCGCGAGGAGCGTCGCGACGAACGCCGCCAGGGCGCGGGCAACCCGCAGCCGCAGAGCGCCGGCCAGCAGCCGCCCAAGCAGCGCGGCGAACAGCAGGCGCAGCAGGGCAAGCAGCCGCGCAACAACGAGCAGCAGCAGCCCAAGCCGCCGAAGCCGCCCAAGCAGCCGAAGCCGCAGCAGGAAGTGGACAAGGCGGTGCAGCCGGCCAGCGAAAAGCCGGCACGGCAGCCGCAGGCCGACGCGCCGCGCCCGGTCGTGGCTGACGCCCCGGCCATGGCCGCCGCCGCCGTGGTCGCCAGCGTGGACACCAACGCCACCGAGGCCCCTGCCAAGGTGCAGCTGCCGCTCGCGGACGACACCGCAGCGGTGGCCGCGGCCACCGCGCAGGTCGGCGTGACCGACGAGTCCGCCACCGTGGCCAACGATGACGGCAATGGGGATGGCGCCAGCCGTCGCCGCCGCGGCCGTCGTGGCGGTCGCCGCCGCCGTCGCGGCAATGCCGAAGGCACCGGCAACGCCGAGGCCGACGTGCTGGGCAACGATGACGACCTCGCCGACGAGGCCGAGGACGCCGGCAACGAGCTCGGCGCGACTGCCACCGCGCCGACCGCGGCGCAGCCGGAGTTCGATTTCGAGGACGAGCCGGCAATCGTCCGTGCGCCCGCACGCGCACCGCGTCCCGCACGCACCGAAGCACCGGTGGCGCAGCAGGCCGCGCCGGCGGCAACGCCGGCCGCACCGGACTTGGAGGGCACTGCCACCGGTCCGCAGACGATGGTCGCCGCGCAGCCCGAGGCCGCGGCACAGGCCGTGGTGACGCCGGCACCGGAACCCACGCCCGCCGTGGCCCCGGCCGCGGAAAGCGTGCAGCCGGCCGTTGTGGCCGCGCCGCAGGCGGCCGGTCCGGAACCACTGGTGGACGCCACGCCCGCCGCGCCGGTCACCGCCGTGGTCGCGCCCGCGGAGCCGGTTGCGGTTGCAGCTGCGGCCGACGCCGAGCCGCTGCCGGTTGCCGACGCCGCTCCGGCGCCGGCATTGCCGGAGAACGGCCAGCTGTTCGCCGAGGCCACGGCAGCGGCGCCGGCAACCGAGGCACGGCACGCCTCCACCGAACCGATGCCGCAGGTTGCGGTGGTGGCGTCCGAGGCGGTGGTGGTTGCTGCCGCTGAAGCCGAAGCCGAAGCAGCAGCCGAGGTCGGGGCCGACGCCGCCACGGCGCATGCGCACGAGGCGCGTCGCGACGCCTGAAGGCAGCGCGTCATGCAATGAAAAAAGCGGCCCCCGGGCCGCTTTTTTCATGCGCCGACCTCACTGCCAGGCGGGTCAGATCACCTTCGACGGATCGCCCACGCCATATTGGGCCGCCAGCCGCGCCAGCGCGATGTTGTCCTGCACCCCGGTCTTCTGGAACAGGCGCGACTTGTGGGTATTGACCGTCTTGGCACTCAGGCTGAGGCGACGCGCGATCTCTTCCTGGCGATGCCCCTGGACCAGCAGCAGTGCTACTTCCAGTTCCCGTGGCGAAAGCTCGTCGAAGGGCGAAACGTCGCCGTCGATGTTGGACAACGCCAGGTTCTGGGCGATGTTGTTGGCCAGGTAGCGCCGCCCCTGCGCCACATCGTGGATCGCGCGCACCAGCTCGCGGGCGTCGCCGCCCTTGCCGACATACCCCGACGCCCCGGCCTCCAGCAGCCGCTTGGGCATCGGCCCGTCTTCCAACACCGACACGATGATGACGCGGGTGCCATGGTCGCCCTTGACGATGCGCTCGGTGATCTCCAGCCCGCTCAACCCCGGCAGGTTCAGGTCGCAGAGCACCACGTCGGGCTTCAGCCGGCGGATCTGCGGCAGTGCCACCTCGCCACTGTCCGCGGCACCCACCACCTCGATGCCGGTTTCACCGGCAAGGATCATCTGCAGACCGGTGCGCACCAGCGCGTGGTCGTCAATCAGGAATACCGTTATCGTCACTACCCGCTTCCTCCCCCGACACCCAGTGACAGTCGCAGCTGGCTGCGGCTCCGTGGTCTGGAGCCAGGGCGCGGATTTTCCACCACGCGCCGTCACGCAAGCTGCCCTCATTATCAATCAAGTGGCCGGTCCCGCCCCCAGGGGACGACGCACGTGGACGACTCCCCTGTCCACGCATGACCCGATCATGACAAGCCCCGGGTGAGCGACCATGACATGCTGCATGCCGCAGCGGCGCGCGGCCATCAGTGCATCCCTCTCAGCCAGTTAGGGATTCACCGCAACCGGTGGTGACCAGCGGCGGCGGAACAACAATACGTGCACGCCGGTCACCCATGCCAGCGCGGCGCACCAGCCGCCCAGGATATCGGAGGGGTAATGCACGCCCAAGTGGACCCGCGACAGCCCGACGCACGGCACGAAGACCAGGCCGGCAACCGCCACCGGCCAGCGCCAGCGCGTATTCCAGGCCAGGAACAGCGCGGTGGCGGCCAGCGTCATCGACCCCATCGCGTGCCCGCTGGGAAAACTGAAGGTACTTTCCGGCGCGATCGATTCCCACAGGCTCGGCCGCTCGCGCTGGAACAGCTGCTTGCTGCCGATGTTCAACAGCGCCGAGCCCGCGAACGCGGTGGCGGCGAACAGCGTGTCGCGCCAGCGCCGCCGGAATGCGAGCACCGCCACCACCAGCAGGTCGAGCGGAATCACGCCCCACTGGTAGCCCAGCCGCGACATCAGCAGGAAGAACGCATCCAGCGCGGGCGACGCCAGCCCGTGCATGCGCCACAGCAGCGCATGGTCGAGGTACAGCGCCTCGGCCTCGTGGATCTCCTCGGCCAGCGCCACGAACCCGGCCAGCGGCAGCAGCAGGCAGAGGAACAGCACGACCACGCGCCAGGCGTTGTGCGCGAGCCAGTCGCGCACGCCGGCGGCTTCGCGGCGTGATTCAGCCGGCGTGGCGCGCATAGCGGCTCTCGACGTACTCGTCGATCAGCGCCACGAACTCCTGCGCGATGTTCTCGCCCCGCAGCGTCACCTTCTTCTCGCCATCGACGAATACCGGCGCGGCCGGCGCTTCACCGGTGCCCGGCAGCGAGATGCCGATGTTGGCGTGCCGCGATTCGCCCGGGCCATTGACGATGCAGCCCATCACCGCCAGGGTCATGTTTTCCGCGCCCGGGTGGCTCACGCGCCACACCGGCATCTTCTCGCGGACATGGTTCTGCACCACCTTGGCCAGCTCCTGGAAGAACTCGGAGGTGGTGCGCCCGCAGCCCGGGCAGGCCGTGACCATCGGCGTGAACGCCCGCTGCCCGGTGGTCTGCAGCAGTTCCTGGGCGACGATGACCTCCTGGGTGCGTGGCTGCCCCGGCTCGGGCGTGAGCGAGATGCGGATGGTGTCGCCGATGCCTTCCTGCAGCAGCACCGCCAGCGCCGCCGACGAAGCGACGATCCCCTTGCTGCCGATGCCGGCCTCGGTCAGGCCCAGGTGCAGGGCGAAATCGGAGCGGTTGGCCAGGTCACGATAGACCGCGATCAGTTCCTGCACGCCGCTGACCTTGGCCGACAGCACGATGCGCTCGCGCGGCAGGCCCAGTTCGACCGCGGTCTGCGCCGAATCCAGCGCCGAGCGGATCAGCGCCTCGCGCAGCACCCGGCCGGCGTCCCAGGGCTGCGCGCGCTGGCTGTTCTCGTCCATCAGCCTGGCCGCCAGGGTCTGGTCCAGCGAGCCCCAGTTGGCGCCGATGCGCACCGGCTTGTCGTAGCGGATGGCGAACTCGATCAGCTGCGCGAACTGGGTGTCCTTCTTCTTGCCGAAGCCGACGTTGCCCGGGTTGATGCGGTACTTGGCCAGCGCCTCGGCGCAGGCCGGCTCCTGCGCCAGCAGCTGGTGGCCGTTGTAGTGGAAGTCGCCGATCAGCGGCACCTCCACGCCCATCATCCGCAGCTTGTCGACGATCCGCGGAATGGCCGCGGCGGACTCGGCGTTGTTGACGGTCAGCCGCACCATTTCCGAACCGGCGCGCCACAGTTCGGCCACCTGGCGGACGCTGGCGGCGACATCGGCGGTGTCGGTATTGGTCATCGACTGGACGACCACCGGATGCCCGCCGCCGACCTTCACCCCACCGATATCGACGGCATGGGTGATGCGGCGGGGCCAGGCGGTGGCGTCGGCGGGAGGTGTCGGGCGGGTGACGGCGTCGTGCATGGCGCGCAGTTTAGCGCGCCGCCCCGCGCCACCGCATGAACCATGAGCACCGCCCACCTGGACCCATTACGATGCGCGCATGGATTCCGCCGACGCCTCGTTCCTTCGCACCCTGTGCAGCCTGCGCTGGCTGGCCACCGCCGGCCAGGCCAGCGCGATCCTGGTCGCCACCGGGCTGCTGGGACTCGACCTGCCGCAGCTGCCGCTGTGGAGCGGCGTGTGCGTGCTGGCGCTGTTCAACCTCTACGTGCAGTTGCGGGTACACGACAGCGACCCTGCCCCGGTCACCGCCTTCGGCCACATCCTGGTGGACGTGACCGTGCTGACCTGGATGGTCGGCTGGAGCGGGGGCATCACCAATCCGTTCGGCTCGCTGTTCCTGGTCCTGATCGCGCTGGCCGCACTGGCCCTGCCGTTGCGCTGGACCCATGCGGTGGCCGCGGCGTGCGTTGCCGGGTATGCGGTGAGCGCGATCTTCGGGCTGCCGCTGCACGGCGGTTACTTTGATTCGATGAGCCTGCAGTTGTGGGGCGCGGCGGCCAATTTCCTGCTCTCCAGCGTGGTCGTGCTGGTGTTCTCGACGCGGCTGGCCGCGGCGCTGCGCGAGCGCGAGAACCAGCTGGCGCTGCTGCGCGAACGCTTCGTGCGCAACGAGGGCATCGTCGCCCTGGCCACCCATGCGGCATCGGTGGCGCATGAACTGAACACCCCGCTGGCGACCATGACCCTGCTGGCCGACGACATCGCCGAACAGTACGCCGGCGACCCGCTGATGCAGGAAGACATGGACACCCTGCGCGGGCTGCTGGTGCAATGCCGCGAGCGGGTGCTGGCGCTGGCGGCGCCGGCAGAAGGCGCGCGCCGCCGCGCCCGCGTGTCGATCGGCGACGTGCTCGAGCAATGGCGCCTGGTGCGCCCGACCGTGCACCTGCGGCGCAACGCCGACGCGCCGCTGCAGCTGGCGCTGGACCCGGGGGTCGGCCACCTGCTGCAGGTACTGCTGAACAACGCCGCCGACGCCGGCGAACAGACCGGGCAGGGCCAGGTCGACCTGGACATCCGCATCGACGGCGACCACCTGTACGGCGAAGTCCGCGACTACGGCCCCGGCTTCAAGGCCAACGACGCCGCCCACGCGGCGCTGCCGGGCACCCTGTTCAACAGCGGCAAGACCGGCGGCATGGGCGTGGGCCTGGCGCTGTCCCATGCCACCATCGAACGGCTGCACGGGGAACTGTGGATGCGCCCGGCCGAAGGCCGCGGTACCCGCGTCGGTTTCCGGCTGCCCCTTGTCAATATGGAAGCCAATCCATGAGCCCTTCTGCCCACGGCCTGCTGGTCGACGACGATCCGCTGTACCTGCGCACCCTGCAACGCAGCCTCGCCCGGCGCGAGATCGAGACCGTCACCGCCCATGACATCGCAGGTGCGCTGGAGCAGGCCACGCGCGCGCCGCCGGCATTCGCGCTGATCGACCTCAAGCTTGGCGGCGAATCCGGCCTGGCGCTGATCCAGCCGCTGCGCGCGCTGCGCGCGGACATGCGCATCCTGCTGGTCACCGGCTACGCGTCGATCGCCACCGCGGTGGAGGCGATCAAGCTGGGCGCCGACGATTACCTGCCCAAGCCGGCGACGGTGCCGATGATCCTGCGCGCGCTGGGCGAGGCCGACGAGGGCGGCGAGGAACACGAGGACGTCGAGCCGCCCGATGCGATGACCCCGATCAGCCGCCTGCAGTGGGAACACATCCAGCAGGCGCTGCACGAAACCGGCGGCAACGTCTCGGCCGCCGCGCGCCTGCTCGGCATGCACCGCCGCTCGCTGCAGCGCAAGCTGCTCAAGCGGCCGAGCCCGGAGCGCGATCCGCACCGTTGACGCCGCGCACCGCCGCTCCGGAAGCGGGGTGTCTTACCCGCGCTGGATGGACACCCCGCCATCGACCCGCATCGCGGTGCCGGTGACGAACGAGGATGCCGGCGACACCAGGAACAGCGCCGCGGCCGCGATCTCCCCGGGCTGCGCCAGGCGGCGCAGCGCATGCAGGCGCGCCACCGCGCCCAGCGCCGCCTCGTCGGGGTTCATCTCGCGGGCCATCGGCGTGTCGGTGCCGCCGGGCAACAGCGCATTGACGCGCACCCCGGACGGCCCGAGCTCGGCCGCCAGCGACTGCACCAGGCCGATGACACCGGCCTTGCTGGCCGCATACGCGGCCGTACACGGAAAGCCGGCGGTGTGGCCAACGAAGGTCGAGGTGAACACCAGGCTGGCGCCGCTGCCGGTGCGCAGCAGCGACGGAATCTGGTACTTGGCGCCAAGGAAGGCCGCGGTCAGGTTGACCGCCAGCGCATGCTGCCAGTCGCCCAGCGCGACCTCGGGCGTGGGCTGCAGCGGCCCCAGCACGCCGGCGTTGTTGAAGGCCGCATGCAGCGGGCCGAAGGTGTCCTCGGCATGGCGCACCAGCGCCTGTGCGTAGGCTTCCTCGCACACGTCGCCGGCCAGCCAGGTGGCGGCGCCGCCGCCGGCCTGGATCTGCGCGGCCAGCGCCTGCAGTTCGGCGCCGCGGCGCGCGCCCAGCACCACCCGCGCGCCTTCGGCGGCGAACAGCAGCGCGGCGGCGCGGCCGATGCCGGAACTGGCGCCGGTGATCAGTATGGTCTTGTCGTGCAATGCCTTCATATGCGGCTCCCGATGGATGGAGCGCGCAGGATGAAGGCCGGCGGCGCGCGGCGCTCGCCGCTATCGGACATGGCATTGGCGCAGCGCATGGAAACGAAAAGCCCGGCGTGTGCCGGGCTTTTCGGGTAGTGCGTGCCGCCGTGGCTTACGCCGCGACGGTGTCGGCCACGTCCTTGTAGTCCGCGATCTGGTCGAAGTTCATGTAGCGGTAGATCTCCGCGCCATTGGCGTTGATCACGCCGATGTCGGCCATGTACTCCTCCTTGGTCGGGATCCGGCCCAGGCGCGAGCAGATCGCCGCCAGTTCCGCCGAGCCCAGGTACACATTGGTGTTGCGGCCCAGGCGGTTGGGGAAGTTGCGGGTCGAGGTCGACATCGCGGTGGAGCCTTCGCGGATCTGCGCCTGGTTGCCCATGCACAGCGAGCAGCCCGGCATTTCCATGCGCGCGCCGGCGCTGCCGAAGGTGCCGTACACGCCTTCCTTGGTCAGCTCGGAGGCATCCATCTTGGTCGGCGGGGCCACCCACAGGCGGGTCGGGATGTCGCGCTTGCCTTCCAGCAGCTTGGCGGCGGCACGGAAGTGGCCGATGTTGGTCATGCACGAACCGATGAACACCTCGTCGATCCTGGCGCCGGCCACTTCGGACAGGGTCTTGACGTCGTCCGGGTCGTTCGGGCACGCCACGATCGGCTCGTGGATGTCGGCCAGGTCGATCTCGATGACCGCGGCGTACTCGGCGTCGGCATCCGGCTCCAGCAGCTGCGGGTCGGCCAGCCACGCTTCCATCTTCTCGATCCGGCGCGCCAGCGAGCGGGCGTCTTGGTAGCCTTCGGCGATCATCCACTTCAGCAGCGTGATGTTGCTGTTGAGGTACTCGATGATCGGCTCCTTGTTCAGGCGCACGGTGCAGCCGGCGGCCGAGCGTTCGGCCGAGGCGTCGGACAGCTCGAACGCCTGCTCCACCTTCAGCTCCGGCAGGCCTTCGATCTCCAGGATGCGGCCGGAGAAGATGTTCTTCTTGCCGGCCTTGGCCACGGTCAGCAGGCCCTGCTTGATGGCATACAGCGGGATCGCGTTGACCAGGTCACGCAGGGTCACGCCCGGCTGCATCTGGCCCTTGAAGCGCACCAGCACCGACTCCGGCATGTCCAGCGGCATGACCCCGGTGGCCGCGGCGAAGGCGACCAGGCCCGAACCGGCCGGGAACGAGATGCCCACCGGGAAACGGGTGTGCGAGTCGCCGCCGGTGCCGACGGTGTCGGGCAGCAGCATGCGGTTGAGCCAGCTGTGGATCACGCCGTCGCCCGGGCGCAGCGACACGCCGCCGCGGGTGGAGATGAACTCCGGCAGGGTGTGGTGGGTCTTCACGTCCACCGGCTTCGGATAGGCGGCGGTATGGCAGAACGACTGCATCACCAGGTCGGCCGAGAAGCCCAGGCAGGCCAGGTCCTTGAGCTCGTCGCGGGTCATCGGGCCGGTGGTGTCCTGCGAACCCACCGAGGTCATCTTCGGTTCGCAGTAGGTGCCCGGGCGCATGCCCTTGCCTTCCGGCAGGCCACAGGCGCGGCCGACCATCTTCTGCGCCAGCGAGTAGCCCTTGCCGGTGTCGGCCGGCTGCACCGGCAGGCGGAACAGGGTGGTGGCCGGCAGGCCCAGCGCCTCGCGCGCCTTGGCGGTCAGGCCGCGGCCGATGATCAGCGGAATGCGGCCGCCGGCGCGCACTTCGTCGAACAGCACTTCGGACTTCACCTCGAACTCGGCGATCACCTCACCGTTCTTCAGCGCCTTGCCTTCGTACGGACGCAGCTCGACGACGTCGCCGTGCTCCATCTTCGACACGTCAAGCTCGATCGGCAGCGCGCCGGCGTCTTCCATGGTGTTGTAGAAGATCGGTGCGATCTTGCCGCCCAGGCACACGCCGCCGGCGCGCTTGTTGGGGATGTACGGGATGTCGTCGCCGGTCCACCACAGCACGCTGTTGGTGGCCGACTTGCGCGAGGAGCCGGTGCCGACCACGTCGCCGACGTAGGCGACCAGGTGGCCCTTTTCCTTCAGCGACAGGATCTGCTGGATCGGGCCGCGCTTGCCGTCTTCTTCCGGGGTGAACGGCGCGTCGTCGCGCTTGTTCTTCAGCATCGCCAGGGCGTGCATCGGGATGTCCGGGCGGGTGGTGGCGTCCGGCGCCGGCGACAGGTCGTCGGTGTTGGTCTCGCCCGGCACCTTGAACACGGTGATGGTCAGGCTCTGCGGCACTTCCGGCTTGCTGGTGAACCACTCGGCGTCGGCCCAGCTCTGCAGCACGGCCTGCGCGTTGGCGTTGCCGGCCTTGGCCTTTTCCTGCACGTCATGGAACGCGTCGAACACCAGCAGGGTGTTCTTCAGCGCGTCGGCGGCGATGGCGCCGACCTGGGCGTCGTCCAGCAGCTGGATCAGCGGCGCGACGTTGTAGCCGCCGAGCATGGTGCCCAGCAGTTCGGTGGCGCGCTCGCGGCTGATCAGGGCGTTCTTCTCGGTACCGAAGGCGACCGCCGCCAGGTACGACGCCTTGACCTTGGCGGCATCGTCCACGCCGGCCGGCACGCGGTGGGTGATCAGGTCGAGCAGGAACTCGGCCTCGCCCGCCGGCGGGTTCTTCAACAGCTCGATGACGTCGGCCGTCTGCTGTGCGCTCAGCGGCAGCGGCGGGATGCCGAGCGCGGCGCGCTCGGCTACGTGGTGGCGGTAGGCTTCCAACATGACAACTCCCGGGTGGTACGGATGAGGAATGGGGTATGGGCTCAGGCTTGCGGCACGATCAGCTTCAGGCCCTTGAAGTAGTCGCGGTAAAACGTGTCGTTCCAGGTGATCAGGCCGTCGCACTGCAGCAGGGCGTGGGCGCCGACCATGAAATCGTCGATGCGGCGGCTGTCGCCGGCATTGCGCTGGCGGTGGCGGCGGTGCATCTCGCCGGCGCGCAGCGCCGACTTGGCCTCCAGCGGGCTGAAATGGATGCCCATTTCCTCCAGCGCCTCCTGTACCTGCGCGCCGCCACGCAGCGAGGCGCAGATCTCGGCCAGGGTCGTGCCGCAGACCACCACCCGGCCACCGACCAGCGCCTGCCGCAGGCAGGCCTCCACCGCGTCGGCGCGGGGCCGTCGCTGAGCAGTTCGATCAGCACCGGGGAATCGACCGCGATCATGCGCCGCCGGCCTCGCCGGCCTCGTCGCGCACGGTACGCACGGCCTGCTCGGCGGACGGGAAGCCGTCCAGCGCGAACTTGCCACGGGCACGGGAAATGGCATCGTCCACGCTCTTGCGCAGGATGATGCGGCTGCCTTCCAGCTCGACCTTCAACAGCGTGCCCTTGGTCAGGCCCAGCGCGTCGCGCACGGCCTTGGGCAGGGTGATCTGTCCGCGTTCAGCAACGGTGGCTTCCATCGGGCGCCCTCCAAAGTATGCACGAATTATACATACCTTGACCCGCATACCCAAGCGCACGGGGCACCCTTGGCAGCGCCGCAAGGCTTGTGCCGCAAGGGTCTGCGCCCTTCCCGTGACATGGCTGCAACAAACCGGTGCGTATGCTCGGGGGCCTGCACCGGCCCCGCCCCCGGAAAGATCGTCCATACTCGGGCGACCGCTTCACTGAACGGGGCGCACCGCGCCAGCCAGCGCGCGCCTGAGCGCCGCCGCACGCCATCCGCAACAGGAGTCAGCCATGAGCGATTCGTTCTCCACCCGCAGCCAACTCACCGTCGGCGACCAGACCTACACCTATTGCAGCCTGCCCAGGCTGGGCGAGCGCTTCGACCTCTCGCACCTGCCCTACTCGATGAAGATCCTGCTGGAGAACCTGCTCCGCCACGAGGACGGCGGCCAGACCGTGGGCCCCGAGCACATCGAGGCGGTGGCCAGGTGGAATCCGCAGGCCGAACCGGACACCGAGATCGCCTTCATGCCGGCGCGGGTGGTGCTGCAGGACTTCACCGGGGTGCCGTGCGTGGTCGACCTGGCGGCGATGCGCGATGCGGTCACCCGGCTGGGCGGCCGCGCCGAGCAGATCAACCCGCTGATTCCCTCGGAACTGGTGATCGACCACTCGGTGCAGGTGGATGTGTTCGGCCGCGCCGACGCGCTGGACCTCAATGGCCGCATCGAGTTCGAGCGCAACCGCGAGCGCTACGGTTTCCTGCGCTGGGGCCAGAAGGCGTTCGAGAACTTCAAGGTGGTGCCACCGAACACCGGCATCGTGCACCAGGTGAACCTGGAGAACCTGGCCCGGGTGGTGATGGAGCGCGACGTGGACGGCACCCGCTGGGCGTTCCCGGACACCGTGTTCGGCACCGACTCGCACACCACCATGATCAACGGCATCGGCGTGCTCGGCTGGGGCGTGGGCGGCATCGAGGCCGAGGCCGCCATGCTCGGCCAGCCTTCGTCGATGCTGATTCCGCAGGTGGTCGGCTTCAAGCTCAGCGGCCGCCTGCCCGAAGGCGCCACCGCCACCGACCTAGTGCTGACCGTCACCCAGATGCTGCGCGCGCTGGGCGTGGTCGGCAAGTTCGTCGAGTTCTACGGGGATGGCCTGCAGCACCTGCCGCTGGCCGACCGCGCCACCATCGCCAACATGGCGCCGGAGTACGGGGCCACCTGCGGCATCTTCCCGATCGACGCCGAGTCGCTGAACTACCTGCGCCTGTCCGGGCGCAGCGACGCGCAGATCGCGCTGGTCGAAGCCTATGCCAAGGCCCAGGGCCTGTGGCATGCGCCGGACAGCCCGCATGCGCGCTACAGCGCCACGCTAGAACTGGACATGGGCACGGTGCAGCCGTCGCTGGCCGGCCCCAAGCGCCCGCAGGACCGGGTGCTGCTGCAGGACGTGCGCCGGAACTTCGCCGATGCGCTGGTCGGGCTCACTGCCAACCGCGACCACCGCAACGGCGAGGTCGCCGAGTTCATCAACGAGGGCGGCGGCGCGGCGGTGGGCAACGAGCAGCTGGCCAAGGGCCATGCCGACATCGAGATCGACGGCCGCAAGGTGCGGCTGAAGGACGGCGCGGTGGTGATCGCCGCCATCACGTCGTGCACCAACACCTCCAACCCGGCGGTGATGATCGGCGCCGGCCTGCTGGCGCGCAACGCCGCCGCACGCGGCCTGACCCGCCAGCCCTGGGTCAAGACCTCGCTCGGGCCGGGCTCGCGGGTGGTCACCGACTACCTGGAAAAGGCCGGCGTACTGAAGGAACTGGAGAAGCTGGGCTTCTACGTGGTCGGCTACGGCTGCACCACCTGCATCGGCAACTCCGGCCCGCTGCCCACCGAGGTCAGCGCCGGCATCGCCGCCGGCGACCTGGTGGTCGCCTCGGTGTTGTCGGGCAACCGCAACTTCGAGGGCCGCGTGCATCCCGAGGTCAAGGCCAACTACCTGGCCTCGCCGCCGCTGGTGGTGGCCTACGCCATCGCCGGTACGGTCAACATCGACCTGACCCGCGAACCGCTGGGCACGGACCGCGACGGCAACGACGTCTACCTGCGCGACATCTGGCCCAGCAACAAGGAAATCGGCGACGTCATCGCCGCCACCGTCGGCCCGGAGATGTTCAAGCAGAACTACGCCGACGTGTTCAAGGGCGACAGCCGCTGGGCGCGCATCGAGTCGCCGGAGGGCCAGGCCTACCAGTGGGACGCGGCGTCCACCTACATCAAGAACCCGCCGTACTTCGACGGCATGACCATGGCCGTGGGCAGCATCGCCGACATCCATGGCGCGCGCGTGCTCGGCCTGTTCGGCGACTCGATCACCACCGACCACATCTCCCCGGCCGGCAACATCAAGAAGGACTCGCCCGCGGGCCGCTTCCTGCAGTCGCGCGGCGTGCAGCCGGCCGACTTCAACAGCTACGGCAGCCGCCGCGGCAACGACGACGTGATGGTGCGCGGCACTTTCGCCAACATCCGCATCAAGAACCTGATGTTCGGCGGCGAGGAAGGCGGCAACACCCTGTACTTCGGCGTGCAGCCGCCGGAAAAGATGTCCATCTACGACGCGGCGATGAAGTACAAGGCCACCGGCACGCCGCTGGTGGTGGTGGCCGGCAAGGAATACGGCACCGGCTCCTCGCGCGACTGGGCCGCCAAGGGCACCAACCTGCTCGGGGTCAAGGCGGTGATCGCCGAGAGCTTCGAGCGCATCCACCGCTCCAACCTGGTGGGCATGGGCGTGCTGCCGCTGCAGTTCCTGCCGGGCGAGAACGCGCAGACGCTCGGGCTGGACGGCTCGGAGGTGTTCGACATCACCGGACTGGAGGACGGCCAGTCCAAGCGCGCCAGCGTCACCGCGACCCGCCCCGACGGCCGTGTGACCCGCTTCCAGGCGCATGTGCTGCTGCTGACGCCGAAGGAAGTCGAGTATTTCCGCAATGGTGGCCTGCTGCAGTACGTCCTCCGCCAGCTGGCGGCGAAGAAGGTGGCGTAGGCGCCTGCGGCAACACGCAACCCCGCCCCGCGCAGCGCGCGGGGCGTTCGTCAACACCGCGTGGCAGTACCACGCGCGGGTGGTCCGCCCGCCCTCACCCGCGAGAGGGTCTGCTGCCACACGTACTTCGCCAGCCGGCAACGAAGAAGGTGACGTAAGCGCCTGCTGCAACCTGAAGGCCCTGCCCTGCCCGCGCAGCGCGCGGTATTCGTCCGTACCGCGCGGCAATACGACGCGCGGGTGGTCCACCCTCATCCGCGAGTGGGCCTGTTGCCACACGTACTTCGCCCACCGGCAGCGAAGAAGGTGACGTAAGCGCCTGCTGCAACCTGAAGGCCCTGCCCTGCCCCGCGCAGCGCGCGGTATTCGTCCGTACCGCGCGGCAGTGCCCAGCACAGGCCTCCCGCACTCGCCCGCAGGGGCGGCCTGCTGCAACCGGGAAGACCGGCGGCAACGACAGCGAGATTGGCATCGCGTGGAGCGCGCAGGCGTCCCGGCCGGTGCCACGCGCGGCCCCGGGTTTGTGCCGGGCGCGCCGCTTGGGCCATGATCGCCGTCTGTCATCGCCACGAAGGGAGTTCGATGGGTATCGATGCATCGCGTCGCCGCGTGCTGGGCTGGGGCGGCGGTCTGCTGGCGGGGCTGGCCGTGCCGGCCGCCGCGACGAACGGGGCAGCGCCCGCCGCCATTGCCTCGGCCGACAGCAGTGCGCTGTATGCCCGCGCCCTGGTCCTGGATGCCAATGTGCTGGCGTCGATCGGCGCGCTGCTGGATGACGATGCGCAGGCGCTGCACCTGCGTCAGATACGCGACTCGGGCATCAGCGCGATCAAGACCACGCTCGGCGGCGCGGCCGGGTCATTCGAGGAAACCGTCGCCGACATCGCCCGCGCGCAGCAACTGGTCGAATCGGTGCCGGAGATGTTCCTCAAGGTCGTCCACCACGCCGACCTGGCGCGCGCCAAGCGCGAAGGCCGGGTGGCGCTGATCTTCTCGTTCGAGGCCGCCACCATGCTCGAGGACAGGCTCGAGCGCATCGACCTGTTCCGCGGGCTCGGGGTACGGGTCATGCAGTTGTCCTACAACCACGCCTCGCCGTTCGGCGGCGGTTGCCTGGACGCCGCGCCCAGTGGCCTGAGCCCGCTCGGGCGCGAAGCCGTGGCCCGCATGAACGACTGCGGCGTGGCGTTGGACCTCAGCCACTCCAGCGCCCTGGCCACGCGCGAAGGCATCGAGGCCAGCCGCACGCCACCGCTGATCACCCACGCCGGCTGCAGCGCGGTGTTCGAGCATCCGCGCAACAAGCGCGATACCGAGTTGCGGGCGATGGCCGACAAGGGCGGCGTGGTCGGCATCTACATGCTGCCGTTCCTCACCGAAGACAGCCGCCAGCCGCTGCTGGCCGACTACATCGCGCACCTCGAGCACGCGCTGCGCGTGTGTGGCGAGGATCACGTCGGGATCGGCAGCGACGCGCTGTTCTTCCCGGTGGACGCGCAGGACATCCGCGACATGGAGCGGCAGATGCGCGAACGCCGGCTGGCCGGCACCGGTGCGCCGGGCGAGAACCGCACGCCCTACCTGCCCGACGCCAACAGCCCGCGCCGGCTGGCGCAGGTGGCCGATGCGCTGCTGCGCCGCGGGCACCCGCCGCGCGTGGTGGACAAAGTCCTGGGCGCCAACTTCGCCCGCGCCTTCGGCGATATCTGGGGCAACGGATGAGATCGCCGGCGCGTTACTCGAACGCGCCGACGCTGTCGTGGCTGAGGTTGTCGAAGCGGGTGTATTCGCCGAAGAACTTCAGCTTGCACGATCCGGTGGGGCCACCACGGTGCTTGCCGATGATGATCTCGGCCAGGCCCTTGTCCGGCGAGTTTTCCTTGTTGTAGTACTCGTCGCGGTAGATGAACACGATCATGTCCGCGTCCTGCTCGATGGCGCCCGATTCGCGCAGGTCGGCCATCACCGGGCGCTTGTCGGTACGCGTTTCCAGCGAGCGGTTGAGCTGGGACAGCGCGATCACCGGCACGTTCAGCTCCTTGGCCAGTCCCTTGAGCGAACGCGAGATCTCCGAGATCTCGGTGGCGCGGTTCTCGCTGTTGCCGGGCACGCTCATCAGCTGCAGGTAGTCGATCACCACCAGCCCCAGGTCATGCTCGCGCTTGAGCCGGCGGCACTTGGAGCGCAGCACTTCCGGCGACACGCCCGGGGTGTCGTCGATGAAGATCTTGGTTTCCTTGAGCATGCGGATGGCGCTGGTGACGCGGCTCCAGTCCTCGTCCTCGAGCTGGCCGGTGCGCAGTCGCGTGGCGTTGATGCGGCCGTTGGAGGAAATCAGGCGCATGGCCAGCTGCGAGGCCGACATTTCCATGGAGAACACCGCCACGCCTTTCTTCGACTTGATCGCCGCGTACTCGGCGATGTTCAGCGCGAAGGTGGTCTTGCCCATCGCCGGGCGCGCGGCCAGGATGATCAGGTCGGTCGGCTGCAGGCCGGCGGTCATCGCATCGAATTCGTTGTAACCGGTTGGCAGGCCGGTGATGTTGCCGCCGTTCTCGAAGCGGTTGCGCAGTTCCTCGAACGCATCCTTCAACGCGCCGGGCATGGCCACGAAGTCGGTGCGACCGCGTGCGCCCTGCTCGGCAATGGCGAACACCGATTTTTCCGCCGACGCCAGCAGTTCGGTGCTGTCGCGGCCCTCGGGCTGGAAGCCGTCGTTGACGATGTCGGTGCCGACCTGGATCAGCTGCCGCAGCACCGCCTTATCGCGCACGATCTCGGCGTAGGCGCCAATGTTGGCGGCCGACGGCGTGGTGCTGGCCAGTTCGATCAGGTAGGCGCCGTCGCCGACCTGCTCCAGCTTGCCCTGCGATTCGAACCACTCGCCCAGCGTCACCGCATCGAACGGCCGGTCGCGCTCGGACAGCTCGCGGATGGCGCGGTAGATCAGCTGGTGGTCGCGGCGGTAGAAGTCCTTTTCGGTCAGTGCCTCGTTGACCCGGTCGAAGGCCTCCGGCGCCAGCATCAGGCCGCCGAGCACCGCCTGTTCGGCCTCGACCGAATGCGGGGGCACGCGCAGGGTGTCGATGCGCTGTTCGCCGCGCTCTGCGCGGTCGTTGCGGTCGGAACGGAAGCCAGGACGGGCAGACATGAAAAACCTTCGTGCAGCGGGAAAACGACCCGGCCATGGTAGGCCGATGCAGGCCGGCAATGTGGGGATAAGTCCGTGGACAAGCTGTCGGCAGCCCGTGGATGTGGCCACCGGCCCCGCTTCACAAGGGCCTGCGACGCCACCGGCACGCAAACCCCGGCAGCGTCGCCGGTGCCGGGGTCCGCATTATCGCCCGATCGGGCCGCGCCGGCGCGTTCAGTGCCGGGCGTGGATCCGGATCCAGTCCAGGAAGCGGTCGACATACGCCTGCAGGAAGCGGCGGGTGCCGTCGTTGGTCACGCTACCATCGGCCTCGATCAGCCCTTCCTTGTACTGCAGGAAGGCCTCGGGCTGGGCCATCACCGACAGGTTGACGAACACCAGCACGTTGCGCAGGTGCTGCTGGGCCATCGCGGTGCCGGCCGCGCCGGGCGAGGTCCCGATCACCGCCGCCGGCTTGCCGTCGAAGGCGCTGTCGCCGTACGGCCGCGAGGCGGTATCGATGGCGTTCTTGAGCACCCCGGGAATGGAGCGGTTGTACTCGGCGGTGACGAACAGCAGCGCATCGGCCTGGCGGATCGCGGCTTTCAGGCGCGTGCCCTGCGCCGGGAAGTCGCCGTCATGGTCCTGGTTGTAGAGCGGGATGTCGTCGATGCGCAGGTAGTCGAACCGCGCGCGATCGCCGGCCAGCTTCTCCAGGGCCAGCGCCAGGCGGCGGTTGTGGGACTCCTTGCGCAGGCTGCCGACAAGTACGGCGATGCGGTACGGTTGCATGGCGACCTCGCTGCGGTAAGGGAAGTCCAGCCTAGCCGACCGCACCTTGTTGGCCGGTGAAGGCCGGCCGCGGTCAGCCCGCCCGCACCTGCGCCCGCTGCGCCTGCCAGTGCGCCTGCCAGGCCTGGAACATCAGCACGTTCCACAGGTGGGTGTGCCACTTGCGCTCGCCCTGGCCGAAGCGCTGCCACAGCGTGGAGATGGCGGCCTCCTCGAACACCCCGTCCTGGCGCAGCCGTCGCGGATCGAGCAGGTCGCCGGCCCAGCCCTGCAGCTCGCCGCGCAGCCACTGCGTCACCGGCGCGCCGAAGCCGCGCTTGCCGCGGAACACCATCGCGTCGGGCAGGTAGCGCCGCAGCACCTGCTTGGGCAGGTACTTGCTGGTGCCGTCGCGCAGCTTCATGGCCAGCGGCAGCGACCAGGCGAACTCGGCCACCTGCCAGTCCAGCAGTGGCGCGCGTGCCTCCAGGCTGGCCGCCATGCTGGTGCGGTCCACCTTGCACAGCAGGTCGTCGGCCAGATAGGTGGTGAAATCGGCCAGCATCATCGCGTCGGCCGCCGTGCCCTGCCCCTGCAGCGGGTCGGGCAGGCTGTAGAACGTGGCCGGCTCGCGTGCGCCACGCACCACCGCGGCGGGGTCGCGCCAGCGCGAGATGCGGTTGCGGTAGACATCGCCGATGCCGCTGGCGCCGGCCTCGGCCAGCAGCGCGGGCAGCCCGCCGGCGCGCGAATCCTCGCCCTGTGCCCGGGCACGACGGCCCAGCCAGCGGCGCAGCGGCGCCGGCACGCGCTGCAGCGCGCGCCAGTTGCGCAGCGCGCGCTGGTAGCGGGTGTAGCCGAAGAACAGTTCGTCGCCGCCATCGCCGGACAGCGCCACGGTGACCCCGCGCCGCGCCAGCCGCGCCACCAGCGCGGTCGGCACCTGCGAAGCATCGGCGAACGGCTCGTCGAACATCACCGGCAGCTCCGGCACCACCGCCAGCGCATCGGCACCGCTGACGTACAGCTCGGTGTGGTCGCAGCCCAGGTGGGCGGCGACCTCCCTGGCCAGCGGCGCCTCGTCGTGGTCGGAGTCCTCGAAGCCGATGCTGAAACTGTGCACCGGGGCCATGCTCTGCGCCTGCATCAGCGCCGTGACGAGGGCCGAATCGGTGCCGCCGGACAGGAACACGCCCACCGGCACGTCGGCCACCATGCGCAGCGCCACGGCCTGGCGCAGCCGCGCGTCGAGCGCGTCGGTGGCCTCGGCCGCGCTGCCGGCGAACGGCGTGGCCAGGCAGGCGGCCATGCGCGAGGGCGCGTCCCAGTACGCCACCTGCGCCTGCGCCGGCCGGTGCGCGGCGGCACCGGCGGCCACCGCGGCCGCGTCCAGTTGCAGCACCCGGCCCGGCATCAGCTTGAACGCACGCTCGTGGATGCAGTGCGGCGCCGGGATGTAGTCCAGCCGCAGCAGCAGGGTCAGCGCGTCGCGGTCGATGCCGTTGTCGAACGCCGGGTGCCGCCACAGCGCCTTCAGTTCGGAACCGAACACCAGCGTGTCGCCGGCCCAGCCGTAGTACAGCGGCTTCTTGCCGACCCGGTCGCGGGCCAGCGACAGGCGTTGTTCGCGCCGGTCCCACAGCGCGATCGCGAACATGCCGTTGCAGCGCCGCAGCGTCGCCTCCAGCCCCCACTGCACGACCGCGGCCAGCAGCACCTCGGTGTCGGAATGACCGTGGAAAGCATGGCCGAGCGGTTCCAGCTCGGCACGCAGCGTGGCGAAGTTGTAGATCTCGCCGTTGTAGGCCAGCCGGTAGCGGCCGTCGCTGGACGCCATCG